>JAILFA010000042.1 GCA_024687125.1 Lachnospiraceae bacterium
AAAAAGGAGGATATAAAAATTGAGTAGCAGGAAGACGAATCCCATGTTAAGGCTCTGGCAGATCGCAAAAGCAGAGCACGGCAGACTGATGCTGTCCGTATTGCTCGCGGTGCTTGGAGTTATATCGGGCCTGATCCCGTATGTCTGTGCAGCAAGGATCATATCAGGAATGATATCAGGAAACAAAGACTGGGATCAGTATCTGATCTTTATCGCGCTGGCGCTTGCCGGTTTTGTGCTGCGGAGCATTCTTTACGCCATGGGCCTCAGTGTAAGCCACAAAGCAACTTTTACGATATTAGGCGAGATCAGAAAGCAGATCTTCGCAAAACTTCCCCGCATGCCGCTCGGCACCATCATCGATACTTCAAGCGGAAAACTGAAGCAGATCATCGTTGATGAGGTCGAGTGTATGGAACGTCCGATGGCGCACATGATACCGGAGCTGACATCGAACATCATCGGTGCCCTGGCGGTTTGGGTGTACATGATGACCATTGACTGGAGAATGGGACTCATCTGCCTGATCTCGGTACCTGTCGGACTGATGTTTTTCGGATTTATCGCTTCCGGGTATAGCAAAGATTACGCCAGATCGGTGGAGATCACACAGGACATGAATGCGAGCATCGTCGAATATGTTCATGGGATCGAAGTCATCAAAGCCTATAATCAGAGCAAGTCATCTTATCAGAAATTCAGGGACAAGGTGATGGCAAATGCTGCCTTCTATTATCACTGGATGAAGAAAACCGAAGTTTGTCAGGCACTTTGCTACACGATCGCACCCTGTACGCTGATCACGGTATTGCCCCTGGGCTGGCGGATGTATATGACAGGAAGCATAACGGCAGAAGTTTTCATGACATCGATCATGCTTTCGATGTGCATTGTCGGACCCATCATCGCGGCGATACAGTTTACGGACTCCTCTGCGAAAGTAGCCACCACGGTGGCAACGGTCGATGAACTACTCTCCGGTGAAGAACAGCATCATTCGGAAACGCCGGTCGAGTTTAAGAGTCACGATATTGAGCTTTGTAATGTTACTTATTCCTATCACGAAGGGGAAGAAGTCCTTCATAACGTTAATCTCACCATACCCGAAAAAAGTTTCACGGCGCTGGTCGGTCCTTCCGGGAGCGGCAAATCGACGATAGCAAAACTCATAGGCGGTTTCTGGGATGTGGCAGAAGGCGTGATAAAGATGGACGGAAAGGACCTGAAACAGATACCGCTTAACCAGCTTTACGATCAGATCGCTTATGTATCACAGGATAACTGGCTGTTCGACGATACGGTAATGAACAATATCAGGATGGGGAAGACGACTGCTTCGGATGAAGAGGTATGCGAGGTCGCAAAGGCATCCGGATGCGATGAATTCATAAGGGCGCTTCCACAGGGATACGACACAAAGGTCGGAAGCGGCGGAACGCATCTGTCGGGCGGTGAACGTCAAAGGATCGCGATCGCAAGGGCGATGCTCAAAAATGCGCCCATCGTCATCCTTGATGAAGCCACGGCATATATCGATCCCGAGAATGAAGCAGTCATACAAAGAGCTCTTACAGGCCTGATCAAAGACAAAACGGTGATCATCATCGCGCACAGGCTTTCTACGATCACGGAAGCCGATCAGGTGGTTCTTGTAAATGACGGAACGGTAGAATGCGTCGGAACACACGGCGAACTTCTCCAAAACAGTGAACTTTACAAGAACATGTGGACGTCACATGTAAGCGAAGGAGGTGCAGCTTAATGCTCGAAGCAATAAGAAAGATAACAGCTTTTTCCGGTCAGGAAAAGATCAGGATATACAGAGCGGTACTGATATCATTTTTCAGATCATTATTTTCGATGTTCAGGATGGCGGCGATCTATTTTGTGCTCCTGGCTTTTGAACAGGGTGACAGGACGATGAAGCCCGCATGGACTGCGCTCATCCTTTTGGGAGTGAGCATCCTGGGACAGTTCCTTCTTAAGATGGCTTCGGATCTTCAGGCGGTCCACGCCGGATATTTCATGAGCGCTTATAAGCGTCTCGAGATCGCGGAAAGACTGAAAAAAGTTCCGATGGGCTATTTTGACGACAATAATCTTGAACAGATCACCGGTATTGCAACTACCGTACTGGATGTCGTTGAGAACCAGGGCGCCAATGTTCTTGTGCTCATCTTAAGCGGTCTGATGAATGCCGTTGTATTCCTGCTCTGCCTTCTGTTTTTCGACTGGCGGTTCGGAGGGATCGTGCTTACGGGCATGGTGGTCTACATGCTTATCACCTCCTCAATGGAAAAGAAGAGCAGGTTAAAATCACCCGTAAGACAGAAAAATCAGGCGAAGCTCGTATCAAAGGTCCTTGAAAGTCTTCAGGGGATGAGTGTCATTAAATCATTCAACCTGACCGGAAAGGGGGATGAAGCATTAAAGAAAGCGATCGATGATAACCGCGACAGCAACCTGGCTATGGAAAAACTCTTTATTCCGTATGCCAGGATCCAGGGAACGGTTTTGGGCATATTTAAAGCATTGCTAATGCTGCTTGCTGTGGCGATGTTCATTTCCGGAACCGTGACCATCACATATGCCCTGATGATGATCATCATCTCTTTTCAGGTCTTCTCCGATATCGAACAGACCGGGGCGGGACTCACGGTATTAAGAGTCATCTCGAGTTCGATCGAGGAAGCCGAAAAGGTGAATCTTCTTCCCGTTATGGACGAGAACGGAAAAGAATACGTGCCGGCCGGGCATGGAATATCGCTTAAGAATGTATCCTTTGCATATGGCGACAACGAGATATTAAATGATGTCAGCCTTGAGATACCGGAGAATACCATGACCGCATTCGTGGGTCCGTCCGG
>JAILFA010000147.1 GCA_024687125.1 Lachnospiraceae bacterium
CCCTCGTCTCAGAGGTATTGTAGAGTACGGAGGTCTGCGTCGAGGTGTCGGAGAAGGCCTCCGCCATTGCCCTGGATCCGCAGGCGATGACCGTTCCTCCGGTGATCTCCATGGTGCCGTTTTTCTCCATTCCATAGTCAAGCGCACAGTTGAATCCGCGGTCGATCAGACTGATCCTGAGATTACCGCCCGAGATGCGGATATCACCGTTGGAATCAAGACCGTCCGCGTCCTCGGCACTGTCGACTACGATCTCAATAAAGCCGCCCGAAACGCTGATCTCCTGATCGGCATTGATCCCGTCGTCGTCACTTCGGATCGATATCTCGCCCCCCGAGATATCGATGTTCGGTGCCTCGATCCCTTCATAGCATCTGTCGATCCGGATCTGACCGCTCTCAATACGGACATCCGTATCGGAGTGGATCGCATCATCCGATACATTGATCCGCAGAGAGGCGCCGGAAAAGCGGAAGCTGTCATTGACGTGAATACCGTCCTGCGGAGCTGTGACCCTGATGCTGCCGCCGCTGATCTCCAGATCATCCTTGGCTGTGATGCCGTGCCGGCAGCCGGATGTGACCGTCAGAGAGCCGTTTCCGCCGATCGTCAGGTCATCCCGGGTAAAGATCCCCCCGCTGACCTTGTCCTCCTGTGCTTCATCAGGCATCGTCTCTCCGCCGGTCAGACTGTTTTCTGTCCCGTCAGAAAGCGTCAGAACGACTTTATCCGCCTGCTCCACTCTCAGGCAGGCGTCACTGTCACAGGTGATGTTCACGCCGTCAAACGTCAGATATACCTTGTCGGATCTGTCCGCGTCCACGATGATATTCCCGTCATCCAGCGTACCGGTGATCAGGTAGCTTCCGCCGGAGGTGATGCGGACGCCCCCGTCCTCCGCGGCGGCGCCTTTTCCCGACACGCTGATCTTCGTACCGTTCAGCGTGATGCGCACAGCATCCCCGTCCCTGCCGAAGAGTCCCGAGAACAGATACAGAACTCCCGCTGCGGCAAGGATCAGGATCGTGATCCCGCAGATCTTTCCGATGTACTTTCTGCTGAACATGGGGGTATTGTATCACGGGCGGGCTGCTTTGTGAAAGAATCGAATAAAGATTTTCCCAAATACTGGCATCCGATGCGAAAACATGCTATAATTTGATGGTGTGTTCTATGATGCTCATCAGGAAAGGCGGATCTGAATCCATGGACAGAATTCTTTCACAAAAAGAGATCGATGCACTCATCTACGCGTTACAGGACGTCAAAATGCTCGATGAGCACAAGACTCTGAGCGAAGCGATCGCCTTCCGGGGCGGATGTCTTTCCCAGGAGGAGATCGATGCGCTGATCAAGGCACTGCGCGAAGCCAAGCAGAAAGGCAGCGGCCGGGAATTCATCGATGTTGCGGCTGAGGAGCAGCGACTGCTCACACAGGAAGAGATCGATTCCCTGATCGAGACGCTCCATGATATACGAACCTATAACGGTTCACAGACCTTTGCGGACACCGGTGCGGGAAGCCTCGCTGTCCTCTCCCAGCGTGAGATCGATGCGCTGATCGAAACGCTTCTCAATGTCAAAAACCGAAACGCCAAGGCATGACCTGAAAAACGCTCTGAAAGAAAAACCGCTCCGGAATTCACCGGAGCGGTTTCTTTTTCCTGTTTACGACTTTATTCATCATCCTCCAGGGAAGTCTTCCGATGTACCGTGACCTTCTGGTCATAGCAGGTAAAGATCTCATCCACAAACTTCTTATCCAGGCTCGGAGTGACCGCCGATACGACCGGTACCACGATCAGACCGGCGATCATCGCTGCCGCACCGGCATTGATGGGAGATTTGAAGAAATTCAGGAACATGTTCAGTACCGTGATCCCTACGCCGGTCACAAAGCTTGCCCAGACCGAAAGCCTGGTCACACGTTTGGAATACAGGCCGTACATGAACGGTGCCAGGAAAGCGCCGGCGAGGGCTCCCCAGGAAATACCCATCATCTGTGCGATGAATGTCGGCGGATTCAGCGCCAGCACAAACGACAGCACAATGAAGAAAGCAACCAGGACACGCATGACGACGAGCTGCGTTTTGTCCGTCATCTTCTTCATGCAGGTCTTTTTGAGCACGTCCAGCGTGAGTGTGGAGCTGGAGGTCAGAACAAGTGAGGAAAGCGTCGACATCGACGCGGAGAGCACCAGCACGATCACGACACCGATCAGCAGATCCGGCAGTGTCGCGAGCATCTGCGGCACGATCATATCAAAAGCGATCCCGCCGCCGTCCTTGTGGATCGCCGGGACATCAAAGAGACGGGAGAAACCGCCGTTGAAGTAGCATCCGCCGGCGATGATCAGCGCGAAAAAGGTGGAGACGACCGTTCCTGTCTTGACCGCCTTCTCATCACGGATGGCGTAGAATTTCTGGACCATCTGCGGCAGTCCCCAGGTACCCAGGCTCGTCAGGATCACAACGCCGAGGAGCCCCAGCGGATCCGGCCCGAAAAAGGATGTCAGCAGACCCTGGCTGCCCTGAAGCGCGGGAACAGCCACATCATCCGCGGGGATCTCGGAGAGCTTGTTCAGTGCCGAAAGAAAACCGCCCTGCCCCGAAAGGACCGCCCAGATGACAGCGCAGATGCCGATCAGCATGATGATGCCCTGGATGAAATCATTGAGTGCCGTAGCCATGTATCCGCCGACGATCACGTAGATACCTGTCAGGACAGCCATAACGACCACGCATACCTGATACGGGATGTTGAACGCCATACCGAACAGATTGGAGAGTCCGTTGTAAACGGAGGCCGTGTACGGTACCAGAAAGACAAAGGCAACGACGGAGCCGATGATCTGCAGGCTCTTGGAATCATAGCGCTTGCCGAAGAATTCCGGCATTGTCCTGGCTTCCAGCTTCTGCGTCATGATACGCGTACGTCTGCCGAGAACGAGCCAGGCAAGGAGCGAGCCGACGAAAGCGTTCCCGAGTCCGATCCAGGTCGAAGCGATACCGTACTTCCAGCCGAACTGACCCGCATATCCGATAAAGACGACCGATGAGAAATAGGATGTCCCGAACGCGAACGCTGTGATCCAGGGACCGACCGTGCGGCCGCCGAGCACGTAATCATTGACATTTGCCGCGCGTTTCCTGGAATAGAATCCGACGCCGATCATGATGGCAAAAAAGACGATGAGCAGCAGAATCTTGATAACCATGTACCTCTCCCTCCATACTTCAATGCATAATCGCATCAACGCGTTAAAGCGTCAAAGAAGAGTATACGGTATCGGGAGCCGCGCGTCAAGAGATAATTCATTTATAAATATTCTGAACGTTTTCTTAAAGGTTTCTTAAAAGACCGTGATCACGCGTGACAAGAGCAAAAAGCATGCTATAATCGTGAATAACAGGAGGTTTCCAAGTATGAAAAAATCCGCAAAAGTGATCATTCGCAGAATCATCGGTACAGTACTGGCATCTGTACTGATTTCTTCTCTCTTTAACGCATCGGTCAGGGCGGCGCAGCTGACAACGCTCATTGATAATATGAAGCCGAAATCAGAAGAAGCTGCTGCTCCGGAAGCGACGACGTCCGGAGGGGAAGCTGATCAGGAGCTCAAGGTCACGATCAGTGCCCATGTACTGGTCATTCAGGTTGACAATGTCAACAGACTCTATGCCAAGGTTACAAAAGGCAATAAAGAGATCCGTTACCCTGTCTCCTGGGAATCAGATCATCCCGAGATCGTCTCCGTCGCGGAAGACGGTTCTCTGGCAGGCCTCTCTCCGGGAACCGCCCACATCACCGTCAGCATTGCGGATGAAAACGGCACACAGATCGATGTCGATATCTGCGCGGTCGCGATCATCCCCAACGGTGATCTTTCGGAGATGGCTGATAAAGCGGAGAACTGGACCTGGAAAGGCTTTTACCGCGCCATGTCGCATCTGGAAGGGGCACGATGCCCATGGAAACAGATCCTCTGCATCGGCGACAGTGTCACAGCAGGCGTACAGGCAGGGCCGGGACGTCTGGCCTGGATCCCCAATTATCCGCTGGCAATGGCCTACTACTACAATGTCCCTGTATACAACCGCGGCGTCGGCGGATCCTCAATCTGGAGCCAGGGTAATTTCACCATCATCGATTCACTGGACACCTATGAAAAAGCCGACGCGGTCTTTCTCATGGGAGGCTACAACGACTGGTTCTACGGTACCAGATGTGCCATCGGCGATCTGGAGACACCCGGAACCTTTACCTATGATTTCAATGCTCTGTGTGACCGGATCGAGGAACTTTACGGCAACGCGGATATCTTTGTGATCCTGCCCTCCACCCCGCATGCCCACATGGGTATCGAGCCCTATTATGACTTCTCCTGGCTCAAATCCGTGGAACGCAAGGTTGCGGAGAGTCACAACTTTTTCATCATCAACCTGCCGGCCGAAAACATCCTGAACGGACTGGAGCAGGATACCTGGGAAACCTTTTTCTCGGACAACGTCCATATGAATGATCTCGGGTACATTGTCCTCGGCACATATATTGCCGACAAAGCACTCGAGATCAAGAGAGACAGTGAATAAGCTTTATAGGATCATCTGATCGGGCAGGCGCATCAGGGCGTCTGAAAATGCTTCACCGTACCGTCTGCCAGCGTCTGCGCGATCCCGGTCAGCTGATAACCCGCATTCTTTAATACCTCGGTCATGTTCTCCACCGAGATCTCACCGGTCGCTTTGACCATCAGTTCCGTACCGCGAGCTTTGCTGTGATATACAGCCACAGACTCCAGATTGGCATTGTTGTCCGCAAAGCACTTCGTGACTCCTACCAGGAATCCCGGGTGATCTTCACAGGTAAAAATAAAGCGCGTCCCCTGGTGACGATGTCCCAGCAGGTCGTTAAACGCCTGGAAGATGTCCTTTTCGGTAATGATGCCGATCACATGCATCTGATCGTCCACGACGGGAAGCACGGCGATCTCATTGTCGATCATCACCTGTGCGGCTTCCTCAAGGAAAACACCCTCGTGGATCGTCTTCACGTCGCGGATCATGATATCCGAGACCGTCGTTCTGGAAAGCAGATAGTTCAGTTCAAAGATGGACAGGGAAGTGTTATTTTCCCCGCTCTTTTCCTCCACCAGACCGCCGGTAATCAGTCCGATCAGTTTGCCGGCTTCATCCGTGACAGGAAGACGGTGAAAATTGTTCTTGCGCATGATCTCCACGGCTTTGGAGATCACTGTATCCCCGGAAACGCTGATGGGGTCTGCTGTCATATGATCCTTAACATACATCGCTCTACCCTCCCAGATACGCTTTCTTTACACGTTCATCCCTGGCCAGTTCCTCTCCGGTCCCGCTCAGGGTAATGCAGCCGGTTTCCAGCACATAGGCGCGGTCGGCGATTGCCAGCGCGCGCTTTGCATTCTGTTCCACAAGAAGGATCGTTGTCCCCTTTTTATTGATCTCCTCGATGATATGAAAGATCTCCGAGACCAGCAGCGGTGAAAGTCCCATGGAGGGCTCGTCCAGCAGCAAAATGGAAGGCCCGGTCATCAGCGCCCGGCCCATCGCGAGCATCTGCTGCTCGCCGCCGGAAAGTGTTCCCGCCATCTGCTTTCTGCGCTCTTCCAGGCGGGGAAACAGGGAAAAAACATCACCGAGATCCTTCTGGATCCCCTCCTTGTCCTTTCTCTGGTATGCGCCCAGATACAGATTCTCCTCTACCGTCTGCTGTGCAAAGACGCGGCGTCCTTCCGGTACCTGCGCCAGCCCGAGGGAAACGATCTTGTGGGCGGGGATCTTCGTGAGCTCGGTATCGTCAAGCATGATGCTCCCCGCACGGGGTTTCAGAAGACCTGAGATCGCGTGCATCGTCGTCGTCTTGCCGGCGCCGTTGGCACCGATCAGCGTCACGATCTCGCCGTCACCGACCTCAAACGAGATCCCCTTGATGGCTTCGATCATCCCATAACTGACTTTCAGATCTTTTATCCTGAGCATCGTCTGTCACTCTCCGAGATAGGCCTTGATGACTTCCGGGTTTGCCTGGATCTCGTCCGGCGTTCCCTGCGCAAGCATCATGCCGTAGTTAAGCACCGTGATCCGTTCGCAGATGCCCATGACCAGCTTCATATCGTGCTCGATCAGCAGGATCGAGGTCTCAAACCGATCGCGTACCAGACGGATCATGCTCATGAGTTCCTCCGTCTCCTGCGGGTTCATGCCGGCCGCGGGTTCGTCCAGCAGCAGGAGCCTGGGCTGTGACGCCAGTGCTCTCGCGATCTCCAGACGGCGCTGCGCACCGTACGGCAGGTTGGACGCAAGGTTATCCGCCTCCTCCGAAAGGCCGAAGATCTCCAGCAGCGCCTTCGTCTTTTCGTCGATCTCCTTTTCCTTGCGGTAATAAGAGGGCAGACGAAAGATCGCTGTCAGCGGGGAATACGGGATCCTCCCGTGAAAACCGGTCTTGACGTTATCCGCGACGGACAGTCCGGAGAACAGGCGGATATTCTGAAAGGTGCGGGCGATCCCCGCGTGGTTCATCTCTACGACGTTCTTCTTAGCCGTATCCTCGCCCAGAAAACGGATCGTTCCGCGGGTCGGCTGATAGACCTTGGTGAGCATGTTGAAGACGGTCGTCTTGCCGGCGCCGTTCGGTCCGATGAGACCGACGATCTCGCCGTCATAGACCTCCATGGAGAGGTCATTGACCGCCGTCAGGCCGCCGAAGTCAATGCCGAGTTCCTGAACCTCCAATACGGGAGTCTTTCGTTCATCCATTGGTCTTCCCCCGTACTTTCCTGCGGATACGCTGCAGCGCCGTGCGCACCGTCTCGTTATTCGTAAGAAGCATGATGAGGATGAGCACGATCGCGTAGATAAGCATACGGTAATCCTGCATGGATCTGAGGAGCTCCGGAAGCAGTACGAGCACCACCGTAGCGATGATCGTCCCCGTCATGTTGCCCAGTCCGCCCAGAACCACATAGACCAGGAGCAGGATCGAAGTGTTGAAATCAAACTTGGCCGGAACAAGCGTCGAATAGTTCAGTCCGTACAGAGCACCGGCGGCTCCGGCGAGGCAGGACGAGATCACAAAGGAGAGCATCTTGGTACGGAAGATCCCGATCCCGACGGATTCCGCGGCGATACGGTTATCACGCGCCGCCATGATCGCTCTCCCGCTTCGGGAATAAATCAGGTGAAATACCACCAGGAGCGAAATCAGGATCAGGATGATACCGGTCGTGAAATTGGAGATCCTCTCCGTTCCCGTCGCACCCATCGGTCCGTTGAGCAGCATCTTGCCGCCGGGCATGAGCTCCACCTTGTTCTCAACAAAGCTGAAGTGGAAGCCGGCATCATCGATGCCGAAAAAGGTGTTCGTGATCAGACTCTTGACGATCTGTCCGAAGGCCAGTGTCACGATGGCAAGATAGTCACCCTCCAGCTTAAGCACCGGGATTCCGATCAGAGCGCCGAACACGGCCGCCACAAAGGCACCCGCGAAAAGCGACAGGATCAGGCGGATCACCGGCGAAGGGATCGTCTGTGCCAGACTCCCGGAGAGGCAGACCGCCGTAAAGGCACCCACGCTCATGAAGCAGGCCTGTCCGAGGTTCAGTTCCCCGGAGATGCCGACATTGAGATTGAGTCCGATTGCGGCAACGATATAGCAGCAGACAGGCACCAGGAGCGATGTGAACAGGCTGGAGAGACTCCCGGTGTTCATCATGATCTCAAGGATGACCCATCCAAAGATAACAAACGCAAAGGAAGTGGTCCTGCTTCGATATTTCCGGTCCGTCAGAAACGCCGGAAGTCCAATCTTTTTCTTCATCATCCGGCCTTTCGTCAGACTTTTTCCCTGAGTTTCTTGCCGAGAAGCCCGGTCGGCTTGATCAGCAGGATCAGGATCAAGACAGCAAAAACGATCGCATCGGAAAGCTGTGTGGAGATATAGGCTCTCGCCAGGATCTCGATCACGCCCAGGAGAAGGCCTCCGAGAAACGCTCCGGGGATCGAGCCGATCCCGCCGAAAACGGCAGCCGTGAATGCCTTGATACCTGGCATCGCACCGAGGGTCGGGTTCACGGAAGGATAGGTCGCGCACAGCAGCACGGAAGCGAACGCGGCAAGGCCGGAGCCGATGGCAAAGGTGATGGAGATCATCCGGTTGACACTGATGCCCATCAGCGTGGCGGCTCCCTTGTCCTCAGAGCAGGCACGCATCGCACGTCCGGTCTTGGTGTAGTTAATGAACAGAATCAGCACCGTCATCACCACCAGGCAGACACTGATCGTGATCATCGTCACCCACGAGACGGTAAGCCCGTTCCAGGTGATACCGCCGCTCGGGATCACGCCCGGGAAAACCTTGGTGGAGGATGACCACAGAAGCTGTGCCGCATTCTGAAGGAAATAACTGACGCCGATCGCCGTGATCAGCACCGAAAGTGCTGAAGCGGATCTGAGCGGCTTGTACGCCAGGCGTTCGATCAGAACGCCCAGCAGAGTACATACCGCAACTGATAACAAAACAGCAGGGATCAGTGGCAGCCCCAGATCACTGATCGAAAAGAATGCCACATATGCTCCGATCATGATGACATCGCCATGTGCGAAATTCAGCATCTTGGCGATGCCATAGACCATCGTGTAACCCAGGGCAATGATCGCGTACACACTGCCCAGGCCGAGGCCGTTGATCAGATAAGACAGAAAATCCATGACTTAGTCTTCCACACCCACGTAGACGCCGTTCTGGATCACGACAGCCTTGGGCGACTTGGAAACTTCACCGCTCTGGGACCAGGTCACGTTCTGTCCGGTCAGACCGTTAAAGGTCATGGAGGAGAACTGCGTGGTCAGCTTGTCGCAGATATCGGTGGCGCTCATGTCGGCCGTGACACCCGCTGCTTCGCAGGCCTGCGCGATCGCGTACACACAGTCATAAGCGTCGGCTGCGAACTGATTGGGGATGTCATTCATCTTGGCCTTGTAATTCGCCGTGAAATTCTTGGTCAGATCATCGGAAGCATCCGCCGAGAACGGGGTCAGCAGGTAGACACCCTCTGCGAGAGAGGTGTCAAAGCCCTCCAGCGTAAGGATACCGTCCATACCGTCCACGCCGAAGAAGGTCGGCGCATAGCCCATCTGGTTTGCCTGTGTGAGGATCAGAGATGCCGGATCATAGTAGATCGGCAGGAAGATCAGATCCGCGCCGGCATCCTGTGCCTTCTTGAGCTGCACGGTGAAATCGGATGCGTTGGAATCGTCAAAGGTACCCTCATAAACGATGGAAAGGCCTTTGGTCGCCGCCTGGCTCTTGAACTTGTTGTAGATACCGCTGGAATAGTTGTCATCATTCTTGTAGATGATGGCGACCTGGGTACCGAGAGCCGGATGCGCTGCCAGATAGTCAGCACTCGCCACACCCTGGTTGGGGTCGGTAAAGCACATCTGGAACATGTTGCCGTAAGGATTGGCGGCATTATCGGGATCCTCGTAAATGATGGCAAGTGAAGACCCGGAGGGGGTGATCGCAAAGATGTGATCATCGCGATACATCGGCGCAACCGCGGCACCCGGTGAAGAGGTGACCGTTGCAAGGGATACCTGCATTCCCCAGTCCTTAAGTACGCCATAGGCCGTCACAGCCTTTTCGGCGTCATGGGTGTCATCCTCGAAATCCAGGGTGAACTGCAGACCGCCCTTGGCATTGATCTCCTCGACAGCCATCTCCGCCGCTGCCTTGACAGCGGTGCCATAGACCGCGGCAGGTCCCGTAAGCGGGCCGGACGCACCGATCTTGATGGCATTGCCGCCCTTACCGCCCGCGCCGCCGCAGGCAGTAAGGGAAGCTGTCATTGCCGCCGCAACTGCGACAGCAGCTACTCTACGCATCAGGTTCTTGTTCTTCATAATCTTCTCCTCCCGTATCCTTCCTCTTCGGATACTTTCCTCTATGTTGGATCCTGAACTCCCCCGTTATGGGGGAGTAGTTCCCTTATTTGGACTTATTCTCGTTGTAGGCCTTTTTGGCCTCCTTAAGTCCGGCCTTTGCCCCGGCAAGTCCGGCCTTTGCCACGTCTTTGCCGGTCCTGGCGACATCCTTGGCAACCTTGGCAGCCTTCTCGGTCACATCCTTGATCTTTTCCTGGATGTCCTCGACTGTGATCTTCTTATCGGCCTTCTGGTCGGTAATCGCAGCCTGTGCCGCCGCAAGACGGGCAACCGGGACACGGAACGGGCTGCAGGAAACATAGTCCAGACCGATCCTGTGGCAGAATTCCGCGGAGGTCGGGTCACCGCCGTGCTCGCCGCAGATACCCACATGGAGACTCGGGTTCACAGGCTTGCCGAGCTTGATGGACATCTCCATCAGCTTGCCGACGCCGTTCTGATCAAGCTTGGCGAACGGATCGTTCTCCAGGATCTTGGTGTCATAATAGGAACCAAGGAACTTGGCGGAATCATCACGCGAGAAGCCAAAGGTCATCTGCGTCAGATCGTTCGTGCCGAAGCAGAAGAAGTCTGCCTCTTTGGCGATCTCATCGGCCGTCAGCGCCGCGCGCGGGATCTCGATCATCGTACCGACTTCATACTTGAGGCTGCTGCCCGCCGCTTCGATCTCGGCATCCGCCGTTTCCACAACGATATCCTTGACAAACTTGAGCTCCTTGACCTCACAGACGAGCGGGATCATGATCTCCGGAACAACATTCCAGCCGCTGTGCTTTTTCTGCACATTGATCGCAGCGCGGATCACCGCTTTGGTCTGCATGACCGCGATCTCCGGATAGGTGACTGCCAGACGGCAACCGCGATGGCCCATCATGGGGTTGAATTCCTTAAGTCCCTCAACGATCGCCTTGATATCATCGAGGCTCTTGCCGAGCGCCTTGGCCAGCTTCTTCTGCTCCGCTTCTTCGTGAGGAACGAACTCATGCAGCGGGGGATCCAGGAAACGGATCGTGACCGGATATCCCTCCAGTGCCTCAAAGAGCTGTTCGAAGTCGCTCTGCTGGTAAGGCAGGATCTTGTCGAGTGCCTTTTCGCGGGCTTCCGCCGTATCCGCACAGATCATCTCGCGGAACGCCGCGATCCTGTCTTCGGCAAAGAACATATGCTCCGTACGGCAAAGACCGATACCCTCAGCGCCGAGCTCTCTGGCCTTTTTGGCGTCCGCGGGAGTATCCGCGTTGGTGCGGACCTTGAGCCTGCGGTACTTGTCAGCCCAGGCCATGATCTTACCGAACTCGCCGGCGATCTTGGCGTCGACCGTGGGGATGATGCCTTCGTAGATGTTGCCGGTGGTGCCGTCGATGGAGATCGTATCGCCCTCGCGGAAGGTCTTGCCAGCCAGCGTAAACTTCTTGTTCTCCTCATCCATGATGATGTCACCGCAGCCGGAGACACAGCACTCGCCCATGCCTCGTGCAACGACCGCCGCATGGCTGGTCATGCCGCCGCGGACAGTGAGGATGCCCTCAGCGCTCTTCATGCCGGTGATATCCTCCGGAGAGGTCTCAAGACGGACAAGAACGACCTTTTCACCGCGCTTTGCCCAGTCAACGGCATCATCGGCCGTGAAGACGACCTTGCCGGCGGCTGCGCCGGGAGAAGCGCCGAGGCCCTTGCCAAGCGGCTTGGCAGCCTTGATCGCATCGGCGTCGAACTGCGGATGCAGCAGGGTGTCCAGGTTTCTGGGATCGATCATGGCGACCGCTTCCGCCTCGGTCTTGTGGCCCTCGTCCACGAGATCGCACGCGATCTTAAGAGCGGCCTGCGCGGTACGCTTGCCGTTGCGGCACTGCAGCATGTAGAGCTTCTTGTTCTCGACAGTGAACTCCATATCCTGCATGTCGTGATAATGATTTTCCAGAGTGTCGCAGACCTTGATGAACTCCTCATAGGCCTCCGGGAACTCCTGTTCCATCTGCGCGATCGGCATCGGTGTGCGGACACCCGCAACGACGTCCTCACCCTGCGCGTTCTTCAGGAACTCGCCCATCAGTTTCTTTTCACCGGTCGCGGGATCGCGGGTAAAGGCAACACCGGTACCAGACTCGTTGTTCAGGTTTCCGAAGACCATCGGCATGACGTTGACCGCTGTTCCCCAGGAATACGGGATGTCGTTGTCACGGCGATAGACATTGGCGCGCGGGTTGTCCCAAGAACGGAAGACCGCTTCGATAGCAAGCTTTAACTGCTCCACGGGATCCGAAGGGAAATCCTTGCCGAGCTGCTTCTTGTACTCGGCCTTGAACTGCTCCGCCAGCTCCTTGAGATCGGCGGCGGTCAGATCGACGTCAAACTCAACGCCCTTCTTTTCCTTCATCTGGTCGATCAGCTGCTCGAAATACTTTTTGCCGACCTCCATGACGACGTCCGAGAACATCTGGATGAAACGGCGGTAGGAATCGTAGACAAAACGCTCGAAAGCGGGGTCGGAGTTGCCGGCGATCATCGCCGCGACAACATCGTCATTGAGGCCCAGGTTCAGGATCGTGTCCATCATGCCGGGCATGGAGGCACGGGCGCCGGAACGGACGGAAACAAGAAGCGGATTCTTCTGATCGCCGAACTTCTTGCCGTTGATCTCTTCCATCTTTGCGACGCCTTCCATGGCCTGCGCCATGATCTCATCGTTGATCTTCCTGCCATCCTCATAATACTGGGTGCAGGCTTCTGTTGTAATCGTAAAGCCCTGCGGAACCGGCAGGCCGATGTTCGTCATCTCCGCGAGGTTGGCGCCTTTGCCGCCCAGGAGTTCACGCATGTCAGCATTACCTTCCGTGAAAAGATAGACCCATTTTTTTGCCATTTCTTTTGCCCTTTCTACCGATCTCGGTATACCGGTTGCCGTGTTTCGTATCTCTTATCCCACAGTGTTCTGTGTCTGCAGGGAAATACCCGTGTGATCAGGGACAAAGCTGTCGAAGATCATGATGTCGAAGTACCTGCTGTTCTCTGCCAGGTCCTGCTCCGAACGGATCGTCCAGGCTACAGGCAGCGCACCGTAGAGCTTCGTGCAGAGGACTCTTGACAGATTACGTCTGTACTTATGGTTGTATGCGATGAAATCCGGCTTTGCCAGGATGTTCATCAGCAGGAACTCCAGAATATAATAGAGCGGCGCGTGCCAGCCCTCACTTTTGCGGAAGCTGTCCGCAAGCTGCCCCCGCATGACCTCGGGACGTTTCCTGCGGTACCACCAGAGCCCCAGCGGATTAAAGGATTCGATGCAGTAAACGCCGTCATAGTCATCCAGCAGTTCCTGCGCCTTGCGGCACACCGTCAGATCTTTAAGCTCGATCTTGAGCTCGACGATCAGCGGTACCTGTCCTCGGACCAGCCGCAGAAACTCATCGAACCTGGGGATCCTCTCTCCCGTATCCAGCAGATGGAATCTGGAAAGCTCTTCCCAGGTATAATCGCAGATCCTGCCGGGAATGATATAGCTGCCGTCCTCGGCCCGCTGTGCGTCCGCCGGACACTCGCCGTCGGGATACCGTGCCATGCGTTTCAGCGTGAAGTCGTGAAAAACGACCGGAATCCCGTCTTTCGTGGTCTGAACGTCAAGTTCGATGCCATAGCCCGCATGAACAGCCCGTTCAAACGCCTTCATCGAATTCTCCGGCGCATCGCCTTTGTTGTCAAACAGCCCGCGATGGGCATAGAGTACACCAAGATGAGGTTTTCTGTCAGGCCTTCCGAACATCCGCGGCATGATCAAAAGCAGATACAATATGATCAGCGCCCCCAGAACGGTCAGCACAATCTTAACAGCCAGCATACTGCCTCAGAGTCTTCTTCCCCCTGTCCCACACAATGTATCCTAATATTTTAGCGGATTGGACCGAAAATGACAAGACCTTTTAGTCATCCACATCAAAGTTTTCAAGTGCGCTCTTCTTCACGGCCGGCTTGGAATCACCGTGCCGCACCTGCGTCATCGTGATGAACGCGAGTACGGAAAAGACGACCGCGTACGGAAACAGCGTCCGATAGGACACATGCTCCAGAAGAAAGCCCGAAAAGATCGGCGTAAATACCTGGGCAGCCATGGAAAAGGTGTAATAGGTCCCTGTGTACTTGCCGATATCGCCTGCCCTGGCCATCTCAACGACCATCGGGTAGGAATTGACGTTGATCGCCGCCCAGCCGATGCCGATCACAGCGAACACGATGTAAAGCCAGCTGTAGTAGTCCGGCAGAAAAGCCGCGATCAGATAGCAGACGGTCATCATGACCACACCGCCGAGGATCGTCTTTTTCCGACCGATCTTTGAAGAGATCACACCGATCGGGATATACGCGACCACGGCGGCAAGGGTCGCCACCAGCAGACAGTTCGCGTACCCGCCGTCGGTCAGCTTCCAGACATTTTCCGCGTAGCGGGACCAGGCGGTCGTCACGGCATTGTAGGCCGTGAACCAGAAAAAGATCGAGAGCAGGATAAAAACGAGGCTCCGGAAGACTTCTTTGGGGAGCTTGCCGCCGGCCCCGTTGCCTTCTCCTGCACTCTCGCTGTCTTCTGCGCCTTCTCCTACCTGCACTCCGGCTTCCCTGCAGGTCCGCTCCATCTCCTCACGCAGTTTGTTCTCTCTGATGGTTGCAAACAGGATCGCCACAGCGACCACCATGATGACTACGATCGAGAGGATCAGGGGCAGGTAGTTCGTCAGCTGCCCTTCCGCGGGCGTCTTCACCAGCAGCTTGATCATGACAAGCGTATAGACCGCACCCAGCGTTCCCATCAGATTGATGATGGCATTTCCCTTGCTGCGCAGCGGAGGCGGTGTGACATCCGGCATCAGTGCCACGGCGGGCGACCGATAGGTGCCCATCGCAATGAGGAGCAGAAGCAGAACCGCAATGAACATCACAAAATTGCGTGTCCGGTCCGCGACATTGAGGAGCAGCAGAAGGGCCACCGAGAACAGTGTGCCGCACAGGATGAACGGCATACGCCGGCCGATGGGCATCTTCATTTTATCCGAGAGTGCACCGAAGAGCGGCAGCATGAACAGCGCCAAGATATTATCGAGCGCCATGATGACACCGGTCCATGTGTCTCCGAGGTTAAAGGTCTTCGTCAGGATCAGCGGGATGACATTGTCATAAAACTGCCAGAAGCTGCAGATCGACAGGAACGCCATTCCCACCAGGATCGTGCGTTTGACATTGAGTTTCATGGGCATCAATCCTCCTCTTCCACCTGAGCCGTATAAACTGTACGCTTTCTGGCCATCTCGTCGGATTCCAGATACTCATCGTAGGTGGTACGCTTGTCGATCAGCGTCCCGTCGGGCAGGATCTCCATGATCCGATTGGCCGTCGTCTGCACGACCTGATGGTCGCGGCAGGCAAAAAGCTCCACGCCCGGAAAACGGATCATGCCGTCGTTGAGTGCCGAGATCGACTCCATATCAAGATGGTTCGTCGGCTCATCAAAGATCAGGCAGTTCGCTCCCGAAATCATCATCCTGGAAAGCATGCAGCGCACACGCTCGCCTCCGGAGAGGACCTTGAGGCGCTTGACGCCGTCCTCGCCGGCAAACAGCATACGTCCCAGATATCCGCGCACATAGGTGGCGTCCTTGTTCTCTGAATACCCGGTCAGCCACTCCGCGATCGTGAGATCCGAGTCAAACTCTTTTGTGTTATCCTTGGGGAAATAGGCCTGCGAGGTCGTGACGCCCCACTTGTAGGTGCCCTCATCGGGTTCCAGTTCCCCGCAGAGGATCTGGAAAAGTGTCGTCTTGGCGAGTTCGTTGCCGCCCACAAACGCGATCTTGTCGTCGTGCTGGACGACAAAGGAGATGTTGTCGAGGACTTTTTCCCCGTTCACGGTCTTGGACAGTCCTTCCACGGTCAGGACTTCGTTGCCGATCTCCCTGTCCGGCCTGAAATCGATGTACGGATACTTGCGGCTCGACGGCCGGATGTCCTCGAGCTGGATCTTTTCGAGAGCGCGCTTTCTGCTGGTCGCCTGCTTGGATTTGGAAGCGTTGGCGGAGAACCTGGCAATGAACTCTTTCAGTTCCTTGATCTGCTCCTCCTTCTTCTTGTTGGCTTCCTTCATCTGCCGGATCATCAGCTGGCTGGACTCATACCAGAAATCGTAGTTGCCGGCGTAGAGCTGGATCTTGCCGTAATCGATATCGGCGATATAGGTGCAGACCTTATTGAGGAAATAGCGGTCATGCGAGACAACGATGACTGTGTTTTCAAAATTGATCAGGAACTCCTCAAGCCAGGCGATCGCGTCCAGATCCAGGTGGTTCGTGGGCTCGTCGAGGAGCAGGATATCGGGATTCCCGAACAGCGCACGGGCAAGTAGCACCTTGACCTTCTGTTCGCCGTTCAGTTCCTTCATGAGCTTTGTGTGCAGCTCGGTCTCGATCCCCAGCCCGTTTAACAGACTCTCGGCGTCGGATTCTGCTTCCCAGCCGTTCATCTCCGCGAACTCAGCCTCCAGTTCGGATGCCCGGATGCCGTCCTCGTCGGAAAAGTCCTCCTTGGCATAGATCGCGTCCTTTTCCTGCATTACCTCAAACAGTCGGGCGTTGCCCATGATCACGGTATCGAGTACACGGCACTCATCATATTTGAAGTGATCCTGTTCCAGAAAGGAAAGACGCTCGCCCGGTGTCATTGACACATCGCCGTTCGTAGTCTCCAGCTGTCCGGAGAGGATCTTTAAGAACGTGGATTTACCGGCCCCGTTGGCTCCGATGATACCATAGCATTCGCCCGGAACAAATTTGATGTTCACATCCTCGAACAGCGCCTTTTTGCCGACTCTGAGTGTTACATTATTCGCCTGGATCATGTGTTCATTTCCTCCTCAAATACGCCATGCTGCCTGCACGGCTTTTCCATTATACAGGAGTTGGCGGAAAATGCAAATGCGGAGGAAGGGAGCAAAGCCCACGATTCAGGATAAGGATGATAAAATCATTGTCTATATTATGTGCCGCAGGTATTCTGTCTGATCAGCAGATCCCACCGAGTTCCGTGTAGATCATGCCGTGCTTCCCCCGCTCCGATCTCATCAGGGATACGCGCGCTGCGGTCATCATGCCCTTTGGCGCTTCCTCAACAGGGATAAGCCTGCCGTCTCGCCAGGAAGCTTTTCGGATCAGGGTGATATGGGGTGAAAACTTCTTTTTGTCATACGGGATCCCCCGTGCGGATAACTCACGGCGCAGGCGCCTGACATATGCCTCGAGCGCAGGGTTCTTTGCCAGGCCGACCCAGAACAGATCGCCGAAGTGCCCCACGCCGTCCAGACGGATCTCAACCGGATCAAACGGCACCTGCTCCATCGCATCAAGTACTTCGTCCGGGTTGCCATAGTCACCGATAAAGGCCAGCGTGATATGGAGATTCTCCCTGCCTGTGTAATTGCCCGTCACGCCCTGAACGCGCAGATCCTCCTGAAAATCCGTCAGGGCCTCCAATATGCTGTTATCAAAATTGATCGCGATAAATAATCTCATGCTTTCTTAGCCTGCCCTCAGTAGCCGCGGACCCTGAAGCCCCGTTCATCGGGGTCTACGGGGATATCCTTTTCACTCCAGTCATCGATCCGGATCCAGGTGCCCTTTTCCAGCAGGGGAATGATCCGGTAGATGGCCTCTTCTTCTCCCTGGAGCTCCATCGTGACAGTGCCTTCGTCGTCATTGCGTACCCAGCCGGTCAGGTTGAGGTGCATGGCGGCATGGGATGCGCGATATCGGAACCCGACACCCTGCACACGCCCGGAGACGACGATATGCCTGCGAACCAGCTGCCGGCTCATTCTCGAAGTGCGGCCGCCTGTACCATAACCGACCCGCCGCCCGTCACTGCTCAAAGCTGCCGTAGCCGGCGACCGCCTCGTCAATGGTCATCGCGCCGATGCCGACCCCGTAGACCGCCTGCCGCAGCTGCTTGACTGCGTCATCCGTCAGGCCGAATTCCTCCGGCGACAGGATCCGATCTTCCGGGATCTCCACGAACGCGGCATACATGCTGTTGAATGACAGATCCCTGGTCGGCGACATCAGGCCCTTTTTCTGCGCCATCTCGCCAAGCTGCCCGGAGGTGATCAGGAACCGCATGAACTCGTTGGCCATGTCAAGGTTTTCGCTGTCCTTGTTGACGGAAAACTGCAGATTCGACATGTCCAGGAAGCCGGCGCCCTGCTCCGACATGGGGATTGGGACAAAGGTGTACTTAAAAGGTGCGGCGATAAACGCCTCGGAACGGCTTTCACGCTTGGCTGTTCCGGAAACGGTGTCTCCGGTGGCGGCCATCATGGGGATGTCGCCTTCGAAAAACCGGAAGATCACGGCGTCGTAGTTGTTTTCGATCTCCGCGCAGGCGGCGAGGTCCACACAGCCGTCGCCCACAAACTGTGCGACCTTCTCAAGGGCCGGCCTCATATACTCACCGGCCGAAGGGTCGAGGGCATTAAGCTTTTTGACGGCCTCCGCATCCTTCGCGACTGTTTCACAGAAATAAGGATAGATCGTCAGGATAAAAAGTGAGGTGGTCTCCTCTTTGCAGAATCCCATCATCGGGTTTGCATAGCCTTTATCACGGAAAGCCTGACATACCGCCACAAGCTCCTGATAGGTCGTGGGAACCTTGAGGCCTTCCTTTTCAAACAGGCTGCTGTTCACGAGCATGCCGTAGGTGTTTGAGAAGACAGGAACCATCGGGAGGCTTCCGTCGTCCGTTTTGAGGAGGATATTGCTGCGGATGCAGTCCAGATCGATCCCCAGCGCGGGATCCGCCAGATTCTCGGCATGATCGATGGACGACCGGTACTGCTCCCGGCCGTACATCCAGGAGTAATTGACATAGATGTCAGGGGCGTCCTTGCTGTTTAAGACCGTACCGATCATGTTGTTATAGTCATCGACCTTTGTGAACTTCAGCTCTACATTGGGATAATACTTGTTGAAGCTGTCAAATTCGGCTTCCAGCGCTTCAAAGTTGTCGTAGCCGCCGGCGACATCGATGTGGCAGCTGACGGAAGTATCCAGGGAAGGCTGAAAGCCCCCGCAGCCGTCTCCTTTTTCTCAGCGGCCCCGCACGCGGCCAGGCCCAGGACCATGCATCCCGCCAGGGCCAAACCCGCCGCCTTTCGCGCGGCAAACTAACCCCCGATCATCTTCTCCCTTGCTGTCTTTCTCATGTCTTTTCCCTTCCCTCGCGGATCCTTCGGATCTCCTTGATGACAAGTTTGATATCGACGGGCTTTGCGATGTGCCCATTCATGCCCGCGTTCAGGCATTCTGTGACATTTTCGGAAAATGCGTCCGCCGTCATGGCGACGATCGGAACTGCGGCCCGGGGATCCTCAAGCGCCCGGATCGCCCTTGTCGCGTCGAGGCCGTTCATCTCGGGCATCTGTACATCCATGAAGATCAGCGCATACCTGTCTTCCGCTGCCGCCCGGATCATATCCACGCAGATCCGTCCGTTCTCCGCGCGGTCGGCCGTGATCCCGAACATGGCAAGCATGGCGGAGATGATCTCCCAGTTGATATCATTATCCTCGGCCACAAGGATATGCAGCCCCTGCAGGTCGGAGTAGTCGTCCTCCGGCTCCGAAGATTCGGACTCTTTTCCGATCAGATCATTGATCCTGTCATAGAGCGTGGAGCGGAAAAGAGGCTTGCTGACGAAGCAGTTCGCGCCCGCTTCTTTGGCCTTATCCTCGATATCCGACCAGTCATACGCGGAAATGAGCAGGATCGGTGTATTGGTCTCGATCTCCGAGCGGATCCGTTTGATGGTCTCGATGCCGTCAACATCGGGCATTTTCCAGTCGATGATGACAACGCTGTAATCACTGCCGGAAAGGTGCCTGTGCTAGATCATGCCGAGTGCCTCGAGTCCGCTCCCAGCCTGCTCCACCGCGGCGCCGAGAGATGTGAGTGTGTCAGCGGCCGTCTCGAGCATGATCTCGTCGTCATCCACGATCAGGACATCGACGCCGTCAAGCCGCATATCTTCCCGCTGCCTGTCGGCCACGGGGATGTCCAGTGTGACGGTAAAGGCGGTCCCCTCGCCCAGCCTGCTCGCGCATTCGATCGTTCCGCCCATCAGTTCGACCATCTGTCTGGTGATGGAAAGTCCCAGGCCGGTCCCCTGAATACTGTTGACGCGGCTGTCGGTCTGCCGGGAGAAGGGCTGGTACATGACCTCCATGTACTCCTCGCTCATGCCGATGCCCGTGTCCTCAACGACGTAGATCAGCCGCACGCAGCCTGGCGCGGAGCTGTTTTCCTCGCGCAGGCTCACGCTGACGCGTCCGCCGGGTTCGGTGTATTTGATGGCGTTGGAGAGGATATTGATGTAGATCTGGTTCAGGCGCAGCTGATCCGTGTACAGGTATTCCTTTTCCATCCGGTTGACGTGGAAACTGAATTCGAGATTCTTTTCCTTGATCATCGGATGCGAGATGTTTACGAGGTTTTCGACTGTTTCTACAATGGAAAAAGTCAGCGGGCTCAGCTTGAGCTTGCCGCTCTCCACCTTGGAGATGTCCAGGATGTCGTTGATCAGGGTCAGCAGATGATTGCCGGCCAGGCTGATCTTGCGGAGATTTTCCCTTGTCGAGTCCGCGTCCCCTATGTTCTTCTCGGCGATGGCCGTCAGTCCGATGATGGCGTTCATGGGGGTGCGGATGTCGTGAGACATGGTCGAGAGGAAATCTGTCTTGGCCTTGCTGGCGGATTCCGCTTCCCGGGCCGTCACCTGCAGACGCCTGTTCAGGAAGAACATATGGAACATGTCACAGAGGAACAGGATCAGGAGGCCTGCGGAAGCGACGCCGAACAGCAGCCAGTTTTCCTCCCCCGTATGAAGATCCTCCGCCGGTACGAAGCCCAGCAATGTCCACCGGGCGGTGGCAGTGACCGGGGTGAAGGCAAGGATGCATTCCTGACCGTGCGAGTTGAGCATGGAAACGGAGCCCGTCGCTGAGGTGATCCGTTCAAACAGCTGCTCTGTCGCTTCGGGCGGCGCCGGATTATAGGATTTATAGAACTCAAAGAAGCTGGCGTTCTTAAAGCTGTATCCCTTGAGGATATAGTTTCCGTCGGCGTCGATCATTGACAGCTCGGCGTTCTCAAGCTCTGTCTGCGGGAAGACCCATTTCTGCTCGAGCTCCGAGATGGGGACCACCCGCATGAGGACCGCGTCCGCAGGGGCGCCGGTTTCCGGGTTATAGAGGGTTACCGTGTTGCAGAAAGCGAGGGACTGCTCGCCGTTCATCGGATTCGTGTACGCGCGGGTGATGTTGATCGACTTCCCGATCTCATCGATCCAGTCCGTGTCATGGAAAATGTGCACCCGCTCATAGGAGACGGCGTAGTCATCGGCTGTGCCCTGCTTCGGACGGGTGGAAAGACCTGTGAGCGTATCGGTAAAAACGAGATGTGACGAGGTGTTCGCGAGTACATGCGAGGCGCGGATATACTCGATCGCCTCTTCCATGCTCATGGATCTGCTGTTGATATAGTGCGCCCAGACATCGCAGACCCTCTGCTCGCCTTCGAGATAATTCTGCGTCACCTGCTCC
The DNA here is from genome assembly GCA_024687125.1 of Lachnospiraceae bacterium. Taxonomy (GTDB): domain Bacteria; phylum Bacillota; class Clostridia; order Lachnospirales; family Lachnospiraceae; genus Butyrivibrio. The sequence continues at coordinate 21,611 of JAILFA010000147.1, forward strand.
ATGGTGACCGCCATGTTTTCAAAGTACCCGATCTGTCTCTGATAGGAATCCCGGCTCTTAAATCCGGAGTACAGAACAACAAAGATCAGTATGGCAGCAATAATGACCACGTTGACAATGATAATGAATACTTTTCTTGTGTTCTGTTCTCTCATAAAAGTTGCTTCTCCGCGCAGTCTCATCTTAACATCCCCGGGGGATAAATGCGCCGAATAAATAAAGCCGGAAGGATGCAGTCATCCTCCGGCCTTATGTGCACGTCTTATTGATCCGCGCAGCTTACTTCTTGTTGACGGTGTCCTTGAGAGCCTTGCCGGCCTTGAACTTCGGAACAACCGCTGCAGGGATCTTGATGTCCTTGCCGGTCTGAGGGTTGCGGCCCGTGCGGGCAGCTCTCTTCGCGGTCTCAAAGGTGCCGAAGCCAACAAGCTGAACCTTGCCCTTCTTCTTGAGCTCCTTGGAGACGGTCTCCGTGAAAGCCTTGAGAGCCTTCTCGGCGTCAACCTTGGTCAGGCCCGCTTCCTTAGCGATCGCTGCAACAAGTTCTGTTTTGTTCATTGTGTTTTTCCTCCTTAAAAATGTTTGTTTGCGCGTATTTTCAACGCTCCGTGGGATATTTTACCACGAAACGCCGATTTGGCAAGCCTTTTTCGCAGATCATCCTGCAAAATCTTACGAGCGCTGCTTATCCAGGTACAGTTTTTCGTCTGCACGCTTGATGCAGGCATCGGCTGTGTCGTTATCATCCTTCATCTCGTCATAGCCCATGCTGAATTCCAGAGCATACGGCAGCTGATTATCCTGCTGCTTTTTGGAGAGCATGCCGCGGATCCTCTCGGCGATCTGCTCCGGCATCTCGTCTTCTCCCGGATTCTGCACGATGATCGTAAACTCGTCGCCGCCGTATCTGCCGAGGAAGACAGTAGCCTTGATCTGCTCACAGGTTTTTCTCAGCGCTTCCGCGGCAAGGATCAGCGCACGGTCGCCTTCCGCGTGGCCATAGGTGTCATTGATACCCTTGAACCGGTTGATGTCGAGCATCATGATAAAGATCCTGTTGTCTTCACTGTAGTGCAGCTGCTCCAGATAGCGGTTGATCTGCCCGCGGTTGTTCAGGTGCGTCAGGTCATCCACGGAGATCAGCGCCATCATGTTCTGGATATAGAACCACAGCCACATGAGGGTGCAGCCGAAGCAGAATGTCGGGGCGTTGAGGACGACCACCTGAAGCATGCCAAAGGCGCCTACGCTCAGGGGCACGCTCCCGATGAACAGGTACCACCGTCTTTTCTCCCGGGTCTTTGCCTTTTGGGCATTTCTGATGGACAGGATAAAACCGGCAATGCAGTAGGACGACGGAACCGCGATCAGGAACGGGAAGTACAGATCATTGAGTTCATTGCTCTCGCTGATCCAAAACAGCGGATCCGCGATATACGCGATCGAAATGAACAGCGCGGAGGCGATGACCGGAAAGAAGCACAGGAATCTCTTCCACGGGATCTTCCGGAAGGGCATCTTTTCCGAAGCCGCGATGAACATGAACATCCCGTATGCCATCAGGCTCAGGAAGACGTAATTGGTAAAGTTGAACAGTACGGCGAAAAAGCGGATCTTCGGGAACTGGTCGCTCAGCATCGCCGCCCAGCAGGCGTCGGAGATGAAATACAGGATGAACGCCGCGATGGCACGTCCGAACCAGATCTGCTTTTCCTGCTTCGTACTGTAGATCCTGTCCGTGATCAGGATCATCAGCAGGATGATCACGCAGATCACGCTGGCTTCCGTATAGAAGACAAAATAATCAAATCCCATAGAACAGCCCTCAACGCAGGCAGTCAACGCGCAGACTCCGAGTCCATTATAGCACGAACGCGGGAAAAGTTTATGAAAAGTTTACGAGTGGCTTTCTTGACAGCACATTTCGGCCCGTGGTAGACTCACGGCACAGCGTTTCATACGCGTTATCGCGGTAAATCCCCATAGATATCGCGCATAGTCTTTCTGCGCATGCGTTCATCGCCGGGCGGCGCTTCATTCACTGCCCGACAGGTCTTTCTGCCCCGTACGGGCAGTCTGTCATTCATATCGAAAGGGGAAATCATGATACCAAGCACAGCATTACAGGACACCACTGCACTGTCCGGTCTGCCGGATACCGAACAGCTTCCGAAGCTGATCCGGGAGGGCGTTTTACCGAAATTCCTGTCGCCCGAGCGGTTCGCACAGCCGCAGATGAGGGAAGCCGTGACCATGGACATCGCGGATCTGCATCTCGCGTTTTACCTCCCGCTCGCGGGGCTCTCGGACGACACAAAGACCGCGAGCATCCTGCTGACAAAGAAACTGATCAAACGTCTGGATATGACGCGTCAGGAGCTCTACCGGCTGGCCGTGGATCATCTCGCGCTCGATGCGGTGGTCGAGCCGTTTGAGAGCGTGATCGCCTCTCTCCTGCCGTTTACGGTCCCGGAAATGCGCGCCATGGATGATGCGCCTCCCGGCGATCAGCGGATGCCGATCTGTTTTGTATCCAACAGGCAGCGCTTCTTCGGCGCGGCGGCGATCCTCTGCCCGAAGACACGCGCGCTTCTGGAGGAGCAGCTGGGTTCTCCGTTTCTCCTGCTGCCCTCCTCCGTCCACGAGGTGCTGTGCCTGCCCGCGGATCAGTCGGACAGGGAACACGCCGCCTGGTCCGATATGGTGCGTGAGATCAATGACACCTGTCTGGATCCGGCGGAGCGCCTGAGCGACCACGCCTATCTTTGCATGGAAGGCGCGCTCCTGCCGGTGTAGAAAAATCTATGCAGAGTATTCCATGAAATAAATCCTGTGAAGTCTCCTTACAGCCCTATCTGCGTGGCGACCGCGAGAAATGCGAACGAGATCACCCACCAGATGATGAACAGCGGGAGCAGGAATCTGATCCATTTGGAAAAGGGAACCCTGCAGATCGCGAGGGCCGCGAGGATCTCACCGCCCGTGGGTGCCAGGATGTTCGTAAAGGCATCTCCCAGCTGATAGGCGATGACCGCCACCTGACGCGAAAGCCCGACATTGTCGGCAAGCTGCACCATCAGCGGCATGGTGGCGAACGCCTGGGCGGATCCCGAAGGGATAAAGACATTGATCGCTTCGTGGGCAACAAACATGCCGCCGGCCATCATGACATTGGGTACATTGGTGAGAAGTCCCGCGATCGCGCGGAGGATCGAATCCATGACATGGGCGTCCTCGAGCAGGATCCGCGCGGCATGGGCCAGGCCGATCATCAGGCCGGGCAGAAGCATGTCGTGGCAGCCTTTGACGAAATTGTTGCAGATCTCGCCGGCCCTGAGTCCGCCGACGATGCCGCCGACCACGCCCACCACGAGAAAGACCGCGGCCAGCTCATCCACGTAGTATCCCTGCGTGATGACGCCCCAGACAGCAAAGACGATCCCCAGGGCAAAGACGAGGATCACCAGAGTCTTGCGCAGATTCAGGGCGGGCAGACTGTCCAGATCCAGACATTTTCCGCGGTTATACTCCTGATCATAGACATAGGCGCCGCTGATCCTGGGATTTTTGCGGACCGCGTGCGCATACCAGAGGAGATAGCCGATCGACGCGACTTCGAGCAGGACAAAAAGAACGACGCGCGCGGACATTGCCGATGCGGTCTCCAGACCCGCGATCTGCAGCGCGTTTCCGATGGTAAAGGGGTTTGCGATCGCTCCCGCATACCCGGCTGTCGCCGCCATGAAGATGATCCCCACGGCAGTCAGCGAATCAAAGCCGGCGGTCATGCAGCAGGCGAGCATCAGCGGGACAAAGACGAGAAATTCTTCAAAATTGCCCAGAAACGATGAGCCCAGGCCGAAAAACACCATACAGATCGGGATCAGGAGCAGCTCCCTGCCGCGCAGCTTTCTCAGGAGATTGGCGATCCCCACGCTCAGCGCTCCCGTGCCGTTTAGGATAGCGAACATCCCGCCGATGATGAACAGGAAAAAGATGACATCGGCGCCGTACTGCAGTCCCCGGGTCAGCGAAGTAAGTATCTCCATGGGGGTCGCGGGGGTCCTCTGCTCATTCGTAAAGCTGCCCGCCAGGATGATCTCCTTGCCGATCGCCTCATCCTCCACGCGCTGGTACTGCCCCGCAGGCAGGATATAGGTCAGGACCGCGCAGAACAATACCACGATCACCATCAGGAGCATCGGGTGCATGGTATTGCTGATCTTTTTCGCCCTTTCCTGGTCGTTGATCACCGGTGTCCGGGTCTGCTTTTCCATTTTCCTCGTCCTCCGCCTCTCGGCTTTTTATTTCAGGCCCAGGTTGTCGAGGAACTCCTCGTCCTCCCGGGTACGTTCCACTTTACCGGCGCCGGCACCGCTGCTGTTTCCCGACGATGACGGCATCATCTCCAGCTGCGGCGCGACCTCGATGGTGGCGTCGACCTTGGATTTGTCGAGCATGTTCTCTTCAGCCAGCTCCATGAGCGCGTCGACGACCTCTTCGTCCAGCTGGGTCCCGCGGATGCGCCGGATCTCCTCCAGGACGACCTGCAGATCCAGCTGCTTGCGGTAGGGCCTTGTAGAGTACATCGCGTCAAACGTATCAGCCACGGCGATGATCCTCGCGACCTCGGGGATCTCCTCTCCCTGCAGCCCGTTGGGATAGCCCTTGCCGTCCATGCGCTCATGGTGGCAGCCCGCGCCGACCGCCAGGTCCTTGACGATGCGGACGTCCTTGAGGATCTCATAGCCCTTGGCCGCGTGGCTCTTCATGACCACATACTCCTCGTCGTCCAGGCGCTCGGGCTTGTTCAGGATCCTGTCCGGGATGCTGAGCTTGCCGATATCATGCAGCAGGGCGATGTTGTGGAACTCGTCGATCTGCTCCGCGGTGTAGCCGCGCCTGACCGCGAGCTTTTCCGCGAGCATCTTTGTGTAGTACGCCACACGGAAGGAGTGCCCGCGGTTCTGGGAATCGCGCATGTCGATGCACCGCGCGAAGGTGTGGATGATCTCGTCGATGAATTCCTTGTTCTCTTTCTGCTTGGCGAGCAGCGCCTCTGTTCTCTTCTGGAAATGCCGGAAGATGAACGTCGAGATCGCGAAGATGGCGACGAGCATGAGGATCACCCAGAACCAGATGCTCTCGTATACCGAGCGTTCCTTGATGATCGTGACGGCCACCGCCTTTTTGATCTCACCGGTCTCGTCATCGATGGCGTTCAGGTGAAACGTGTATCTGCCGCCGTCGAGGTTGGTGTAGCTCACCGGCTGCATCTCCTGCTTGGTCGTGTGGACCGGCTCCTCGTCAAAGCCCTCCATGTAATAGGTCAGACGCGGATTGGACAGGCCGTAGGTCAGAGCGTAGGCGTCAATGACGAGACGCCGGGAGCCGGCTGGCATGATGATCGGATCGCCGCTCTTGATCGGGATCAGCCGGTCATCGATCTCGATGGAAGGGATCGCCAGGCGGATCATCTCCGTGTTGTTCTCATCCTCATCGATGTCAACGACGCAGACACCGGTCGTACCGGAGATGTAGAGATTGCCGTCCGCGTCGAGTCCGCTGCGGGAATTGCCGGTGGCCACATAGGGCATGCCGCTCTTCGTGTTGTAAAAGCTGTATTCGATCTCTCCGTTCGCGATCAGGTCATCGACACGGGTCACATAGATCCCGTTGGAGGACAGGATCCACGCCCCGCCGTGGTCGTTGAAGCAGATATCGTAGTTGTTCATATAGGGAAAGTTTGAAACCGCGCTGATAACCCCGTCCTTGATGAACTGGATGGAATTGGACGTGATCAGCCAGAGCATGCTCCGCTCCTCGTCCCATTTGATCCGCATGATCACGCCGCTCGTCAGGCCGTCCTCGTAGCCGATGCGGGTCACCTTGCGGTCGTCGATCACATAGACGCCGTCGCCGTCGCTGCCCAGATACAGCTTTCCGTCGCCGCCCTCCTCGACCGTCAGGATCTCGAGCGTGCTGATCCCGCTCTCCTGCCCGTAGTGCATGGTGACCTCGCCATCCCGGACGACATACAGGCCGTTGGTCGTTGCGACCGCCATGCTGCCGTCGCTGCGTTCGGTGATGTCGCGGACATGATTGGTATCCAGGCCGCTGTCTTCGTTGAGTTCCAGGACGCTGCCGTCTTTTTTGGCGCAGAGCAGTCCGTGATCCCCTTTCGTACAGATCCAGAGATTCCCCGCGGTGTCACATTTGATGCAGCGGATACGGATCCCGTCCAGCCGCACGGTAAGCTCATTTTCTACTTTTTTATGGTCCCTGAGGCGCAGGATGATGAGGCCTTCATCCGTACCGATGTACAGCAGGTCATCGCGGACGCAGGTACTGTTGACCACCGCCGGTTCAAGCCCCGCGATCCTGGAAAGATCCGAAAAACGGTCGGGCACCATCTTCATCACGCCCTGTCTGGTCGAAGTAAACCAGAGATTGCCCTCGTGGTCCGCCATGATACTGCCGATCGAACTGCTCATCGGCAGGTCCTCCACCTCCCGGAAACGCCCTCCCCCGTCGAGCATTCCGATGCCGTTCATTCCGCTCACCCAGAAGGTGTTCTCAATCTGCAGGATGGCGTCGATGCTTTCCAGCGGCTGTACGGATCTGCGCTCGGTCACCCGCATGCCTGAATCGACACTGACCTTTAACAGCTCGCTCTCCGCCGTGCCCATGTAGATCATGGAGGGATCCATCGGTGAAGGATAAATGGCGTTGATCATATCCTCGCCAAAGGTGTCCGGCTGATAAAAGGTACTCAGCCTGAGATTCTCGACCACGAACACGGCACCGCCGCGCGTCCGGCCGTAGACCCTGCCGTCGCAGCCTTTCCTGAGCTCCTCGATATACTCTTTATTGACCTGGGGTTCATCGATCGGATGGATCTCGAGATCCGCGGCGCCGATGCAGGCGATGCCCTGCGTGGTAGCGATCAGGATATTGCCGTAGCCGTCCTCGGTGATCGATCTGACAGAATGGGATTTCAGCGTTTCTACACGGCCGTAGACACGGATGTCCCCGTGATCATAAAGCACCACGCCGTTTTCGTTGGTGCCGATCCAGAGACGGTCCGCGGAATCCACATAGAGGCTGAACACGCTGGGAATGCCGCTCGAGGAATCAAAGCGCACAAAGTTCGTGCCGTCGTAACGGATGAGGCCGCTGTAGCCGCCGATCCAGATAAAACCGTCCCGGGTCTGCGCGATCGCGTTGGCTTCGGAGGTCGGCAGTCCGTTCGCGGAATCATAGAGGATGGCCGTATAGTCCGATCCGCCGGAAAGAAGATTTCTGCGCTCCTCTTCGGCCGCCATGCCGGTGCGTGCATTCTGCGGCGCAAGGACAGCCAGAACAGAGCATAAAGCAGCCGTAACGGCCCCCACAAGGAAAAAGGCGATCCGAATCCTCCGGCTGTCAGACTGGAAAAGTCTCATGGACTTACCTCCCTAAGAACGGTTCGATTATACCACATTTCACCAGGTTTGTTATGCATCGTCTGTCTTGCGGCGATTGAACCTGTACTTGGAAAAAACGATCCTCTGGCTTGAATACAGGCCTGAGTATCCTGAAAACAGATAGGAAAAAGCGATCGCGGGCATGAAATACAGCCCGCCGTCAAAGCCGAACAGTTCGCAGCAGATCAGAAAGGACGAGAGGGGACAGTTCGTCACGCCGCAGAACACGGTCCCCATGCCGACCGCCGCGCAGAGCGCCGGAGAAAAAGCAAAGAGCTTGCCGAAGGTGCAGCCAAAGGACGCCCCGATGAAAAACGAGGGCACGATCTCACCGCCCTTGTACCCGGCGATGATCGAGAGAACCGTGAACAGGATCTTCATGAGAAAGCCGGCCGGCCGGTCATCACCGCTGATGCACGCGTTGATATAGTCAACGCCCGCCCCGTTATAGGTCTGATCTCCCACAAGAAAGGTGAGTCCCAGCACGATCGTACCGAAGACAAGCGCACGGATATAGCCGTTCTTGATAAAGCCCTTGAAGAAAGCCGATCCGCGGTGCAGGCAGACGCAGAACAATGCCGCGATCAGTCCGCAGAAGACTCCGAGCAGTGCGATCTTCCAGGCGCCCTCCAGAGAGAACGCCGGGATCTCCCCGATCGCAAAGCGGGCATCCGGTGCCCCGAAATACCGGGCGACCGCACGGGCCGTGAACGCCGAGAGTACGCACGGCATCAGCGCCGCGTAGTGCATGATCCCGACGCTGACGACCTCCATGGAAAAGACGGCAGCCGCGATCGGTGTCCCGAAGAGCGCGGAAAACACGCCGCTCATGCCGACCATGACCATGACCTGCCGGTCTCTTTCTTTAAACTTTAAGAGTCTGCCGATATTGTCGCCGATGGAACCGCCCAGCTGCAGAGCTGCACCCTCGCGGCCGACCGAAGCGCCGACGAGATGGGAAAAGATCGTGGAGATGATGATGAGCGGCGACATCCTCAAGGGGACGCGGTCACCGCTGTGGATCGCCGAGAGGACCAGATTGGTCCCGCCGTCCTTGTCGTCGCGCAGCAGATGGTAGAGGAAACGGATCACGACCGCCCCGACGGGCAGGAGAAACAGCACCTGATAGTGACTCTGCCGGAACGTCGTCGCCCAGCCGATCCCGCGGTAGAAAAGCGCGCCGATCAGGCCGAAGGCCGCACCCGACAGCAGGGAGAACACGGTCCATTTCAGGATCGCCAGAAGGCGCGTTCCGTTATGCTTAAGCTGTTCCCTGACATGTGTCTTATCCATTGTCAGCCGCCTCCTGCTTCTTTTTCATCCTGTGCATGCGCCGCGTGACCACGAGTACCGAAAGGAGCGTTCCTGTCAGAACCCCTCCCCAGTCGACGATCACGTCGCTGATCATCCCGCTCCTGCCGGGAACAAACAGCTGATGCACCTCATCGCTCACCGCGTACAGAATCCCCGCAAAAGCTGCCGCCGCTGCCCACAGACGTCTGGGATCGCTGCCCTCACGCGCGGACAGGTTTACACGAAAGCCATGAAACAGCATCGCCGCAAGCAGCAGATACTCCAGAAAATGTGCGATCTTGCGGATCACATGCTGTGCCTGCAGCGTAAGACCTGCGATCATTTCCGCGCTCCAGCCGAAACCGAAAAGATCGTTCGCGGCCTGGTAGAACTTTTCTCCGATGTACACGCTGACCTCGGTGCTCTCCTCCGCCGGCTGCGCCGAAAAGAGAAAGATGATCACCATCAGTGCGGCCGCGGGGACAAAAGCCAGGATCCTCCGTGCCGTACCGGGTCTTTCCTGCCTGCTCATGACGCGGGCTCCTTATGCTGCCGCGGCGGCGGGAGCTGCACGAGGATCACAGCCGCGAACATCACGATGCAGCCGATGATCTCGCGGATCTGCATCCGCTCTCCCAGGATGACGGCACCCGCGATCACCGCGAATACCGCTTCCAGGCTCATCAGGAGCGATGCCGGCGTGGGATCGGAAAGCTTCTGTCCGATCATCTGCAGCGTGTAGGCAATCCCGCCGGACATCACACCGCAGTACAGGATCGGAAACGCCGCGTCGATGATCTTGTCCATCCCCGGCTCCTCCAGCACAAAAGCGGCGATCCAGGAGACAATGGAGGCCGTGACGAACTGCACCGCGGACATCCGGATCGGATCCGTCTTTTTGACAAAATGGTCACAGACGAGGATATGTCCGCTGAACAGCAGCGCGCAGACGAGGATCAGCGCGTCTCCCCGGGTCAGCGTAAATCCCTCTTTGACACACAGAAGATACATCCCGAAGACGCCCAGGAGCACTGCCGCCCATACGATCCAGGGATTCTTCCTGCGCAGAAAGACAAAGCCGATCACCGGTACGAACAGGATATACATCGCCGTGATGAACCCCGCTTTGCCCGCGGAGGTTTCTACAAGGCCTACCTGCTGGAAGATGCTCGCAAGGGACAGCAGAAACCCGCAGAGTACGCCCCCCGTAACGGCAGCCTTCGCACTGCTGCCTGTCGGGTCCGCTGTCCCGCGTTTCCTGTCCCTGGCGGACAGGACAAGCGCGACAGTTCCGACGATCAGTGCCGCGGGGACCATGCGCGCCGCGTTGAACGTGATCGGTTCGATCGTATCCATCCCTGCACGCTGTGCGACGAACGCCGTTCCCCAGATGATCGCGCAGGCGGTGAGGATCAGGTTGCCGAGGAGCCTGCGGTTCTTCACACCGCTCTCCCCTCCGTTTGCGCGGATCCCGCGAGAGGCTGCAGCATGCGTACATCCTGTTCCTCTTTAGTATCTGTGTTCCAGAGGATCCTTTTCCCGGAAAGCGCCTCCTTTGTTATGAGCACCATGATCGTTGAGCCGCCGAACGCGAAGTTCCCTTTTTCATCGCCGCGCCGGACCCGGCTTCCTCTGGGTGCGGGACGGTTTTCGATCCGGCCGACCATGAGGGCGCCGATCTCCATCTGAACGACGGGCCCCATCTGCTCAGAGCGGATGACGGTATACTCCCTCGCGTTCTGCGTGAACACGGGGTATTCAGCAAGGGCGATCGGCCGGACGCAGTGCAGCACGCCGGGGATCTTCCTTGATCCGGCGATCTTTCCGTCCGCCGCAAAGGTATATCTGTGATAGTGGTTCGGAGTCAGGCGCAGGATGAGCGCCGTACCGCCGCGATAACGCTCCGCGAGCTTCCTGTTCCCAAGGAGCTGCTCCAGACGGTACCGCGAATTCTTGATGGTGAAAACAGTGTCTTCACCGATGGGGAGCGCCGTGAGAAATCCGTCGCAGGGGCTGACCAGCGGCGCGTCCGGGACACTGCCGATCTCTCTTTTTCTCGTAAAGAAGTCGTTAAAGGAGTGAAAGCCGCCTTCCGGCGTGATCACGCCGGTCATGTCAATCTGATGCTTTCTGATGTACCCGGGTACAAAACAGGCGGAAAGCGGCGTTGAAAGCAGAAAACCGCCCAGACGGGAGATCGCCGGACGGGTCAGCACTTTGAGGATGCTCCTCCCGGGAACCGTCCCGTAGAGAAAGCGTAAAGACAGGGATTCTTTCACGGCCGGTCCCTCTACTGCATATAGCCGCTGATGTAGATCATCATCCCGACCAGTTCCAGGGCACCCAGGATCAGGATCGCAACCTTGCCGACCATACCCGGTTTTTTGATCCGGATGGGAAGCAGGAAGCCGATGCCTGTGAGCATGAGCAGCACCGGAAAAACAACCTTGGTCTCTATCACGCCGAAATCATGAAGCAGATAAAAGATGGGGAGCGTCATCGCGATCGACGTGATGGGGACGCCCAGGAAGCACGGATCTCTGTCCTCGCGGGTCAGCCGTTCCTCTTCAAGGGTATTGTAATACGCGAGGCGGATCAGTCCGCAGAGGATGTAGACAGCGCAGATGATGCCGGTGACATTGTCCTTGCCGGAGATAAAGTAGACGAAGATCGCCGGGCAGGCGCCGAAGCTGACGAGATCCGAGAGGGAATCGATCTGAATGCCGAACCGGCGCTCCGGGATCGTGCGTTCCTTGGTCGCGGCGACCGTTCCGTCGAACATGTCGCAGAGCCCCGCGAGCATCAGGAACAGGACCGAGGACCAGAAGGCCTGGTCCATCGCCCGCCAGATCCCCAGCAGAGCCGAAAACAATCCGCAATAGGTCAGGATCACCGTGTAGTTGTAATATCCAACGATCTTCCTGTTCATGTTGTCCTCCGGAAAAGCCTGCTCATGAGCCTGCCGTATGCCCTGTCAAACCCGGTCGCCCTGACTGCCAGGTAACTGCCCTCCGCCAGAAGCACACCCGCGATCACATCCACAACGACATGCTGCTTTGTCGTGAGCGTGGACACGCAGATGGCCGCCGCGAACAGAAGTGAGAAAACCTTGTACCAGACCGGGATCCGTGGATTTTCCCGGACGGCGATCACGCAGAAGGTACTCGTCAGGCAGTGGATCGACGGAAACAGATTGTCCGCCGCGTCCGCCGCATACAGCAGCTGCATTCCCATCTCCCAGAATCCGTCGCCGGCGATCTCAGGCCGCACATTGGTCGTGGGCAGGATCATAAAGCACAGGAGACAGACGATCTTGGCTGCGAAATCCGCACTCAGCAGCCGGTATGCCGTCTCCGTATCCTGGTGACAGGCCAGGATATAATTGATGATCCACAGTGCAAACGCGCCGATGTAGATCACAACCGTCCACGGTATCAGCGGAAACCACGCGTCCGCCGGGATCGTCAGGTCGGCATGGACCCGGGAGCCGTTCACCAGTCTGGAACCGAAATAGGTGAACATGTTCAGTGTCACTTCAAAGATCAGCGGGACTACGAGAAACAGCGGAACCAGCCTGTCGATCATCCGCGCTGTCTTGTTCCATTCATCGCGAAAAAAACCTGTCATAACCTGAAAATTATAACACAAGGACCGGGTGCTGTAAACAGCCGCGGACAATCCCGGCACACCGCTTTCGCCTGTGATATTTGCTTTGTTGCGGGGATGATGCTATGCTTGTTCGCATGAAGACTCCGTCTCAGACAGCAAAAAAGAAGATCACGGTCATCGGCGGCGGCGCGGCCGGCTGTATTGCAGCGATCGCGGCTGCAGAACAAGATTCGGCGGAGGTAACGCTGATCGAAAAAAACGAGTCGACCGGGAAAAAGCTGCTGGCGACCGGCAACGGCCGCTGCAACTACTGCCACGACATTGTCTCGACCGCGGATTACCACCGGCAGCTGGATGACGCGTTCCTGCCGGCTGTCCTGGAGCGTTTTTCCCCGGGGGACTGCGTGGATCTCTTCCGCAGACTCGGGATCACTCCCGTAAACAGAAACGGCTATCTTTATCCTTACTCCGAACAGGCAAGAGCCGTCGCCGAAGTGCTCGGCCGCGGACTCCGGCAGAGGGGCGTGAGGATCCTGACCTCCACGGAGGTGACGGGGCTTTCCCGGGAGGACAGCGGCTGGCGTGTCAACTATACAGAGAAAAAAACTGACGGTTCCCTTGAGGATTCTCTTTTCTCCGACGCTGTCATCCTCACGACAGGAGGCACGGCCGCGCCGAAGACCGGTTCCGACGGCAGGGGACTGGACCTCTGCCGCGCGCTCGGACACCGCATCATCCCTCCGGTCCCTGCGCTGACCAATCTGATCATTCAAAACAGTCCCTTCAGAAAGGCAGACGGCACGCGCCTTTCTGCCACCGTCTCCGTGGAGACAGACGGCCGGATCGCCTGCTCGGATACCGGTCAGATCCAGATCACCAAAGCCGGCTTCTCCGGGATCCCGGTGTTCAATGTGAGCCGCTTTGCCTCCCGGGCCCTCGCGGACGGCAAAAAGGCCGCTCTTCATATCCACCTCGTCCCGGATCTGACGGATGAGGAGATCTCCGCGGAGCTGCGGCGCCGTTTTTCAGACGATGCGGTCACGCCCTATGAGGCGCTGATCGGACTTTTCCCGGATCATTTCGCGGACGCTCTCCTGCGCTATGCCGGGATCGATCCGAACGCTCGTCCACCGAAGACAGACATGAAAAAAGCAGCCTCTCTGCTGCTTGACGCAGTGTCAGACATCAGGCTGCCTGTAAATGGTACCGGGGATATGCATGCCGCGCAGGTAAGCTGCGGCGGTGTGGATACAGCGGAGATCGATCCCGCACAGATGTATTCCCGGATCGCCGAAAACCTGTATCTCGCCGGCGAGATCATCGATATCGACGGCAAATGCGGCGGCTATAACCTGTTCTTCGCCTGGGCCTCCGGCTGGATCGCAGGGACCTCAGCTGCCGGAAACTGAACGCAGGGCATTTTTATCCCCTGCCATAGATTTCTTGAGTTCGGCGCTGATGACGCCGAAGATCAGCCTGCGCGTTCCCTCCTCTTCGACTATGGCGGCCTTGATGCGCGCACGGGCCTTTTTCCCGCCCACGAGCAGGTGGTAGTTCATCGCAAAGAAGCCCTCTTTTTCGATCGTGTCAAGGACGTTTTTCCTGTTGAACTTTTCCTCAAACGCAGGAAGATCCTCTTCCGCGATCGTCTTCTGCGCATCGCGCAGGGAATCCCCGAAGAAATCATCGCCCTCCACGGAGATCGCAAGGTCCTTGAACTCGCTGGCGGCAATTGTAGATATAGTAGTGATCGGTCTCCGGATCCACCGCGTAGAAGCAGATATACTCCCCGGACAGAGCCGAGATCCTTGAAAACGTGACGCGTTCCTCCTTGAGGCGGTTCAGCGCCTCCTGCTGCCGCATCTGCGCATCCACATTGCTGACGGCGACGATGATGTGGCTGTCTTCATATCGGTCAGCACCTGCCTGCCGTCCTTGGCGCACTTGATGACAATGCGCACCAGCGACGCCGCGGAACCTGTCAGGAGGTCAGTGATCTTTGCGCGCCCCTTCGCGGCGGACACCGGATAGTGGTTTCCGACAAAGCTGCGGTAGGACTTGTTGCAGCGCGTTAGGGCGATCTCCTCGCCGCCGACCTCTACGATCGCCATGGGCATCGTATCAAAGTAGTCCCTGAACTGCTGTTCCTCGTCATCGACAGCGATCGACAGATCATAGAGATTGACCTTGCCGATAGCGGAAAAATACGCCAACTCCGCGGGATCCTCAAACCCGATCTGGGGAGAATCATCATAACGTCTCAGGATCTCCCCGAGCGGGATCGGCTTGCAGTAGAGATACCCCTGCAGCTTGGTGCAGCCGACCTCCTTGAGGAATTCCGCCTGCTCCTCGGTCTCCACACCTTCGACGACTGTCTCGATCCCGAGGCCCATCGCCATCTTGATCAGGCCGCTGATGATGATGCCGCTGGCCTTGTTCTTTTCGTACTGCCGGATGAACTGCATATCCAGTTTGATCGTGTCAAACGGGATGGTCATCAGGATGTCGGGCGAGGAATAGCCGCTGCCGTAGTCGTCCATCCAGACCTGGAAGCCCAGTGCATGGAAGCGGTCGACCTGCTGCTTCATATAGTCCAGATCATTGCCGAGGATACTCTCCGTGATCTCGATGGTGATCATCTCATGCGCGATCCCGGCAGCGTCCACGCGCTTTCGGATCTCTTCAACGACATCGCAGGCGGCAAAATCGGAGCGTGAGATATTGATGGAAGTGGGGACCGCAAAGAGCCCTTTCTCCCGGAGCAGTTTCATCTTGGCCAGGATCTGCTCGGTGATGTACAGATCGAGCTTATAGATCAGTCCCGTGTTCTCCAGGATCGGGATGAAATCCGCCGGCGACAGGAACCCCTTCTCCGGATCGATCCAGCGGGCGAGCGCCTCCTCGTCACAGACACGGCCGTTGGCGGACCGGATGAGGGGCTGATAGTAGACCTGGATCCAGTGCTCCTCGATCGCCTGGTCCAGATGGTCGATGATGTACTGTTTCTGTCTGGCCTCCTCGAGGAGTCTTTCACTGAAATAATAGTACCCCGAGGTCAGGCTGTCGCGGCCCTGATCGCAGGCCAGCCGCGCGCGGTCGCAGGCAAGGCCCGCGCCGACAGCCTCCATGCTGTCGCGGATATTGAACTCCTTCATGCCGTTGAGATCAAAGTAGATCAGAGCAGGATCCTCGCCCTGTTCGATGAGGGCCTGGCGCTGTGATTCCGCCCGCCCGAAGAAGCGGTTCATGCCGGGAAGCCCGGTCAGCGTGTCGTATTCGTCCGCACGCGTCTTTTCATTACTGTACTGAGATCTGTCCATTTTCAGGTCACCCCTGCTTTTTGTCTGTCAGATCGGATGCATTATCGTAATAGCGTTCTATTTTTCACAATATGCCGTTTTGTCAACCGTCCGCCTGTGCCGGCCTGATCGCCTTGATCCACTTGCCGCTCCTGAGCCGCAGGAAGCTCCACAGACACTTGATGATCTGATCGATCTTCATGGCAAAATAGATCCAGAACGCGGGCAGGTGCAGTACCAGTCCCGCCAGGATCCCGAGCGGCACGGAAGCCACCCACAGAAACAGCACATCCGCCAGCATCAGGAACCGGGTATCCCCACCGCCGCGCAGGACACCTTTCATCATGATGGAATTGGTCGACTGGAACATCAGGATGAAGGCGATCGCGTTCATCAGCTGTCTCGCGATCTCTCTGGTCCCCTCCTCGATGTTGTACATCCCGATCACGGGCTCCCGGATGAGCAGGATGATCCCGCCGGCGATCAGTCCCAGCATCGCGCCGAAGATCATAAAGGTGTAGGCCTCTCTCTGGGCCCTGTCCCGTTCGCCCCGTCCCAGCGTGTGTCCTGTCACGATGCAGCCGGCCTGCGCGATGCCCTGCGTGAGCACCGTCGTCAGCTGCTGCGTCACGGTCGTGATCGAGTTGGCCGAAACAAAGGCTGCGCCGATATGCCCCATGACGATGGCGACCGCGCTGTTGCCGAAGGCCATCAGGGCGTCACTGATCAGTACCGGGATGCTGATCCTTAAATACTCTCCGATCAGTTCCCCGCAGTGCAGGAACAGGTCTCTGAGACGGTACTTCAGGTTTTTTTCTGCAAAGAAGAAATACCCTCCGATCAGAAGGCACTCGATCAGGCGTGCAAGAAATGTCCCCAGCGACGCACCCGCCACCTCCATGCGAGGCGCGCCGAGCTTGCCGAAGATGAACACCCAGTTGAAGAACAGGTTGGAGCCGAAGCCGATCATGGAACAGACGAGCGGGACCGTGGCGCGGCCGATGCTGCGCAGGACGAGTGTCAGATCCAGCGAGACCCCCAGGAGGACATAGGCGGGCACGGCCCAGAAGAAATAACGGATCCCTTCACGGATCACCTCGTTCTCCGGTGTGTAAATGCGCATGATCTGTCCCGGGAAAAGTGCCGTGAGCAGCGCGAATATCAGGCCGAAGCCGATACACAGCCGCAGCATGATCGTCACTGCCTTTTTGAGCGATGGGATGTCTTTAGAACCCCAGAATCGGGACACCAGTACGGAAGCACCCATACCGATCCCCATACAGCAGATGTGATAGATGGTGATGAACTGGTTTGCCAGAGCGGACGCGGAGAGCGCCGTCTCTCCCAGCGTTCCCAGCATCACGGTGTCCATCATGTTGACACCGATCTGGATCAGGCTCTGCAGTGCGATCGGCAGAGCGATCCCGCCGACACGGATGTAGAAATCCGCCGTTCCGAGATAGCTCCTGATCCCCCCTTTTTCCTCCATCATCCTGTCGGCCAGTCAGCAGATCCCGGCGTTTTCTCAGAGGGTTCTTTCGTCCCCGCAGAAGAAAAGCGCGACGGTTCCGGGGCCGGTGTGGCTCCCGATGGTCGCTCCGATATCAAAGATGCGAATCTTGCCCTTGGTGGCGGGGAACTGCTCTTCGATCATCTCCGCCATCGCCCTCGCGTCGTCGGGGCATTCCGAATGGCTGATGAAGACCTTGCCGTCGTAGGCGGTGCCGCCCGCGGCATGCTCCTTCATCTTTTCTACAGTGCGGCGGATGACCGCCTTTTTGCCGCGGATCTTTTCTCTCGGGATCAGTTTGCCCTGGCTGTCGACATTGAGCAGCGGGCAGATGTTCAGAAGCTGTCCGACAAAGCCGGCTGTTTTGGTGACACGGCCGCCGCGGACATAATAGGTCAGATCCGTGGAGAAGAACCAGTGATGCACATGCAGCTTGTTTGCTTCCGCCCAGTCGCGGAGCTCGTCGATGCTCATCCCCTCATCCCGTTTGTCCGCCATCAGGTCGAGCAGCAGGCCGTAGCCGCTGGAAGCGCCCAGTCCGTCGACGATGTAGACCTTGCGGTCCGGGAATTCGCTCTTGAGATCCTCGGCGGCGATGCGCGCGGAGTTTACCGTACCGCTGATGCCGCTGGAAAGCGTCACATGCAGGACATCTTTGCCGCTGCGCAGGATGCCGGCGAAAAACTCTTCATAGGCACCGACGGAGACCTGCGAGGTCTTGGTCATCTCGCCTGCCTTCATCCTCCGGTAGAGTTCTGCGGGAGGGATGGTCTTGCCCAGATCATCCGGATAGTCTGTGCCTCCCAGTTCAAAGTGGAAGCTGATATAGGGGATATTTCTGGTCTGGAACACCTCTTCCGTCAAATCGGCCGAAGAACAGCCGGTCAAGCAATAATCTGTCATCTTTTTTCCTCCGGAGCATAACTGTTAGAAAGTACACAGCATAATATTATATATCATTTTCGGTGCTGTGCAAATACCTTATTTAATTCCCAGGGACAGCAGAGCCGCCTTGTCGATCGCGGGGCTGTAGAGATACCCCTGATACAGCAGGCATCCGATGTCCTCCAGCGCCTCCTTCTGCTCCACGGTCTCCACGAATTCCGCCAGGACCTTGAAGTTGAGCGAATTGGACAGATACACGATGGAGCTGATGATCTCTCTGGTGCGGTCATTGCCCAGAAGCGATCTGACCAGATTGCCGTCCAGCTTGACAAGGTCAAACTGGTTATGCTGCAGATAAGTCAGGGAGGTGTGTCCCATGCTGAAGTCGTCCAGCGCAAAGGTATAGCCGAAGTCCCGGATCTTTCTGATCAGTTCTCCCGTCTCCTCCGAGGTCACGAGCTCAGTCTCCTCCGTGATCTCCAGACAGATATTCCCGGGCTTTAAGTGGTAATTCCCGGCGAGCTCCCCGATGAATCTCAGGAACCGCGGATCATAGAGCGTTGTGACCGTGACATTGACGCTGAGCTTGAAGCTGTCGCCGAAGCACTCACGGAACGCCTCATAATCGCGTACGGAGGTCTCAATGATATGTGTCTCCAGCCGGTAGAGGCTGCCGCTCTCACGGGCAAGGCGCACGACAAGCGGCGGATAGACGATCCCGTGTCTCTTGTGATTCCAGCGCAGCAGTGCCTCCGCGCCGATGCAGTTTCCGCTGTTGTCAAACTGCGGCTGATACTTCATGAGCAGCGGACTCTCTATGTCTGCCGCCTTGCCGTCCTCTGAGGAAGCGCTGAGCGTGTCCTCCAGATCATTGACCAGCATCTTGGCCAGCCGGCCGACATTGCCCTCGCACTCCGTGAGGGTCACTTCCTCCGTCGTCTCCTCGCACTTTTTGAGGATCCCGACCAGTTCGTTCATCGCGAGGGAGAACTCATTGACCGATCTCTTTTCATACCGGATCATAAAGGGCGCGTAGCAGGCGACAGAGATGAGAATGTTCAGGAGCTGCACGATGACGCCCTGCACGCTGCCGGTTGCGAGATATCCGCTGAAAAGCGGCGGGATCGTCCAGACAACGGTATTCGTGACCTGCGGCAGAAAACCCAGCTGCGTGAGCAGATAGGCATTGGAAAAGCACAGGACCGGGGCCAGGACAAACGGGATCAGCATCATCGGGTTGTAGATGACCGGGAGGCCGAAGAGCATCAGTTCGCTGATATTGAAGATCCCCGGCACAAGAGCCAGCCGGGAGAGCTTTTTCGTGGAGCTGCGCTTTCCGAAGATCATCATGGCGAGCAGCAGGCCGATCGTGCAGCCGGTGCCGCCCATGTTGACAAAGGTGTCGATAAAGCTCTTGGAGACGATCTCCCCGGGGATGATCGCCGCGAACATATCCTCGGCGACCTGGTTGAGGACGTTGTTCCCATGGATCCCGAACCACCACATGAAGCTGATCATAAGCAGGAACAGCAGGCCGCTGAAGAACGACCGGCTCATCCGGTAGAAAACGGCATCCACGACCTTCATGAACAGATGCTGGACGCTCTGCACATCAAAGCAGACCGTGATCAGGTAGTTGGCGACAACAAAGGTGACAACCACGGACAGGAACGGCAGCATCACGTGGAGCGCCGCATTGAAAACGGAGTCCGCGCCGTCCACAAAGACGGATCTTCTGGTCCCGAAGATCGCCTCATATCTCTGATACAGCCAGGATCCGAGGAGTCCCGCGAGAAGCGCGCTGAAAACGCCCTGCCCGCTGAGCAGCGAGAAATCAGGATCGTTCGGCAGAAAACCAACGAGGATGATGAACCCGCTCAGGCAGCCGAGCATGCTCCCGAACCGGGTGACCAGACGCTGCTCTTCCTGCGTCTGCTCCATGTAGCACTGGTTGAGCGCGATCGTCAGATAGATCGCCAGGATCCCGACCGTTGTCACCTGCAGGAGCTGGATGATGCCGCGAAGGATACCGCCGAGAAAAGAATCCAGAAAATCCTGATAGGCCTGCACGGGAAAACCGTTCAGGAACACCGTGATGCTGCCGATGAACAGCACGGGGAGCATCATCGCCAGACTGGTCCTGATCGTGTGGGCGATGATTGTCAGGTTTTTGGCAGCTCTTTTTTTCATGGTTCCTCCTGTCAATATCTACTGTCAGTTAATCGATCTTTGCGGCTTTCTCCTGCGCGGCGATCACCCGGTCACACCAGACGTCGAACTCAGGATCCTCCTTCTGGCACTCCTCCGGATGCGCCAGGATATAGTCGAGGGCATACCGCACGCCCATATCAAACCGGACATTTGTACGCATGTCGGGAACGACGCGTTTGAGCTTCGTGTTGTCAAAGACCACCGATACGGATTTGTCTCCGAGAAGCGAACCTGTAAAGTCATAGCCGCATGGATCGCCGACCGCGCACAGATACTCCGTCGCGATATGAACAGCGTGCAGTTTGACACCGAGGGCGTCCGCGATCGTCCGGAAGATCTGATCCCAGGTCAGCGATTCGTCGGACGTGATCTGGAACGCCTCGCCGATCGCGCGGCGATTTCCCATCAGGCCTGTGTAGCCGATCGCAAAATCTTCATTCCAAGTGAGCGTCCAGAGACTGGAACCGTCACCGTGGATGATCACAGGCTTCCCGTCCAGCATCCGCCGGATCACCTGCCAGGAGCCGTTCCTGCCGTGCACTCCCATCGGGATACTCCTCTCGTCATAGGTATGGCTCGGCCGCACGATGGTGACCGGGAAGCCGTTCTCCCGGTACTCCTTCATCAGGTATTCCTCACAGGCGATCTTGTCCCGTGAGTACTGCCAGTACGGGTTCGCCAGAGAGGTTCCCTCGGTGATCACATGGGAGGCCGCCGGCTTGTGATAGGCGGAAGCAGAGCTGATGTAGATATACTGTTTCGTCCGGCCGCTGAACAGGCGTACATCCCGTTCCACCTGCGACACATGGAAACCGATGAATTCGCACACCACGTCAAAAGTCGCGTCCCCGAGACGCTCCAGGACCGCCTGTTCGTCACTGATATCCATGGCGATCTGATGGACCCCCGCCGGAAGGACCTGTGACCGGTTTCCGCGATTCAGCACCCACACATCCCAGTCCAGTTCATTGACCAGCCGTTTCACGACCGCTGTACTGATCGTTCCTGTGCCGCCGATGATCAACGCTTTCTTTTTCATCCCCTTTTCCCCCTTTTTACAGTTCCATGAGTGTCGCCCTGCAGGGCGAGCCGTCGCAGCCGCCCAGATTGAGAGGCGCCGCGTTAAGGATATATACCCCCTCGGGGACATCGGCGAGCCGGATGCCCTCCAGCAGGACGATCTGCGCGCCGAGCATGATCAGATGTACCTCCTTGGGCGCATCCTCGGGTCCCACGGTCTGGGACTCGTTACCGAACAATCTGATCTTTTCCCGGGCAAAGACCTCCGCAGCGCCTTTTGTGACTGTAGCCCTGCCCTTGACGAGGATCCTTTGGGCAGCCCGAGGATCCGCACTTTTCGCCGCGGCAAGGATATTCTCCGCGTCTGAGGCCGTCACATCTCCGGTGTGCTCCGCCACATACGCATATCCGATGAACCTGTCCAGATCCACCTGATCGATGGTCCGCCCGTCATCATAAAAGTGATACGGCGCGTCTACATGCGTTCCATTGTGGGCGCACATCCTGAATGCGGTCAGGTTACATACCGCGCTGTCACTGATCCGGAGCATGACCTCCTTCTGCGGGGACGGATCTCCCGGAAATACCGCGCAGCTGAAAACCTCCTGTGAGATATCATACAGTTTCATCACACTGCCTCCCCTGACCCGCGGAGCATGTCGACCAGCCACGCGGGATCCGGCGCCTCCATACCGGGATCGAGCGCCATTTCTTCCATAATCCCCTGAACAGATGCCCAGAAGCATCTGGCAAGAAGCCGGGAATCGCCCTCTCTGAAGATGCCGGCCTGCTGCCCGCGCTCGATCAGCTGCGCAGTGAACCCCACGGAGTCCACGCTGTCCGCGATCCTGCGCGCCTGCTCCGGCATGCCGTTCCTTCTGACCTGTCCCATGAGCACGAACATGTAGAAAACCCATCTCTGCTCACCGGCAAAAAGGAACATCTGTCTTAAAAATCCGGTCAGATATACGTCCGGAGGAACCTCCGCGGGAACTGTCCGCCCGGAGCCAAGGGACTTTGTCCCCTCCGCGCCCATCCGCACCACTTCCTCAAGCAGTTCCTCCTTGGATGCAAAATAGTGAAAGAGCAGGCCGGTGCTCATCGGTACCGCCTCGGCGATATCCGTGATCTTTGTATCATGATACCCCTTCTCGACAAACAGGGTGAGCGCGGTCATCAGGATAGTTTTTCTTCTTTCTTCCTTTTGTTCTTTTCTGGTCATATCCTCTGCCCGTCAGATCTCGATGCTTCTCTTGTCCCTCTTCAGGATGCGCTGCACAGCGAACTTGCCGGAAGCGGCCGCGATCGGCAGTCCCCCTGGGCTCATCACCCACTGTCCGGCGACAAAGAGATTGTCAACGCCTTTGACGACCCCCTTGAACCTCATCTGCTTTGTCCCGACGGTGGTCACAAAGCCCATATAGGAGCCGTGGTACGCGTTGCAGTATCTATTATACGTCAAAGGCGTCCAACAATCGAGCAGTTTCAGTTTTCCGTCCAGCTCCGGGAACTGACGGACGATCCGCCGGATCAGCTCCGCTGCAAGCTTCTCCTTGGTTTTCCAGTATTCTTCTTCATCAAGGCTCTCCCAGAAAAGATAGTCCTCATCCGTCTGAACCACATTGGCCTGAAGCACCGCCCTGCCCTCCGGTGCGAAGCTCGTGTCATAAGCGTAGCTCTTGACGGTCATTCTGTCAAAGGAGCGGGAGCCCATCGAGATCGGTTCACAGTCGAACCCGATCGTCCCTGTGCCGCTGAAATCCGCGTCCATCGCGCAGGCGATCTGAAAACCGCTCGTCACGGGATACGCCCTGCGGTCTTCATAAGCCCTGCGGAGAGCTTTGGGCATGTAGTCCCTGCTGATGAGTTTTCCGAAGAGATGATCCGTATCGACCGCACTGATGACCTCATCCGCCCTGACGACCGTGCCGTCCTCGAGTTCGAGGCCTGCTGCCCTCCTTCCCTCGATCAGGATTCTCCGGACTCCGGTACCGGTGTGGAGCACGCCTCCCATGTCCCGGAATTTCTTTACGATGCGCAGCGTCATGGCGAGAGACCCCTTGAGGGGGATGCTGCCGTTGCCGCTCGCCATGGTCGCGTAGGACACGAGGAGCGAATAGGCCGTATATTCCGGCGGCAGATAATCACAGATCAGCTTCTGCATGACCGGCGTTCGGAATCTCTCCGCGAGCTGTCTGCATGAGATCTTTCCGTACTCCTTCATGACCTTGGGCATATCCACCATTTCCTTGCCCATCCGGATATAATCCATGACCCCCATCATATCGAGCGGCTTATCCGTGGGGATCACGCAGCATTTCGCGTACTCAACGTGTGTGATGAACTTCCGGATCTCTTCCTCATCATCGGGGGCCGCCGCGATGAGTTCCTCCCTGGTTCTGTCAAGATCATACCACAGGGTGACCTGTTTCCCCTCCAGGATGCTCGTATAGAACTTGTCCTCATCGGCATATTCCGTATTCTCATCGATCGCGCCCAGGCTGTTCCAGACCTGCCAGAGCTTCGTGGAAGGATCTGTGCCGGTCAGCCAGTGGATGCAGTTGTCGATGTGATAGCCCTGTCTGTTCCATCCCATGCACTCTCCGCCCGCCACGGGGTTCTTTTCATAGATCTCCGCCTGAAAGCCCGCTCTGAGCGCGTAGATGCCTGCCGAAAGTCCCCCGATCCCTGCCCCTGCGATGACAACCTTTTTCCTTGTTTCCATATCTTTTTCCGCCTTTCTGTTTTGTTGAGTCTTTTCGCTGAATACATATTCATTGAATCTATATTCAATATAAGTGATAAATCTCTCAATGTCAACAGGAAATTTCTTTTTTTCTGAGAAAACATTCTGCTATAATGTGGAAAACCCGGAAAAACAGGAGGGAAGCGATGCTGAAACTGATCAGAGTACAGGATTCCGACTACCGCAAAACATACGCGCTGTATAACACGTTCCCGAAGGACGAGAACGGCTACATCAACAACGTGTACGGCTTCAGCTATGAAGAGTTCCTGGAATGGATAGAAAAGAAACGCAACTGGTCTCTGGGGAAAGAGCTGCCGGAGAACTTCGTGCCGGATACGACCTATGTCCTGGCGGACGAGGATACCTATGTCGGCGTGCTCAACCTCAGGCACTGCCTCAATGACTTTCTGCGCGAGGGCCCCGGTCATATCGGGTACTGCATGTCACCCGCCTATCGAAGAAAAGGCTATGCCACGAAAGGGCTGGCGCTGGTACTGCAGAAAGCAAAAGACCTCGGGATCAAAGAGGCCTATCTGTCGGTGAACAAGGACAACGAGGCGAGCCTGAAGGTCCAGCTGAACAACGGCGCGTATATCCATCACGAAAACGACGAGGAATACTTCACGCGGATCCCGCTGGAGTGACACCTGTGCGGGATCCCGCGGTCAACTTCTCTCACTCGACGATAAAAAAGCCGCCGCTTTCCGTATCTTCTAAGGTCTCACCGCCCTCGTCCTCCATAGGTACGGCAGCCAGCTGATCCTTTAGTGTCTTTATCGCGTCCGCGAATTCTCTGTGATGCGCGTCGATGTAGGCGGCATCGCCTTCTTTTCCCGCATCCTCCAGCCGCTTTGCCGCTTCGCTGATCTCACCGGCCCCGATGGTGCGCAGAGAGCTCTTCAGGGCATGCACCTTGATCGTATAGTCATTCCGTTCTCCCGCGGCGTGCAGTGCCTCCAGCTCTGCCATCTTATCCCCCAGATCATGACGGAACATACGAAAGACAGACAGGTAGTCTCCCACAGTCCCGCAGTACCTGATCCCGGCGGATACATCGATGATGCCTGCCCGGTCCAGTTCCGACAGTTCCGGCGGCACCCCGGCATCGCTTTCCGCCTGAGCGGCATCTGCCCGTTCAGATCTCACTTTATCCTGCGGCAGGTAGCGGATCAGCATTTCCTCCAGCTTTTCATACTCGATCGGCTTGGTGAGATAATCGCTGAACCCGGCGGAGATATACTTCGCCCTTGCACCGGAAATGGCATTGGCTGTCAGGCAGATGACAGGCGTCTCATGATTTCTGTCATTTTCCCGCCCCCTCATCTGTTTTAAGGTTTCGATCCCATCCATCCCCGGCATCATGTGATCCAGCAGGATGAGATCGTATTTCTGCTCCATCGACTTTTTCAGGCACTGCTCTCCGCTGTCCGCCGTGTCTGTCCGGATCCCGGTCAGCTTGATCAGATTTCTGAACACTTCCAGATTCATGGAATTATCATCGACGATCAGGATACTTGCATCTGGGGCGTAGAGCTTTTCAGCGAATTTTTCACGTGTCTGAAGTCTTTCCTGCACAGCTGCCGCAAGATCGCCGATGGGGTCTCTGCCGACCACACTCTGTCTCAGATGGAAGGAAAAGGCCGAACCCTCACCGAACCTGCTCTCCACCTCGATCGCGGAGCCCATTGATTCGAGCAGGCTCTTTGTGATACTCATGCCAAGGCCGGTGCCTTCTATGTTTCTGTTCCTTTCTTCGTCGATCCTTTCGAACTTGGCGAACAGCTTTTTCAGATCCTCCTCCTTCATGCCGATGCCGGTGTCCCGGACACAGACATGGAGATCGATCTGATCGGGAACCTCTGTCTGTTCGGATGCGATGCTGAGGGTCACGCTCCCGTGCTCCGTGTACTTTACGGCATTTGTCAGGATATTCGTGATGATCTGCTTGATCCTGATCTCATCTCCGTGCAGATATTTCGGGATATGTTCATCGATATCAAGGAGCAGCTCCAGTCCCTTTTCCTCGGCTCTCGGCCGGATCATATTCACAAGATCGCTGATCAGGGAGGAAAGGTCATAATCGACCGGGATGATCTCGATCTTTCCGGCTTCGATCTTGGAAAAATCAAGGATGTCGTTGATCAGTCCAAGCAGCGTAGTGCCTGCGGATCTGATATTCTCCGAATAGCCGATGATCTTAGGGTCATCGCACTCTCTGAGCACCATCTCGTTCATGCCGAGGACCGAGTTCAGGGGCGTCCGTATCTCGTGAGACATATTGGACAGAAAGGCGGA
>JAILFA010000051.1 GCA_024687125.1 Lachnospiraceae bacterium
TGTCGGTAAACACATCCACGCCATCCACATACACACTCCCCTGCGCGGGTGTGAGCACCCCCAGGATAATGTCGGCCAGCGTCGTCTTGCCGGCTCCCGAAGGGCCGATGAAGGCAACCGAACGGTTCTTCGGGATGCTGAGGGAAAGACCTTCCAGAACCGTCTTCTCCCCCGTAGGATAACGATAGGAAAGATCACGCACCTCGATCGCGCTTTCAAAATCAAAGGGCTCCACATCCTTAAGATCCGCAAAAGCGCATCCCGCACCGGAGATCTCTTCGATCTGCTCCAGCTCCCGATAGACCGCGTCAAACGCCGGATAATTAAAGGAGATCGCGTTCAGATAGACGGTAAGCCGGTTGAAGGACGGCAGCAGTCGGAACGCCGCCACCGCGAACACGGAGATCGTCCCGACAAATGCCCGCATATCCGTCCCGGTCAGGAGCTTGATGATGACGGCCACCATGATGGCGGCGATACACAGCGTCTCCATGATCGGCTTGGGGATCATCTGCAGGCTCCGGAAGACCTGTTCCAGATCGGCCCAGTGATCGTACTGATCTTCAAAGCGTTCCTGGAAAAAACTCTCCCGGTTCAGGACCTTTGTCTCCTTGAGGCCGTCAAAGGACTGCTGCAGCCATTTGACAAACCCCAGGTTGTAATTCCGATCCTCCTCGCCGATCGTGAGCAGATAGGAGCGGAATTTCTTTAAAAAGATGAGCACAAAGCCGCCCAGCACGGCAACCACCAGCAGCGTCATCATCGGATCGACGACCAGAAGATACGCTCCCAGGACCAGACAGACAAGCGTTTCCGCCAGAAATCCCAGGATCGCCAGGACCGCCTGGAACATCATCGACACATCCATGTTGATGCCGCGGATCAGCTCCGAACTGTTGTGGGACAGATGAAAGCCGTAAGGCTGCGCCAGATATGCCTGCAGCATCCTGGCCGCGATGTTCTTCTGATTCCGAAAGGTGAACCGGTACTGGAAATTGTAGGAAAAGATGGTCAGCAGGTTTTTGACGATATACACCACGATCATCAATGCCGCCATCATCGCGAGGAACGCTTCGGCGGACTGAAAAGAGCCCAGCTGATACAGATCCCAGAGCAGCTGGTTTGTCCGGATCGTCTCCGGCTCCATGAGAACCTCGATAAAGGGAAAGATCACGGCGACACCGGCAAGCTCGATAAACGTCGTCACGGCGATCAGGATCAGAACGCCGGTCAGCTCCAGCTTCTGCCTGCGATCAAAGATAAAGCGTATCTGCCGGATCAGTTTTCCGATCTTTCGGATCATCCGCTCCTCACAACTCCTTTCGATCCGCACAACATCCTATTGAGAATAGCACATCCGCGGCCTGTTCGCAATTCCTCGGCCGTGCAGTCTATTCCAGATGCACCAGCGTATCAATGCCCGTAATCCTGCAGATCGATCCGTCCGTCAGCAGCTCCGGATCGGAAAAGATGCCGGCATATCTTTCCAGGAACGCGTCATCCAGCAGGCTGAAATAGATATAGTCATAGCCCCTGAGCTTGTCCATAAACTCCTCGGGCGTTTTATCCGATGACCAGAGATCCGCCTCATCCACCACGGGGCCGATACTTCCGCCGCCGAGCGTTCTGGGGCTGCAGTAATACCTCTCGTGACACAGGAACTCCCCGTTATCTCCTCTCCTGACGATGAACATGCTCTCCTCTTCTCCCATCGCCGCAGTGATCGCGTCCGCATGGGCCAGGAAGTCGCTGACCGTCTCTTCATCGTGCGTGAAGCTCCCCGGCAGAGCCTGATCAAACGCCTTCGCGTGAAAGAACGCCAGATCCAGAAAGACGATCAGGAGCAGGCAGCAATACCCCCTGCTGTGTTTTTCCGGAATCTCGGAGTCAAGGTATACCGCGACAAGAAGAAACACCGCGGCGATCACAAAGGAATTCATATACCGCTCGTAGCTGGCCAGCCGCAGTGCCTCATATTCATTAAAAACAGTACAGTACAGGAAATACATGAGCAGCGCGTAATAGATCCCCGCTCCGATCGTCCACAGTCCCGCGAGCACCCTCTTCTTTCTTTCCGCCCCGTCTTCCGCAAAGCGGCTGAGAATAAAGAAGGCGATCGCGGCCGCAAGGATCACCGCCACGTATGAACCGTGCAGCAGGATATCCCTGTGAAGGAGCGCATCGACAAACGCGTCCCGCACCCCCTTAAGATACGGTATGGAGCTGTTCCCCGGGGAAGTGAACACATCTCTCAGGGAGGATAACCGCATCCCGCCGTAGCTCTGACTGCCGCTCGTATTTTCCACATATCCGGCAGCAAACCGGTTGAACCAGAACCAGAGGCCCACCGGTACAGCGATCGTCAGAACGGAAAAAGCCCACTGTTTTGGCCGGAGCTTCTCCCCGGAAAACAGGAGCAGACGCACGATAAACAGAGCAATGATCAGCGGCAGAAGCGCCATTGACGTCATTTTGGCGAGAACAAGGACAGACAGTCCGATCGTCAGAGCAAGCAGCTGATAAGACAGGCTCTCCCGCGACCGGTACGCCTCAAACACACACCAGAAAAACAGGATCCCCACAGCCAGATCGCAGTAGATCGAATGATAGAAACAGAACCCATTGTCGATGTTGAAAAACAGCGGCACCAGCAAAACCAGCAGCACCGCGCCGAGTTCGGAAAGCCTGCGCTTACGCGCGCTTCCCCGTTCAAACACCGGCATGAGCAGGGAAAACATGAAGACCTGTATCGCCCTGTACGCGTCCGGTTCCGAAAACCGTCCGTTCAGTCTTGACCAGATCACTTCAAACAGTGTAAAGGCCGGAACATAGTCCTTGTGATCAAAATTCAGCGGCGACATACAGTACAGGCTGTCCAGCCGCAGGCTCTCCTTGAGGAATATCCCCCAGTGCGTAAACTCATCCCAGGTAACGAACCTCTTCCCGATATTCATCAGAATGCAGAAAACGTAGAAAAGCGTGAAGATCCATACACCCTCATCCCACTGTTTTCCCAGGTATTCACGGATCGTCTGCTTTGTGATACGGCTCCTGTTCCTGAATATCAGTACCGCGCCGGCGGCCGCCGCAGCGGCGATCCCGCCGTATACCCCGGGGGATAACCGCCGGAAAACCAGTCCGCTCAAAAGAACAAGCAGAATATGTGTCATAAACGCAAGGGCAAGGGAGCCGGAAAACTTCTTTTTAAACCAGGCACCCCAGACACACCCGAGCAGCACCGCATACGCAAACGGAACGATCGATCGAACGAACAATACAGCCTCCTGATACAGCTTCAAAACACAAAAAGCATAACTATTTGATGATAGCTTTTTTTGCCCCGCA
Source organism: Lachnospiraceae bacterium (assembly GCA_024687125.1). GTDB lineage: Bacteria > Bacillota > Clostridia > Lachnospirales > Lachnospiraceae > Butyrivibrio. Next base: position 3,346 of record JAILFA010000051.1, read on the forward strand.
AGTCAAACAAGGCCCGCTCTCTCCCTTGAAAAAATGGAGCTTTTATGCTACGATCGCAGAGATAATTCGCTATCAGCGGGAAAGGCAGAAACATGGCAGAAACGCGGGACATCCACTGGCAGGAAAACGGACGGCTTAAGCTCCTGATCATCGTGGGGACGAGGCCGGAGATCATACGGCTTTCAGCGGTGATCGAGAAATGCAGAAAGATGTTTGATACGATCCTGGCGCATACCGGCCAGAACTATGACTACAACCTGAATGAGGTGTTTTTCAAAGACCTCGGCCTTGCGCCGCCGGACGTCCAGCTGGATGCCGTCGGCGAG
>JAILFA010000037.1 GCA_024687125.1 Lachnospiraceae bacterium
TTTGGATCTTTCTGCAACGCCGGGGGAATCTGTCCGTCTATACAGACAGAGGCCCGTAAAAACCATCGGGCAGGAAACCGAAAAACACGGAACCACCCGATGTGGCAGTAAAAAGGAGGAGAAGATCATGAGGAAGAAGACTGGAACCAACAGAAAGATGCGCAGAGGAATGAAGAGACTGTCGGCACTGGCGCTGGCACTCGCCCTGATCCTGTCCGGCTGCGGCACGCCGGCGGGCGATCCCGCAAAAAAGGACCGCGATCAGAAAGAGCGGGATGCGGATGAGCAGGCGGAGCCGCTGACCGAGAAAGAGGTCAGAAAGCTGATGCGGGCGCGCGAAAAAGAGTATCTGGCGCAGCGCGAGGAGAAGGATTCCTGGGACGATAGCAAGTCGGCGAACGGCGGTGTAGTGTACGAGGCCGCTGTATATGAAGAGGCTGCCGCCGATGCCGGAGCAGTGGACGGCGAATACTATGAGGAGCCTGTGATGCTGGGTGATTCCGGGATGCCCGACCCGATGGCCCCGATCGATACAGCGGAGTTCACGGCAGTGTCGGAAAACGGCTTCATGTCGGTGCAGACCAGCCCGTTTTCCACTTTTGCTGCCGATACGGACACTGCGAGCTATTCGCTCCTGAGAATGGATGCGCTGACCTCCGGCAGGACCGGGAGAGAACTCCTGGATTGGATGAACAAGGATGCCATCCGCATCGAGGAGATGATCAACTACTTCGATTATGACTATGACGCACCGGGGGGCGACGATGTTTTTTCCGTGACGACCGAGATCGCGCCCTGCCCCTGGAACGATGATACGGAGCTGCTCATGGTCGGTGTAAAAGCCAAGGAAGTCAAGCAGAAGGGCGGCTCCAATATCGTCCTCCTGATCGACACCTCCGGCTCTATGTTCGGCGTGACCAGGCTCGGCTTCGTGCAGAAAGCGATGAAGACTCTGATCAGGCAGCTTTCGGACGATGACAAGATCTCGATCGTCACCTACGCCGGTTACTCCAGCGTTCTTGCGGACGGAGTCAGCGCGTCCAAGCGCAGCGAACTCAACGAGATCATCGATTCTCTGGAAGCCGGCGGCTCCACCAACGGCGGGGAAGGCATCATCACCGCTTACGAACTGGCCAAGAAGCACTTTGTCAAAGGCGGAACGAACCGCGTGATCCTCTGCACCGACGGTGACCTCAATGTCGGCGTGACCTCCGAAGCGGCGCTGATCGACCTCATCGAGGAAAAGCGCGAGGACGGTGTGTTCCTGTCAGTCCTGGGCGTCGGCTACACCAACTACTCCGATTCCCGCATGGAAGCGCTCGCGGACCACGGCAACGGCAACTACGCCTACATCGACTGCCTGGATGAGGCAGAGCGCGTACTGGAAAAAGAGTTCACCGCAACGACCGTGACGGTCGCCAAGGATGTGAAGTTCCAGGTTGAGTTCAACCCTGCACTGATCAAGGGCTATCGCCAGATCGGCTACGAGAACCGCGCCATGGCAGCAGAGGATTTTGCGGATGACACCAAGGACGGCGGCGAAGTCGGATCCGGCCAGACCGTGACCGTGCTCTATGAGATCGTGCCGGTGGATTCCAAGATGGAAGTCCCGGGTGTTACCAGCAAGTACTCCGAGAATGTGGCAAGCGGAAGTGACGAGCTGCTGACCGTGAACCTGCGCTACAAGGCCCCCGACGGCGATAAGAGCGAGCTGAGAGAGTACCCTGTGACCGAGGATATGCGCCGGGATGAGATGAGCGACAACCTCTCCTGGGCGGCGGGTGTAGCACAGACAGGCATGCTCCTGAGAGAATCCGCCTACGCCGGCTCCTCGAGCTTTGAGGATGTCAAGGACCGCCTCGTCAAGCTCCCGCAGATCGCCGATGATGACTGGAGACTCGAGTTCCTGCTCCTTCTGAGCAAGTTCGCTGCAAAGAGCGAATCGGACGAACCTGTGAACTGGTAAAGATATGGAAAAGGACACCCCCGGCTGGTCAGACCTGCCGGGGGTGTTTTTTTGTCTCGGAAAGGAGGGGCTCTATTTCTTTTTCAGCTCCTCGATCCTGCTGAGGATCATCTTTTCATTATAAAGGAAGAACAGGCAGGCGCCGATGAGGCAGGTCACCGTGGCGATCACGGCGGTGGCACGGTACTGGGAAGCCTGGACGACCTCTTCGCCGTTCACGATCTGAGCGACGGTGACGGAGGTGAAGACCACCAGAGCCAGTGCCTGTCCCATCTTAAATGCAAAGGTGCGGGCAGCGAAGAACATGCCGCTGCGGTCCTCGCCGGTCTCCAGACGGGAGAGCTCGGCGACATCGGCCACGCAGGCCTGCGGCAGGATCCCCAGGATCGCCATCGGGACCGCCGCGCAGACAGCAACGATAAAGCCCCAGTAAAGGCCCTGGCCGCAGACGGAGGTGATCAGGAAGACCAACGAATAGGTGAAGAAACCGGTGATGATCAGCTTCTTTTTGCCGATACGGGGTGCCAGTTTGTTGACCACGGGGTACAACAGCACGCTCACCAGAGTCATGGTCGCGGTCAGAGGGAAGGTCCAGGTGTCCTCTATCCCCATGAGCTTGGTCTCATAGAACGCAAGACCCGTCTGGAACAGAGTGAGTGCAAAGAAATAGATCACGTCGCTGTATACGAACCGGCGGAACTGTCCGTTCTTAAAGGTCTTGAGCAGGGAAGAGAACGCCTTTGTCTGACTGGGCTTGGAGTCGATGTAATCGCGCTCTTTGATGTACAGGGAGGGGATCAGCATTGCGATACAGGCGATCGTCGCCATGACGGCCACGGCAAGACGGACGGAACCGGCCTGCCCGAAGGCGCCTTCCAGCATCCCCGCTACATTGGGCAGCATGAAGGAGATGCTCTGGCCGGCGATAAAGGTAAAGGAAATATAAGTCGAGACATTGATCCTGTGCTCCTGCGTGTCGCCGAGCTCAGCGATCAGGGCGTTGTACGGCGTGCAGAAGATCGTCATGAACAGGTAAAAGATGATCAGCATCGCGAAGAGCAGGGTGTCATTGGCGACGATGCTCCCTGTCTGGGGCAGGGTGAACAGGCCGATGGTCACCAGCGCGAACGGCACCGCGATCGCCCGCATGAAGGGAATGCGTCTGCCGCCCTTGTAATTGCTGCCATCCGACCAGCCGGCGATCAGGGGATCCGTGACCGCGTCAAAGATCCGCCCAACGGCCAGCACCAGGCCGAACAGAGTCAATTTGAACAGGACCGGATCCTGGGTGATGCCGGAAGCAAAAATGCCGGTATTGGGGTTCTTTGCGTCGGGCGTACCGGTGTAGTAGTACACCATCCAGTTACTGACGATGCCGGACAGAAGACTCCAGCCGAACTGACCGACTGCGAAGATCCAGAGGAGCTTGTTGGTGATCTTTTTCATGTCAAATCCCCTTTCCTGATGTGAACCGTTGAATGTCGATATGCGCTTTTATTGTACCATAATATAAGAAGGCATGCTATACTGAACCCATGGGGACAGGCCGCCTCGGAAATGCGGAAGATCCCCGGTAACAGTGATCTGGAAAGGAGTCAGCACGTGACGACTGCTGTGATGGTGATCCTGATCGTACTATTGATCCTGGCTGTGCTCGTGGTCATCCTCGGGTTCCTGCTCTCCGCATACTCCATGCGGATCAGGCGGCAGACGCTCGAAGAAGCGCGCAGATGGCAGGAGGAGCACTACGACCTCTCGTGGTATGATCCCCTGGACAAGACCGATTATACCGTGGAGAGCTATGACGGCTATGTCCTGCACGCGCAGTTTCTGAAGAATCCGGTTCCGACGGATCGTTACATCCTGATCTCGCACGGCTACACGGACAATCATTTCGGGTCGCTCAAGTATACAAAGATGTATCTGGATCTGGGATTCCATGTCATCCTGTATGATCTGCGCGGTCACGGCGCCAACGAACTCACCTTCTGTACCTATTCGATCCGGGAGAGCCGCGATCTTGAGGTGATGATCCGCGACAGCAGACAGCGCTATCCGGATGCATCCCTGTTCGGCATCCAGGGGGAATCCCTGGGGAGTGCCACATCGATCGCAGTATTGAAATATAAGCCGCCGATAGATTTTGTCGTGGCGGACTGCGGCTTCAGCGAGATCACGAGCGTCATGGCAGCAGGACTGAAAGGCTTTCATCTCCCGCCCTGTCTGGTCCATGTGGCTTCGCTCTGTTCGAAGATCCGTTACGGATACTTCTATCATGAGATGCGTCCCATTGACAGCCTGGCGGACAACGAGATCCCGATTCTGTTCATCCACGGCGGCAGGGATGACTTCATCCTCCCTGCGCACAGCAGAGCCATGAGCGAAGCCGCGAAGGGGTACAGTGAGGTGCATATCATCCCGGAGGCTACTCACGCCGCATCGGTCCTCACCGATCCGGAAGGATACAGGAAAAGGGTGGAGAGCTTCCTTGAGAAAACCGGAAAGTGAAATTCTGTTCAGAATTCTTGATTAAATTTATTCACTTTCTTTCAGATCATCAAAAATCCACAAAAAAATCGAAAAAAAGTAAAAAATTATAAAAAATAACGAACGTTTTTATCGACTTGGACCGTCTTTACTAACGAAGGCTATTTACGTGGTTCTTTAGTCGAAAGGGGAATGACATGAAGAATCTGATGTGGAAACGGATTGTTGCGGGTATCGGCGCAGCGGCCATCATTGCGGGCAATGTGGTCGACGCGATGCCCAATGTCGCCTACGCTGCGGAGGAGACTCCCGCTGCCGTAGAGGAGATGCTCGAAGAGGGCGAGATCGGGGGCAATACAGCCACGGGCGGTGAACCCGCCGCGGCGGAAGAACCCGCGGGCGCCACTCTGGACGGGCAGGAAGGGCTCGGTCAGCAGAGCGATGACGGCACTGCTGGCGGTTTTGTATTGCCTGATGACGAAAGTCTCGGCAATGAGGGCTTCGGTGACGAAGGCCTCGGCGATGACTTCTCGGATGACGGTTATCGTCTCGAGGATGACCCGAACGAAGGTCTGGGCGATCAGTTCTATCTGGATGAGGAAGGGTACGGCAATGATCTCGAACCCGAACTCACCGAAGAGCAAATCGGACCGGTCAACATCACGGTATCCGTTGTTGACACCTTTGGCAATGAGATCGACAGCGACTACACGATGATGGATCTTCCGAGGTTCCGTGATTCGCTGATCCTCGATGATCCCGACAGCCCGCCGATCTCCCGTGTCCGCAAGCAGACGGGTTCCTTCGGGCCGTTTGGCTCCTATTCCCCTGATTATGACTATGTGCAGGCAACCGTTTACGGTTCCATCATAACCACTATATATAAGGAAGAGATCGAAGGCCAGGATTACGAAGCATATTTCTATGAAGTAGACGGCGTAAAGATCCGCTTCACCGAAGACGCGACCGTCATGCTGGAGTACAGCCCGCAGGAAAGCGTCGAATCTACCTATGTATACTCTGATTCTTCCATGAACCTCCGCCTCGAGCTTGAGGATCCCGCAGCGGTTCCGGACGAGGCTTATGTTGAGGTTACCCGCGTTGATGAAAACACACCCGGCTACAGCTACGATGCATACGCACAGGCACTGCACAACACCAACGAAGCACTGAGTGCTGAGAACACCATCTTCTATGACATTGCATTCATGATGGAGGACTGGGAAGTTGAGCCCGCGCACGGCGCTGTCAAGGTATCCATGGAGTTCCTGCAGCAGCAGCTCACAGGCGAACTCAAGGCCGAGACCGGCAGCGACATCGTGGTCACCCACATGGCGCTTCCTTCCGAAATCCGCAAGGCATACAGCACCACAGCTTCCGCGACGGATCTTACCGCTGCTGATATCAATGCCTATCAGGTCATGACCGCCGGCGCATCCGCCGGTACCGGCGACGATGTCCTGGAGTTCTCTCTGGATTCCTTCTCTGTCATCGCCGTGACCCGCGTAGAGCGCAGCGATTACAACCGCGAGATGGGTCTCGCGGATGCGGTCCGCGTCAAGGCGACTCTTGTTGATGAGTTTCTTAATCCCCTGAGCGAGGAATACACCGGGATCGATCTTCCTGAGTTTGATGAAGTTCTGATGCTCGATGATCCGACGGCGGCTCCGTTCACCAATGTCCGCACCGTCAAACCCACGAGCGGACTGATCAAGAGATATGACAATTATGATTATGTTCAGGCAACTCTGGATGGCGAGACCATCAAGGGCCTGAAGAAGGTCGCCCTGCAGGAGGGCGGCTACAGCTGGCTGTACACGCTGGACGGCGAAGAGTGGCTTCCGATCGAACAGAATGCCGAGATCCTCTTTGTCTATGCTCTGGCGGGCAACGAGCGCACGAGCTTTGTGTATGAAGACGGCAACGCCCGCGTGACTGCGGTCCTGTCGAACCCGGAAGCTCTTCCGGCCGGTACGGAGCTCAAGGTCACCCCGATCGTTCCGGGCGACAAGAACTACGACGCCTATATGGAAGCACTGAACGGCGGTGAGGAAGGTTCCTACAGCGACGAGAACACCTTGCTTTATGATATCGCTTTCCTTGCACCCGATGAGAACGGCAACGTTGTTGAGTTCCAGCCTGAAGAGGGTTCTGTCCGCGTTACGATCGAATTCCTTCAGAATCAGCTGACAGAAGATATCGAGGCGGAAAGCACTGCGGATATCGAAGTTACCCACTTGCCGCTCACTGATGAAGCGAAAGCTGCGTCGGATACTACGCTGAACGCGAACATTACTGCCGATGACATCGAGGTCAAGGATGTCGAGGCCACTGTTTCCGTGGAGGGCGCCGAACAGGTGAGTTTTACGGAGACTGACTTTTCGGTTTTTGCGATCAAGGCAAATTCAAATAAGGAGTTTACCGTAAGCAATCCCGGCAGCGAGACCTCCAAGGGACTGCTGGGTGACGCGTGGATCTATGGTATCACAGCCAATACCTGGAATTTCACGGGTGACTCCGAGACCAACTTTGCGGTCAAGGTGTTCAATGCGGGCGGTCCGCAGACCGGTGCCACCAATTCCAAGGTCGGCGAGCAGAGCACGCACCAGTATATCATGGCCGGAACAGTCAACGGCTCGACTATCATCAAGGGTAAAGAGGCGACTCTCATCGTCCCTGAGTATGAAAAAGGCAAATTCTCATTCTCCCTTGAGAACGGTGCTCCGTATCACTGGAAATTTGATACCAAGGAGAATATCGAGAAAAAAGTCGGCAATATGCTGGCTTATGTCGCCGGGCAGTCGACCAGACTGGCTGGCCTTGACAGCGTGGGCGATTACAGCAAACTGCCCGGGGCGAACGGACATATGACCCTCGATATCACGAAGGCCGATCCGGGAACCTATTATATCGATGTAGACAAGTATCCCGCGTTAAAGAACAGACTGAGGGAGAACGGACAGGTTCATATCAAAAAGAACAGCAATCAGAATATCGTCTTCAACTTCAGCTCTTCTACAGAGATCCGGATCGACAAGATCCTTGTCAGCACGGACGGCGGTGCCGAGATCGATACGGCATCTCTTGCCAATAAGCCCACGACAGAACTGGCTACGATCGAGACGCTGATCTTCAACGCGCCGAATGCAACAAAAGTAACGGTCAATGATGCGGCGGGTATCTTCCTGTTCCCGAATGCCGAGGTTCATTTCACCGGTGTCGGCGGCGGCTGGCTGGTCTGCGACGTGGCCAAGAGCGGCGCGGAATGGCATTTCACGAACGGTCATCTGCCGGAACCCGATGA
>JAILFA010000080.1 GCA_024687125.1 Lachnospiraceae bacterium
TGTCGGATTCACCTGTTTTGTGATGGAGCTGTTCCTGGTATGCCAGATCCTCGATCCAAGATATCCTTCCTATGCCATGGGCCTGATGATCGGGATCTGTGTGATCCATTCCTTTGTAGAGGCCGGCGAGCATAAGGAAAAAGAAGTGTCCGACCACATCGCGGCCGGCCTTGCGGAAGATTACGACGCGATGTACTACATCGATATTGAGACGGGTGAATACCGGGAATTCTCGACCAGCCGGGATTATGAGTCCATGAATGTTCCTGTGGACGGCCGGGATTTCTACGCCGAAACGCATGATAACATCGACAGATATGTCCATCCGGACGACCGGGAATTTGCCCGGAGCCTCTATTGCAAAGAGGCGATGCTGAAAAATCTGGGGGACAGAAAATCCTATTCGTATAAATACAGGGTCATGGTCGGCGGACAGCCGAGATATTTCCGCTTCACGGTGAGGCGCGCCAATGATGAAAGGCATTTTGTGCTGTATGAAAAAGATATCGACGATGAGATCACGGCTGAGACCATGCGGATGGAAAATCAGAAGAAGCATATCACCTTCAGTCAGATCGCGGAAAGCCTGGCGGCCAACTATGACGTGATCTACTATGTCGATGCCGAGGACTCCAGTTATGTGAGCTACGAATGCCACAATATCTACGGTCAGCTCGATATGAAAAAATCGGGGGATGATTTTTACGCGGAATCCCGGACGGATATCCCGCAGATCGTTCATAAAAACGACCGTGACCTCGTGCTTGATTTCCTCGACCCGGATCATATGACCAGTGCTCTAGAAGACCGCAAAAGAACCAGCATCGATTACCGCATCATGGCGGGCGACGTGGCGCATCACGTCAGGATGACCGTTCGCAAGACCAGTGACAACTCACATTTTATCATCGGTATCGAAAACATCGACGCCGAGATCAGCAGGGAGCGCCAGCATCTCAAGGCCCTGAACACCGAAAAAGAACTGGCAAGAAGGGATGAACTGACAGGGATCAGGAACAAGACCGCGTATACCGAAATGGAGAAATCGGTACAGAAAAGCATCGACAGCGGCGCTGATCAGCCGGCCTTTGCGCTCGTTGTCTGTGATGCCAATAACCTGAAGCAGATCAACGATTCCGAAGGCCATGTGGCGGGCGATGAGTATATCAAAGGGTCAGCGATGCTTCTGTGCGATGTATTCGACCACAGCCCGGTGTTCCGGGTGGGCGGGGATGAATTCGTCGTATTCCTGTGCGACAGCGATTATTTAAGCAGGGATGAACTGCTGAAAAACCTGCGTGCGCAGGTCCGTGAAAACCTTCGGTCAGGCTCCGGACCGGTTCTGGCTTCCGGAATGTCCGAATTCATCCCCGGGACGGACCGCTCGATGTCAGAAGTATTCAACCGCGCAGACAGGGAGATGTATGAAGACAAGCGGAGGCTCAAGGGAGAATAATGAAATGCAGGCCCGCAGGCCTGCACTTCTCGAGCATCCGTTTTGATCAAGGACCGGCAGATGTCTTCTGCCGGTTTATTTCTTGAAAAGGCTTCCGGCAAGATCCTTGATGTCGCCGAGATCCAGCTTGCCGTCCGCGACGGTGGCCTGGATCTTTTTGATGTCATCCTCGGAAGCATCAATATTGGCTTTCCTTAAGAGAGCCACGCCTTCCTTGGGATCCGCCTTGGCGATCTGCGCCATGAGCTCCGGGTTGCCGTTTACCTTCTTAATGATCTCTGTAAAATCCATGATACCTGCCATGATATTTCTCCTTTCCGGTCATTGACCTGTCTCCATGATATCACATAAATCCGAAAAGGGCACCAGGATGATCATGGATGAGGCTGCAGAAATAAAATCATTTGCCCCTCTCCCCCGCCTGTGGTACACTTTGCGTAAAGCAGATCGTTTCTCTGCGGCTCATACAGCCGCGTCCCTGTGTGCCGATCGGCACGAAGTTCGAGATTCCTGCTTGACAAATTCCCATGAAACAGGCAGGAAGACGAACCGGGAGCGGTAAAGATCTTCCTGCGAAACCACAGCCTTATCCGATGCGTGAATAAGGTCATTTCTCTCACAGGAGGATAAAGATGAGACGAAAGAGAAAAGGAAAAACCACAAAAAGCCGGACCAGACGGAATTTCAAGGACTCCGTGTTCCGAATGCTGTTCGGCAAGGATCAGGCAGCGCTGCTCACGATCTGTTTAAGATCATGATCGCCGAGATCGGCGAGGAAAAGCTCTACCGCAGGGAAAAACTGATGATTCCCACACCAAGGTTTGTCATCTTTTACAATGGCACGGACAACCCCGGGGATCAGACAGAACTCCGGTTATCAGAGCTGTTCCGCAACAGGGAGGAGCATCCTCAGCTGGAACTGACAGTCCGGCTGATCAACATCAACGAAGGCGAGGACAATCAGGTACTCAGAAACTGCCGGCTGATGCGGGAGTATGCCGCGTTTATCGCAGCGGTACGGAAACATCTCGGGAATACCGGAGACCGTGATGCCGCGATCGGCACAGCAATTGATGAGTGCATAGAAAAGGGGATCCTCGCTGAGTTTCTCAGGAAAGAGAGGGCAAAAGTCGTGTCCGTTCTGTATGATTACGATGCTGAGGCAGTCAGGCGCATGCATGAAGAAGACATGCAAAAGCTCGAAGAAAAAATAAGAATAGGCCAAGAAAAACTCGAAAAAGGCCAGGCTGCTCTCGAAAAAGACCAGGCTGCTCTCGAAAAACGCGAGGAAGAATTACAGAAGCGGGAAGAGGCCTTAGTAACCCTGCGCGAAGAATACGAAGCAAAACTCGCTGAAAAGGATGCCCAGATCAGAACACTCATGGATAAAATGAATGTCTGACCTTCTTTTCAAAACCAAAGGCGGACGGGATCCGGCGGGTCTCACAGATATCTTTTTCTGTGCGACCCGGACGGACCGTGAGCGCTATCTTGACGAAATTTCCGATCAGATCCTCCGTATCCACGATACCTGCGCCATCTGGTACGAGGACAGGGACGCCGACCAGGACGGCCTGGACGATGGACAGCTCGAGCTGATGAAGCTCATTGTGGTGCCCGTGACCGAGATGTTTCTCAAGGAACACTGCAGGGAGCGGACAAAGATCCTCGACCGGGCCATCGCCATGCATATCCCAATACTGCCGATCCTCAAGGAACCCGGGCTTTCTCATGTTTTTGCCCGGATGTGCGGCAAACTGCAGGTGCTCGACGGGACGGGCAAGGATGATACCCGTCTCCCGTTTTTGCAGAAGCTGGAGGGTTTTCTTAAGCGCATCCTGACGGGAAGCACCTCTGTAGAAGCTGTGCGGGATGCCTTTGACGGCTATGTGTTCATCAGCTACCGCAAAAAGGACCGCAGGCACATCGATGAACTGAATGAGCTGGTGCGGGGGGAAGATCGCCTGCGGGACATCGCCGTGTGGTATGACGAGTATCTGGTGCCCGGTGAAGCCTACAACGACGCCATCCGCGGTGCCCTGCTCCGGTCAAAGGTGATCCTCCTCATGGTCACGCCGAATCTTGTCATCGAGGAAAACTATGTCCAGCGGATCGAGTACCCGGAAGCCGTTAAAAACGGCAAGGTCGTTGTCCCCATTGAGGCGGAGCCCACAGACAGGGATCTCCTGCAGCAGCTCTACCCCGGTCTGGGACAGATTTTTACGCCTGATCAGAAAGAGGCGATCGCAGGCATCCTCATAAACACCTTTTACCCGAATGGATATGTACAGGACAATTCCCCCGTCCACCTGTACTATATGGGTCTTGCCTATCTCAGAGGCATCGATCTTAAGCGCAAAGACGACTACAGCCCTGTTACCCATATATGGACCCCGGGGCGCAGACTCCTTGCACAGACAGGGGCGCGGCTTCTCGGAATGTCCGGGGAAGCCGGCTGTGATGCTGCCTGCGGGATGCTGGTGTCCTATTACTCCGAGGAAGAAGAGATCAGCCGTTACTATGATAAGGCGATCAAATGGCAGGATGTCCTGATCGACAGGATGCTGGGAAAGCTTCAAAACGGCGAGTATCCCGAGGAGGAGCTGTCGCAGAGAGCACTTGAATACGCGGATCTGCTGGAAACCAGGCGAAAGCTGTATATTTCCTGCTACGGGTACTTCGAAGAAATCCTGGACCAGCAGAAGGCGCTGATCGAAACGCTGGAATACCGGCTGGAGCTCCCCTATGATCCCAGGGCGGAGTATCCGCACTATGACAAATGGGAGCCGGAAAAGCAAAAATGGGCGGATGAGCAGGCTCTGATGGGCAAAAAGCTGATGGTGGCCCTGGCAAAAGAGGAGATGCTGAGAATCTACAGCCATCTGGACGGGCATGAACATGATCAGGAAATGAAGGACCTGTACATGGAGGTCCTGGAGATTTATCTCGATGCAGTAAACTTATATGGGTACTTCAGTAATACCTATTTCCTCTGCCGGTTTGTCAGCGACTGCGCCCCGTTTTTCCGGAAAGCAGAATGGCAGAATGACCAGCCGTTTACCGGCGCCCTCGAACTTGCGCACAAGGTTTACGAGGACCTCATCGACTGGGACAGCAAGGAAGATAAGGATCTTGCCGATCAGAACGACTTCATGCTTTATACGGAGCTGACAAAGCTCGAATGGGTGGCGTTCTGGGCAGATTATCAATTCTTTGAATCGGCCACGGAACGTGAGGAAACATATCAGGCTCTTATGAAGAGTGTTTCGGGCGATCCCTACCGGATCACGCCGCAGAAGCTTCTGGATGGGGAAAGAGACTATATGGAAGACCTCAGTCTGATCCTGGCGGACGCGCACCGGGAGACGGATCGAAAGCGCCTCAGACAGCGGTTTTTCCAGGCCTTCGGCAGTCTGTTCCTGAAAATGGACGAGACGGACCTCGCGGAGGAGCTGTTCCGTCAGGCCTACCGGGAACTGGATGGATACAAGATCACCTATACGGGCAATCTGGATCCCGATGAGATCGAGATGCAGGTCACCAACCTGTCAAATCTGATCAATCTGGCACTCGCGACAGATGACCGCAAGCTCCTGGATGCAGCATCCTACACGCTGGAAGTGCATATCTACTACAACGCGTCGGATTATCTGGAGTGGTACAAAGACAATGCGGATTATGTGTCATCCTGCCGCTTCGGCTGGGGACTCTATGATGAACAGGGCCGCCAGGATAAGATCGCGACCGTGCTCTGGGGAACAGAGGATTACTTCAAAGCGAGGGACTCGTATCTGAACAGGGAGTTATGAATAAAGAATGCCGGCCTGTCCATGATCACGGTTCTGTGGGGCTTTCGAGACAGGCCGCAGCTGATCGCGGCCGGCGCCGAGCGCTTTGCTGAGAACACCGAGGACGTGAAGCGCCTGCTGGGGGTGTATCAGATTTGATCAGGCATTACTGTCCCACTCCTCCGCCCATCCAGCGGGCGTTCTGATCCTTATGGGTGAATTTGTCCAGCTCACCGCGCAGGATACCGATGATCTCGGAATAATGCGCCTTCTGCTTCTCGTTCAATTTGCCGGAGGCAAGCAGCGCGTCATAGGCTGCCTGCAGGTCCCGGAAGCTTTCCTGCGCGGCGTCCTTGTAATTGTTGGACTGGTTCATACGCGTCTTTGCGATCAGCGCTTCCAGCTGCTGATTCTTTTTTACCCCGAAAAACAGCATAAGCCCTCTTCTATTTCAGCAGCTTCGAAAATTCCAGTGCCTTGCCGACATCGCCGTCCACTTTGAGCTTTCCGGTCGTAAAAGCCAGCACCGGATCAAGCTTGCCGTCAAGAAGCTTGTTGAAATTCGTCATGTTCATCGTCACCGCGCAGTTGCGGTCGTTGTACTCGTAGGGTTCCACGTTGATCCTGTGGTCTTTGACTTTGACATAGAATACGCCGCTGTCCTTGCCGGTGATGTTGACCTGCACCGCCAGGAAGTCCCTGTTGGACGCATCCACTTTTCCTGCCATCGTTCTCACTTTTTCAACCAGTTCATTGAATGTCATCGCCTGTCCTCCTTTCGTGATCCGCCGGAACAACATC
>JAILFA010000087.1 GCA_024687125.1 Lachnospiraceae bacterium
GAAAGATATCGATGTAGTCCGTCTGCAGATTGTTCAGGGAAGTGTCAAGATCTCTCCAAACTTCCTCCGGTGTCTTGGCCGGCGTCTTCGTGGCGATGACGATGTCCTGACGGTCGACCCATCCGCCGCCGAACGCCGCGCCGAGCTTTTCCTCACTGTCGCTGTAAGCTCTTGCGGTATCAAAAAAACGGATGCCGCCCTCATAAGCTGCGCGCAGGATCTTTACCGCCTCCTCCAGAGAAACTCTCTGGAGGGGAAGCGCGCCGAAACCATTCTGCGGTACCGTGATCCCTGTTCTTCCAAGTGTGATATTCTTCATGGCTTTCACCTCCCCGTGAAGTTCATGCTGTATCTCCAGGTCTCTCAGAGGTTTTGTAATCGGTATTGCATCAACAAAACCACGGAATCCCGAATTATGCAACCAATATTCCGCGTATTTGCCATCGTTATTTTGATATTGTAATCGTTATTTCGTACAGTGTTATCGTGATTGCGTACGTATAGTCGTTATTTTGCTCATCTTTCAATGTATTATCGATATTTACTCATTATATCATTTGATTTTATTCGTATTTTTGTATATATCACCGATATTACATGCACTAATTTTCGCAATTTCATGTGTGCAAACAACATATATGTTGGTATTATCGCATATACGTGTCATTATCGTTATTGCGTTCACGTTTTAACATATATTAGTAGTATTATCGATATTACGCACGCATCTATGTGTATATTTGTATTATATGTTCGCTATTACGTTTATCAAAATACGTATTTACAAATTATTATCAATCATCCGTATTAATTATCACGTATTTTTGATATACTATCTATATATCGTAATAATATTCACGATTATTTGTATATAGCCTGTATGCCGTATGATTATAAACGGCGAAACGATCATCCTTTCGTATTGTACAACCGATCCTCCGTGACGACCGCATTCATGAGGACATCTGTTTCAGACGGAACGATCTCACTGCAGAGCTGCGATTCATAACAGATCCCGACCTTATCCGTGATATTCGGTAAAGAGGAAAGAAACCGGTCGTAGTATCCCCTGCCGTAGCCCAGCCGCGCACCGGTCTTGGAGAACGCGATCCCGGGGACGAGCACCACAACAGAGGCATCTTTTTTCAGCGGGTTTGACCGATCCGTGGGCTCAAGACAGCCAAAGGCGCCCTCCACAAACGTCGTATCGGGTTCCACCCGGTAGAATTCCAGGCTGTCTCCCTGCACGACAGGAAAGTAGAAATCCACCGCGTGGTACATCATGTCCTCACAGAATGACCAGATATCGGCCTCACCGCGGATGGAACGATACGCCAGATAGACACACCCGCTGTAGAACGAGTGTGCGTGAAACAGGTTGTAGAGCGTCTCACAGATCTCTGCGGAAGCCTTTTTCCGCTTGTTCGCTCCCATCTTTTCCCTCTTTTCCAGGAACTGCTTTCTGATCTCATCGTTTCGAAGCTGCTCTGACATCTTTCTCCTCCTTCCGCGCTTTCCGTGCTGTTACAATGCGGTATCGCTCCTTATGAACAGGCAGAATACTTTGTGGCATTTGCTGCAGCGGAACAGGTGTACTTCTCCCCGCTCCGTGCTCTTTTCCAGATCGGCGAAAACCCTGTCCGGTTCCTCATCGCTGTAGATATTGAGCTCACTGTCCCAGGTTTCTTTCAGTTCCTCAAGAAGCTCCGGGATCAGATCCTCGATCTCAAGCCTGCCGAGATAGACCCCCAGCCCTTCACAGTGAACGCCCCAGACGGGCGGCACCCGCCCGCCGCTCTGATAGGGGGGCGAACCGCCGTAGACATCCATCCAGTGCTCTCTGTTGATACAGCGTTCATCGATCTCCGGGAAGAAGCTCTCATCGTACGGGATCATCTCTCCGTTCTCGATACAGCTCGGGCAGGCGCATTTCACGCCGGCCTTGTCCGTCGGTCCCTTGTAGTAGATGCGGACCGGCGTGTGACAGTAGTCACAGACCGCGTCCCCGATGTTAAAGGTGCCGTTCGAGACCGGATACGGATGAAACGGAAAATAGTAACGATGCGCCTCCAGGATCGTACGCCCCAGCGGGCCAACCTCATCGCTCACAAGAGCGGCGGCATAGCGGCGCTTGGTATCGATCTCCATCACCAGAACGTATTCGGAAGCGGCAAGCGCTCCCCTGATCTCCGGATTAAGCTCCTCCATCAGGAGATTCTGATGCGGGCCGCGCGACAGGATCGCGTGCTGTCCGCCGTGATAGTGGATCTCCGGCTCGATCGGCTCCCCCCTGTGATACCCTGGGACGAGGATCATCAGTTCCTCGTCGTCGTTTTTCAGGATATTGTAGACACAGAGCGGCTCGATCTCTTCCGGCGGGATCGTGTGTATATCAACGGCGGGCTCCCTTTCGGACGCCTGCGGCATTTCATGGACCGGTGTCCGTTCTAATTCCATGGGCTTTTCTCCGTTGGCGAAAATCCGACTAATTTTTTACCACATTTCACACATTTAAAAAGATGGGCATTCAGCTTGCCCTGCTCAAACCATCCGAGCACCTCGGCCGGATCCATATCTCCCCAGACATTCAAAAGCCACTTCCAGGTAGAGAGAAGTTCCTCGTGGAGTCTGGGATTTAAGTCCTCGGGCTCCAGCTGTCCCAGATAGATCGCGGGTTCATAGCAGTGATTTGCCCAGAAGCTCGTAGGGCGGCCTTGGTAGAAAAACGGAAGATTCCGCCAAAAGGCCCCGGCACCGCCCAGACGGTATTCCTTCCCGAGCTCCCGGAACAGATCCCCCGCTTTGTTCTCCTCGATACAGTGCGGACAGAGGATCCGCGAACGCTTTTCATTCGTGATATCGTCAACCTCATACCGGTCGACATAGTAGATGTGCTTTGTCTCCCCGCAGAACTCGCACTTTGCCTCGCCGATGCTCAGGGTGCCGTCCGCGATCGGGAACGGATGATAGGGAAACCGGTAATCGTGGACCTGCAGCACCTCCTCTGCCAGCGCATCGATATCGTCACGGACGACTCTGGCCATATATTCGCACTTAGCGTCTGTCTCGGAGATGAAAATGTCGACCGTCCCGGCCAGCAGCTCCCGGACGCCCGGATGGATAAAATCGCACAGAAGCAGCTGATGGGGGTTGCGCACATAGACCGCGTGCTCGCCCCCGTTATAATGCAGTTCCCGGACGAGCGCCTCGCCCTTGAAGTATCCCGGGATCTCCAGCGTCAGATCGTCATCCTCGGCGCCTGTGGTAAAGTTGTAATTGTAGATCGGCTCTATCTCATATGGATTCATGCGTCCGCTTCCTGTTCGTCAGATCCGGCGTCGCCGTATTCACTGCAGAGTTTCCTGTAGATCAGATCGTCCACGATCGTACGCACCGTCTTGAAGCCGCAGAAAGCCCTGCTCCGGCGTTCGTTCATGATGATGTCGAAAAGTGCCTTCTCCGCTTCTTTTTCCAGGAGCACATCCTTGGCCTTAAAGCGTCTCTTCGCGTAGGTCACGTAATCTTCGATCGAATACGGCGGCTGGTAGAGGACCTCGACATTCATGAACCAGCTGATCGCCTCCCTGACACGGCGCAGAGTCACTTCATCCACAGCAGGGATACGGAAAATGACAAACTGATCCATCATGCTGCCCTTGAACCGAGAAAGGACCGCCCGGAATTCCTCGCCCTCAATAATGTCCACCCACGCGGTGATATCCACGCAGATAAACCGGCGCACATAACAGGAGAGAACCTTGTCTTCCTCGAGCGTCTGCAGGACGATATCCCGTTTTGATGTCTTCTGGAGATCCTTGGCGTCCATCAGATCCGGAAGCTTCAGCCAGTAATACTCCACCTCCGGCATGTCCGGCCTGTCCAGCAGCAGCCGCCAGTACTCGGCCAGAAACGTGAGCCAGGTGAGCAGCCCGTCTCCCTCGCCGACGGACAGCAGGATCGCGCGCTCGTACAGAACCGGCGCGCATCTTTTATGTAGACGCTCGTAGATCCCGCCCAGTTCGTGAAGATACTCCTTGAGTTCCGCGGCTCCGATCAGCTCATCGGCCCGCTGCAGCAACTTGTCGATCTCTTTCTGATTTTTCAGCATGGTCCGTTGCCCCCGTTATCAGATGAAACCGTAGGTTGCCTTTTTCCGCAGAAGATCCTGGAATTCTTCCGACTTGCTTGCCTGCCGGAAGTCCTCACCGGTCAGGATGATCTGTGAGGTATCCTTGATCCTGCCGCCGGACGACGTCTGCAGGCGCATGGCCGCTTTGGCCACCGTCCGCTCATAGAGGTTCCGGACAAACCGCGCATTGGAAAAGGTTTCCCCCTGGATCTGCGCGTCGGACAGATCCAGAAAATAGCGCCCGGCCGCCGCTTCCAGATCGTCCGCGGCCGCGTAGGTTCTCTTTGCCATGCTCATGTAGATCCGGAACAGCTCGTCCTGGGAATAGTTGCTGAATTTGATCTCATGCGGGATCCTGCTCTTCAGTCCGGGGTTGGCGTCGAGCATCTCTTTCATGCGGTCCGAATAGCCGGAAAAGATGACGATGAAATCCTGCCGGTGGTTCTCCATCTGCGTAAGGAGCGTATCCAGTGCCTCTTTGCCGAAATCCCGTTCATCATCCCCCCGGTACAGCGTATAGGCTTCGTCGATAAAAAGCACGGAGCCGTATGCATCGCGGCAGATCGCGTTTGTGATGGGAGCCGTCTCGCCGATATACTTGCCTACAAATTCCCGTCCGGTCCGTTCGAAGAACAGTCCCTTGGACAGTACGCCCTGTTCCTTTAAGACCCTGCCCAGGATCCTGGCCACTGTGGTCTTGCCCGTCCCGGGATTGCCGGAAAAGAGCATGTGCATGCTGGGGCGCTCCTCGTTCGGCAGCTTGCTGGAGATCTGCAGCTGAACCAGGATCTCGTCGATCCGCGCGCGCACCTCTTCGATGCCGATCATCTCATCAAGCGCGTCCAGCCCGCCCTGCTCCGCGCGGCTTCTCTGAAGCATCGGTTCCAGATCCTTTTCCCTGATCACAAGCGACATGTCTGCCTTCCTCCTTATCTCCGATCGTGTCTTCTGGTATGCGATCTCCTCCGTGAGAGCATTGATCGAATTGAATCCGTAAAAATGCTGCTGATTTCTTTTCTGCACGATCAGATCCTCGATCTCATCATGCGCCACCTTCTGCACCTTGTACCCCATCGCCTCGAGCATCTGTATGGCATAGGCGGTGTACTGCTCATTGGTAAAGGGAGGTACGTCGATCACATGGAGAGGAAAGACCGAAGAAAGAACCCGGATGACCCGCTCCTTTTCCTCTCCCTCGGAATAGGGGATCTTAAAGATCGGCATCGTCGTGCCCTGATGAAAATGCATCTTGCGGATGAAATCCCTGAATTCCTCCGTATCGGCTTTTTCTACTTTATAGGTGAGGTCAAAGGACAGGATCTCGCCCTCATAATCGGAATCCGACATGACATCGATCATCTCCTCATAGGTCTGTGCCTTCTTGACCTCTTTGACGCCTAATGACGAATTCGTCACTTTGGCCCCGCACTCTTTGAGCAGAGTACGCAGAAGATTGATATAGTAGGTATAGCCGTCTCCGCCGTGGATCGCGAACAGGAACGCACAGTTATCGAAATGCTCCTGCTGCTTTTCCGCTTCCGGCGATTCCGAGATCGATACGATATCGTGGCACAGCTTCTTGAAGGACTCCATACCGACCAGCCGATCGACCATGGCTAGCAGTCCGACCATTTTTTCGCTCCGCTTTGGATGCTTTGCGTCAGCGGGGACTGCTTCCACGGTATCTTTGATCTCCATCACTGTGTAGAAAGATTTCATCGTCAGTCCCAGTTCATGACTGAACTCTTCGGCGGCATCGTCCGCACGCTTCTTGTCGACGCCGGTCAGGTTGAATACGATGCTCCTGCCCGCCTCGTCGTGCTCCCCGGACATATGATCACCGAAAATGTCCCGATAATGGTCAAGTACATACTCGGACATCATCTTCTCGCCGATCTTGCGGCGGTCCTGAGGTGCAAAGAAATATCCGACTCTGATGATGGTCAGTTCATCCACTGTCCTGTCCCCTCCTGTAAATCCGGCTGACACGCCGTGTGTTTTCCTGATCCCTTGATCCCCTCTTTAGTGAAAGATTATACCATTTATTCGTTCTTTTTGTAATCCCCGCTATACGGCCCGAGTAAAGTCAGTTATAATATACAGGCAGCAATCGTTTTCGCCACCGCAGCAGTATCCGCTGCAGATCGGAGGGACCGCACATGTCAGAATTCAGTGAGATCATGCAGGATTTGGTCAATCAGAGTGATGAATTCAAGATCAATCTTGCCGTGGACTGTCTGGGTGAACTGCTGCCCACATTCCGCAGCTTCGATCCCGAGCACGACGGGATGTATATCCTCTACACGCTTCTGGGGACCACTGTCGCCGCGGACGGACACCTGACCGATAAAGAGTACGCTTTCATCGCAAGTCTCTTCACTGCGCTCGATGTGGAAGCCGACGAGGAGGAGATCATCGACCTCTGCAGAACCTGTGCCGGCAATGAGGACGCGTATCAAATGATGATGGATGTCAGGGATCACCTCGATGATGAGGAGATCAACACACTGGCCAACCTGGTCGCGGCGATCTGCTCGATCGACGACCGCATTTCCAGCGAAGAACTCTCCTATATCACGAATCTGCTGGAAGAATAGTTTTATACCCGGACGAGATCGCCGCGTGCGATCGCTTTTAATTCCCGCCGGAACCGCCGAATCCTTCGATCGTCCCCTCTACCTGGCTATGGTGGCCGCAGTGGCCGCAGGTAAATGAGCCGCTCTTGTCATAGCAGGAAAACTGATGGCATTTCCCGCACAGTACCAGTCCTATGCCGCCCTGGCAGAACGGACATCCGTTATAATCCGGTCCCCTGTAGAGTCCCCCGGTATACTGCGTATCATCGTCCTGAGAGATACTTCTGGAACTGCCGAGCTGATAGGCGCGGACAAAGGTCCAGCCTCCCTGCTCCCGTTCCTCCAGCGCTACGCCGAACTCCTTTTTTGTGACGGAACATCTGGGGTAAATGACGCCTGCTTTCATCTTAAGCCTCCCTTCCGTGATCAGTATCTTGAATATTTCACACCGAGTTCCTGCAGCTTCGCGATCCGGTCATGTGTCTCCGGATGCGTGGAATACAGTGCCTTCAGGAACGAACTGCTGTGCTTTCCGTTGCCGATCAGATCGAGCGCCGCCGCCAGATTCCACCCGTATCCGATCTCATAGGCATATTTGTCGGCTTCATACTCGTTCTTCCTGCTCGACCACATGAGGAACAGCATGCAGAACTTCGTCCACAGCCACACAAGGATCGCCGTAAAGACATCGATCAGATTGAAGATGAAACCGGCGATATCGTCCGTTCCCTTTTTGGCGATGCTTAGCGCCGCGATGGCTCCTTTGATGTAGCAGATCGCCTTGAGGATGAGGAGGAACGCTGTAATGAAAAAGTTACCGCCGCCGATCATCAGCTGGATCACCGTATGGTGCTTCGCCAGATGTCCCATCTCATGGGCGATGATCCCCTCTATCATGTCGTCCGATAGATCAAGAAGTCCCTCGGTGACACAGACCGTCCGTCTTCCGATCGCGTAGGCGTTGGGCTCCGGGTCGTGCATGACCTTGAGGATCACGACATGCGGCATCGCCCTGCCGGATTTTTCTACAGCTCTGCCGTGGACTCTCTCCACGATCGGCGTGATCTTTTCCCGCATATCCAGGCGCTTCATCTTCCTCGCGCCGGCAAAAAGCGCCAGCACCCACTCCCCCAGCGGGGAAAGCGCGACCGCTACGGAAAACACGTAGATGATGCCGACGATGATCATCCTCTGCGGATCACCGCTGCCCAGAAAAATAACCATGAACGCGGCGTTCAGGGCAAAGAACAGGATCGAACCGATATTGCTCCACCGGAAGAGGCTCTTGATGACTTCGAAAAAATACAACGCTGTGTCCCCTTGTCAGAAACCGCCGTCAGTACTGCTGCAGATAAAAATACTCACTCAGGAAAAGATACGGTGCCCCCGAGTACCCCATCAGGCCGAAGCCCTCATCCAGGAATTCGCAGTAATCCGGGGAATCATCGAATACGACCGTGGCCTGCGCGGGGATCTGTCCCATGGGATCGTCGACCGTCAGATACAGATAGACACTGTCCATCTCAAAGGCTTTTTCGGAAGTCGTAAAAGTGCCCTCAAACGCCTGCATCCCCTCGCCGAAATTGAGAAGCATGTAAAAGGTGCCATCCCTGGCAAACCGCAGGACCGGCGCCGCCTCCCCCGGCAGATTCTCATCCGCGCAGATGAAGGTGTTGTAGATATAATCGATCGCATATAAAGGTTCCTTCGATCCTGTCTCCGGTTCCGCCTCGGGTTCTGCTTCGGCCTCTGTCTCCGCTGTCTCCTCCGGCGTGGTCTCCGCCGCGTCCTCCGGTTCCATGATCTCCTCCGGCTCCTCCGTTTCCTCCGGCGCCGCAGGAGCGTTCTTCAGGGTCTCCTCGATCGAATCGCAGATCCTGCTCACAACGCTGCCCGTTTCCACCTGTTTATCCCCGTCTGTGATCAGCTCTTCCGCTCTCGTGATCGCCCGTCCCGATGCCCACCACAGAAGCAGGCACAGACCTGCAAGAGCGAGCATGGAGACGATATGCCAGAGGAGCGCCAGCGTGTCCTCGGACAGCCCCATGCCATAGATATGCGCGAACAGGACGATGATCTGCAGGCCGGCGATCACCAGCCAGCTGATCGCAAACCACAGACCAAGCCCCCGCATCAGCGGAAAGGCCGCACCGGTGACATCGCCTCCGCCTGTCAGACCCGTGATCACGGCGGCAAGCAGGGCGAAAATGCCCATCAGGAAGACCAGAAACGCGGATTTTCTGCGCAGGACACGCGACGGATACCCGTCGATCTCATCCGTGAGCAGAAACAGGCTGTAGAAACCGGCGCTGATCAGCGCCTGGAGCTGCAGTATGATCGCGAAAACCGCCAGCAGGATCTTAAGCAAGTCCGTCCCCCATCTGATCTACAGAAATCCGAAGAGCAGCCGCAGATTGTCGATAAACTCCAGGATCAAGCCTCCCGGGCCCATGGTGAAGATGCCGCCGACCAGAGCGACCCCCAGTGCCGCAAGGCCGATCCTCCGGGAACGCCCCAGAAAAGTCCACATATGATATTCAAATTCATCCCGGTAAGCAGCTTTTTCTTCTTTGCGCTTTTTGATCTCCTCTTCCGCGCTCCGCTTTTTTTCCGCGTCCTCTTCCCTGCGCTTCTTTTCCTCTTCCTCCCTGCGCAGTCTTTCCCGTTCTTCCCTGCGCCTGCGCAGTTCCTCCTCCTCAGCCTTCTTTCTTCTCTCCTTTTCCTCACGCTTTGGAGAAGGCGGCACATCTTTTCTGACTGCGGTAACGGGTTTTGTCCTGACCGGGGCCGGTGTTCCGGAGTACACCTTGCGCTTCAGGGCCTCCCCTTCCTCACTGACGATGACCTTGAGCTCCCCTCCGCCGGCGGGCTCTTTTTTCGGTCTTGCTTTTCCCGCAGGCTTTTCGGGCGCATCGGATCCCACCGGACGCGCGGCATCACAGACGAGGCAGCGCTCTGTGTCGTCTTCGTTGATATGGCTGCAGTTTGGGCAGATCCAGCTCATCCTCTCACCGCCTGTGCTTTGCGCGCCATCTTCTGCGCAAGGAGCGTTTCCATGCGCAGGAACTGTGCAGTTCCGTCGGCCTTGTAGAAGGAATAGCCCTGTACGCCGGAAAGGGTCGTCTGTACAGAACGAACAAACCCCTTGGCCCGGATCACCTCCGGATCAAAAACGATCCGTTGGCCCGGCCAGGGGTCTGCAAATGTCATTTTCTCTTTGGGGATAACCTCTTCGGCGATCACCTCTTCGAGGGTCGGCAGGTCCGTATGAGCCATGCGGGGGACCTCTGTTTCCTCCCCGGGCGCTTCATCAGAGCGCTTTTTTCTCCTCAGACGAAAGGACAGTCTGATCGCCTCCAGATCGGAGTATGCGACGGCATGTCCCTCCATGGTCACACCTTCTTTGCCATCTTCTGGATGACGAGCATCTCGGAGCGCAGGAACTGCTCTGATCCGTCTGCACGGATCAGGCGATAGCCTCTGACACCGCCGAGCGTCCCGCGCAGGATCCTTGCAAATCCCTTGGCACGGACTCCGTCCATGTCAAATGTGATCTTATGCTCCGGCCAGGGCTCCGCTTCTTCGCCCGAGGCGGTCTCAGGCACGGCAGGAGCGGCTGGTTTCAGTGCATCAGCGGGCGGCGCAGTGTCTGCGGCAGGGCGTTTTACCGCGGCGGGCTTTGGAGCAGCCAAGCCGGAGACCGCGTATTTCATGGCGAGCAGCATCTCCAGCCTGAAAAAAGTGGCGGCGCCGTCCGGGCGGATCAGCCGGTAGCCTCTGACAGAGCCCATCGTCTTGCGCACGGCTGCCGTAAAGCCGCGGCTGCGGATTCTGTCCTCATCAAAGGTAATATCGTGTTCCTCCCAGGGTCTGCAGAAGCCTTCGGTCACGAGCACAAAGCCGCTGTCCTCGAGCTCCTCTCTGGTAAGGATCTTCTTTTTGCCGTCCTTCCAGGTCAACGCGTACTTTTTCCCGCCGTCCTCGATCCTCCTGACGCCCTCGACGCCGGCCGCGGCGAGTTCATCGGGATCAAATCCGATCCCGTGCTCCGGCCAGGGTTCATCCAGCAGGGATTCTCCGCCTTTCAGGCGCTTGAGCACATCGATCGCATCCGGGCGTTTTGCGGGATCGATATCGAGCATCTCCTCAATGAGCTTGCGGTAGTTCGATCCCTTGATCTTCGGAGAGATCTCAAGGGAAGCACCGGCAAGAAGCGCCGCCCAGCAGTAGATCTTTCTGCCCTTGTCCCGCATCTTCTGCAGTTTTGCAGGCAGATCCTTAAGCCCCGGCAGTTCACCGCTTAAGTAGAAATGAAAGATCAGACCCAGGGAAAAGATATCGGATTTCGGGGTGAGGTTTTTGCTGGCCTTTTCCCGCTCCTCCTCATCCTCCTCAACTCTGGCATAGGCACCGAGCTCGGGGGAATAGTAATTGATGTCCCCGACGATCTCGTCGGGCTTTTCATCCACCGGATAGCTGCTGTCGAAGTCGATGAGCTTGGCGACATAGTTGCCGGCAGGATTTCTGACCAGGAGGACGTTTTTGAGTTTCAGATCGCTGTGGATGATGCCGAGCTTGTGCACGCTGGAAAGAGCACCGGCTGCGGTCTGCATGAGGAGCTGCTTGACCTCGACCGGGATCCCTGCAAGAACCTCCTCGAGATCCTCCTCGGGCACAACGCCCTCGACAAACTCCGCCGCCTCTACATAGCAGTTATCCAGGATAAATTCTTCAGAAGGGATGACGATATTGCCGCCCTTGCCGGAGATTGAGCGGATCCTGGAATTGACTGTTCGACGGATCTTGAGAAACCGGTCAAACAGCTGCTTGTTGTGCGCCATCGTCCTGGCGTCAAGAGTCCCGTTATCGATCGGCTGGACCGGTTTTTTGTATTTCTTGAGGAAATACCTGCTGCCGCCCTTTTTTCCGATGGCTGTCTCGCCGCACTGGCTGACGTTCCATTCGCTGACGAGCTCGTATCCGTTGACCTTCATAATCCTCCGTTACTGCTCCTTTTTCCGGAGCCGTCTGTCGGATGCACGGGATCTTCCGCCATGTACCTGCGGTAGCCGTACAGATAGTTTTCAAAGAGTGTCTCCTGCAGATACGCCTTGAGAACCTCCGTCTCCGGACGCTCTTCCGCGGCATCTGTCTGAGAACGGTCTTTGTCCAGCAGATCAGGGAGCTTGGAGAGATACTTCGCGCGGATCACATCGAGCCTGGCCTGCGCGCTGCTCTTAACGGCGGCGAAATCGTCATAGCCGAACATCTTCATCGCGATCGTGCTGCTGTCGTCATGCTTGCCGTAATCCTTAAAGATCTCCTCGAGCCTGATCCCCATGTCATGCGGAGAATCGCACTCTGTCGCCGTCTCCAGGAGCAGCTTTTCAAACGCCATGGGCGAAAGGAAATATTTGGAATCAAAGCATCCGTCCGTGGCATTGAACAGGATGCAGGGCTTCGGCAGCACGACATAGTGACAGTTGATCCTGAATGTAGAATCCTCGTTGGCACGGATGTAATTGGTCATCCCGCCGTCCGCCCTCTCTTCATCCGGCAGGATCTGGCAGAGACCGTCAGTCTCGCTCCAATAATAGGGCCTGGAATCACCGGCTGTCAGATAGACCGCCTGTACCCGGTCGGGCGTTTCCCGAAAGAGCGTCATGGTCACGGTACTGCCGAGCAGGGACAGACCCGAAACCGCCGACTCATAGATCAGATGCGCTCTGTCGGCGATCCGGCGCAGATTGTCCCGGATCAGTTTGGCCCAGAGCTCTCCCGCCCCCTCAAGGACCTCAGCCCGCTCATTCTCGGAGAGTCTCTCCAGATGACGGATCCAGGCATCCACGGGGTAGGGGTTCTTGCTGTAGATAAATTCGTCCAGCAGGATCAGGGCGACGATCCGTGAGGCGAAATAGCCGCTCTTTTTGATGTTGTTGATATTGTCCGTGTAGCAGTTTTTCACCGCGAACAGTTCAAAGAAGGAGTCCTTGACATAACGGACAAGATCGGTATGCGGATGCTGTCCGACCGGCTCTCCGAGCAGGATCTCGGGGAGCTTGTCCGGATCGAACATCTCGGGGACGATGCTCTTGTGACGGATCGACGATGCACCGCCCAGTCCGTCGGCTACGAACAGGACCTGTTCATTGACAAAGGGGAGCGCGTCCTCCCCTTTGTATACGATCGTCCCGTCCGGACGCTGTTTATACGCCTGCCGATATACCGTCAGTTCCATTTAGAAGGATCCTACCATAAGGTCGATGGCCGACTGGATATCTACATCCTCAAGGCCTGTTCCCGCGGGTGAGAATGCCGGCCAGTAGCGGTTCCACGCCTGCATCTCCGTCCAGGGCTCGGCATTCGGGACAAAGGCCACGAGGCGCCCTGCCTTGGGCTGATAGGTGCCGGTAAAGGACTGATCCGTTCCTTCCCACCAGGCGCCGAGCTCGGCGATATCCTTGGGCATGCCCTGGGGATAATTGTCGCAGGAAGCTCTGTCCTGAAGCTTGACAGCCGGTGCGTCGGAGAACACAAGGATCGCATGGCGTCTCTTGGCGCCGCCGGTCGTCCAGTCGGACTTCAGTGCCAGCGCGATCGCCTCGAGCGCGTTTTCCTCGGCGTCACCGCCGCCGACAGCCTGAATATCGCTCACAAAGGAGCGGAAGTTTTCACTCTGATCCGGGAGAACAAAGAAATCAGATTCGACAATGGCCTCGCCGTTCGCACCGAAATCACGGAATGCGATCACCTTGATCCTGAGCTGCTCGACCTCTTTGTCGTTTTCTTCCATCGCATCGATGAAACGCTGATAAAATGAAATGGCGTTTTCCTTGACCTCGTCGATGATCGGTGCCATACTGCCGGTCGCATCGATACACATGACGATATCAACGTTGTATTCTCCCATTCCCTGTCCTGGTGCGATTGCCATAGTCATCCTCCTTTGTGACCTGCCGCCGCCCGACGCCGCTGACATGCAGGACGGCCCGCCTGATGGTTTCATACAGAATACAGTATACTATGAGATTGCCGTGATGCCTATAGGTATGCCGAAAATTCATGATATTTTTGGCATCCGGCGACTTTCCGCATCGGATATGCTATACTTATCTGGCATACGTCGTATTTTGAAAGGAGTCTTCCATGCCGTCACCCGCCTTTGAGTGTGTTTTCTGGTATTTCTGCTTTTTCGCCGGCCTGATCCTGTTTCTGGCAGGCATCCTGTTCCTGCTGAAAAAGCGCAGCATCACGCAGGGCCATCTGGTCACCGCGTCCCTGTTTGAATTTGCCGCCAGTATCTTCCTCTATCTGCCCGAGGAATACTTCAATGACATTCCGGAATCCGCACCGGTGCTTCACGCGGCCGAGAGCTTTTTCACCGCTGTCCTGAGGACCTTTAATATCTATCAGGGCAACGACTACTCCCGGATCTCCTTTGACGGACATCCTGTCTTTTCCGGCTTCTACGCGACACTGATCACCCTGACCAACATCATGATGCTTCTGTGTGTGATCGGCGTGATCATCAAATTCCTTGAGGGTCCTGCGCAGCGGCTGCGTCTCGCGCTCGGGAAAAAGAAGAATGTCTTCCTCTTCCCCGTCTGCAACGAAAAGACGCTGGCCATTGCCGAGAGCATCGACAGGTCCGCGGGAACGTCGATCTTTACCTGCACCGGCGAGGATCTGACCCCTGAGGACAAGGAGCGGCTCGCGGCGATCGATGCCGTCTATGTGAACAGCGCAGTCGACGGTATCTTTTGCGGCCTCCTGAAAAAGGCGGACAGAATAGAGGCCTTTCTGTTCGAGGACGACGAGGAAAAGAATCTCTCGCACCTCGAGGATCTCTGCAGCGCATTGGAGGGCCGGCCGATCGATGATAAGATCATCAGGATCTATGTGGAACTCTCCCAGACGCCGTGGAGCCTCTATGACGGGTTCCTGGCGCGCCACGGTCTGCCGGATGACAAGGATAACCTGGTCGTCAATTTCGTGCGCACCGAGGAGAATTTTGCCTATAACAACCTGCTGAAGCACTCGATCTTCAGGGACGCGGTCCCGGATACCGAAAACGGTAAGAAGATCCGCCGGATCGGCGTTCTGCTCCTGGGCATGAACGAGCGGAATCTGGAGATGTTCAAGGCCGTGCTCCATCTGTCGCAGATGCCCGGCTACCGTCTCACGGTGCTGGTCATGGATAAACCGAACAGCTGGGAGGACCACTGGGAGGAGCTTCTCCAGAAGATCCCGGAGCTCCACAAGGACAGTCAGGAGGGCGATGCTCTTTACAAGATCCACTACTTCGACAACGTGGATTTCGCCGCCGGCAAGCTGGAGGAATATGTCCCGGAATACCTCCCCGATTTCAACTTCGCGTTCGTCAATGTCGGCGATGACCTCCTGAACCTGAACCTGGCCCTGCGTCTGCAGGCGCTCTGTGTACGCGGCGGCAGAAAAGACGGCTATCATATCCAGGTCAACATCAAAGATGAGTCGGTCTGCCGGTACTGGAACCCCGATCTGCTCACGGAGCGGATCGAGCTCGTCGGGAGTACGGCGATGACCTGCGATTACGATTTCATCACGATGTCCGACATCGAGCGGGCGACGATCGCCATCCACAAGGTCCGCTACCCCGCGGACAGACCTGACAGTCCCTCCTGGGTTTCCTACTGCAACAGTGAATACAACCGTCATTCCGTCTATGCGCGGACACTGAGCTTCAAGTACAAGGTGGAGCTGATCGACGAGTTCTACCGGAGCGATTACACCATCACCTCCACCGACAGAACCTGGAAGATCTACGAGCATATGCGCTGGAATGTCTACACGCGGACACTCGGCTATGTGCTCGCGGACAGTACTCTCCTTAATGCTGACGGAAATCTGTCAAAGCAGATGCGCACCATTGCCAAAGTACATAATGACCTCATACCGTATGACGAGCTTTCTGAGGAGGAGCAGAACAAGGATGCCCTGAAGCTCACGGGTGAGATCGTCAAGATCCTCAAAGAGATCTGAACAGGAGGGAATTCATGGACGCGGAAGTGATCAGAAATGTTCTGAATGATCTGAGTACCTGTGCAGGCGAGCCGCTGATCGTAAAGCCCGCCGAGGGCATGGAACTGAAGAGACTGCAGGAGGATCTTCAGAAGCTCGCCGATCTGGGGGTGGCCGTCCCGCAGGCTCCGGCGGATTATCTGGAATTCCTCGAGGTCGCGAACGGCCTGTCATGGAACGGTTTTGAATTCTTCGGCACCTACCAGGTGACCGTGAAAAAGAGCGGCTACACACTGCAGGATATCGTGACCATGAACGACAAAATGCACGAGAGGAAGATGGGCCTTTCGAACATGCTCCTGCTCGGCCGCTTCGATGACGACATCTACGTCTATAACGCGAATAATGGGAAATACCAGGCGCTCGACAGCCTGACCCTCACGGAGATCGAAACCTGCAATACCTTTGATCAGCTCCTGATCCTGAGCCTCTACCCATACGTCGACGATGATGATGAAACGGATGAGGACTTCGAACCGGATGACGAGGACTATCCGATCGACGACGAAACCTGAAATAGAAAAACGGCTTATCAGGATCTCCCGATAAGCCGTTTCTTTTGTCTGTCCGCTGTCTCAGCGCACCTTCACGCGGATCGTCACAGGATGATCACTGCTGATCCCCGGTGCAGAAACATGCAGAGCTTCCTCGTCGACCTTCCAGTCGATGCGGCCGTTATAACCGAGCACATCTACTTTGTCGATCAGCATATGTGCTTTTCTCCTGGCCGGATCGAAAGAATCCCTGAAGCTCTTTACACTGAACTCACCGTTCGCCGGACACTTCATACAGATCGCGTAGACATTTCCGTCCCTGGTGGTAAAGCGGTAGTCCTCAGAGGTAAACGGAGGCTCCTCGGTATCCGTAAACTGCCCCTCTTTGCCGCAGGTCGGACCCTCTGACGAGATCCTCCATGGCCGCGAGCCGTCGATCGCCTCTTTGTTGACACGCATCCAGGCACCGAGCTCCTTGAGGATCTGGCGGTCTCCCTCGGCGATCGTACCGTCCGCGCGGGGACCGATGTTGAGGAGCAGGTTTCCGTTTCTGCTCACCGCGTCAACCAGATTTCCGATGATCTCTCTGGCGGGCTTGTAGATCAGGGAATCGGTGTAGCACCAGGAGTTCCTTGCAGCGGCGGTATCCGTCTGCCAGCGGAAGGCCTTCTGTTCGACAAGGCCGCCCCTCTCCACCTCAAAGATGCCGGTTCCGAAGGCCATGGCGTCCTGCTTGTAGCAGATCGACACATCCCGTCCCCAGACGGCGCCGCGGTTGTAATAGAACGCCGCGAGCTTCTTCAGATACGGAATGAAGGCCTCGTGATGGATCCACCAGTCAAAGTAGAGCAGCTCCGGCTGATACTTCTCAATGATCTCCGCCGTGCGTGCGAGCCAGTCGTTCAGATATTCCGCGGTCGGTGCGGGCACGCTGCATCTGTCCTCAAAATTCACATCCGGCATGGATGGCCAGTAGAAATCACCCTTTTTCAGAGGTTCATGGATATCGCTCTCGATCTCCTTTCCCACCCCCATAAAAAACCAGTGCTCGGCGCGGTGTGAGGAAGCGCAGAAATGGAGATTGGCTTTCTCACAGGCGCTTTTCAGCTCCGCCAGAACATCGCGCTTCGGTCCCATCTTTGCGGCGCACCAGTCGGAGAGCTCGCTGTCGTACATCTGAAACCCGTCATGGTGCTCAGCGACGGGGAAATAATAGCCCGCGCCCGCTTCGCGAAAGAGCTCCAGCCACTCGTCGGCGTCGAAACGCTTCGCGGTAAACTCCGGGATAAAATCCTTGTACCCGAAATCCTTTGGCGAGCCGTACGCTTTGGTGTGATACTCCAGCGCCTCATCTCCCAGTCGATACATATTCCGGGAATACCATTCATTGGCATGCGCCGGTACACTGTAGATCCCCCAGTGGGTAAAGATCCCGAGCCGGTGTTCATCGAACCAGGCCGGTGTCCGCATCCGCGAAAGCGATGACCAGTCATCGGAGAACGGTCCGTCTGCGATCCCTTTTTCTACACGCTCCAGATACTTTTCTTCCGCTGTCATTTCTGTCCCCCTTTGTTTATTCGATCGCCGTTCTGGGTTCGAAAACTCTCGAGTCCGACCCTCCGCGGTGCTTTACTGCCTGTTCCGCTTCATCCCCGAAGATCTTCTGCGAATTGACCGCCGGACCGTCCCCGTTCATTGCAGGGACATACCGGCCGTCCGCCTGCAGAAGATGCGCCTTTTCCGTATCCGCCAGCTCCGTATCCAGGATGTGCCTGAGCTTCTGCTTCTGCTGTTCCTTTTCGACAGGGAACATGATCTCTACGCGGCGCTCAAGGTTTCTCGGCATCCAGTCCGCGCTGCTGCAGAAATACTCGGGATTCCCCGCGTTCTCAAAACAGAAGATCCTGCTGTGCTCCAGGAAATTGCCGACGATGGAGCGCACAGTGATATTCTCGCTGACCCCGGGCACACCTGCCTTGAGACAGCAGATCCCGCGCACGATCAGATCGATCTTCACGCCGGCGCAGCTGGCCTCATAGAGCGCGGCGATCACATCCTCGTGGCACAGGGAGTTCATCTTGGCGATGATTCTGGCAGGAAGTCCCGCCCTCGCGTTATCCGTCTCCCTGCGGATCAGCGTCAGGATCCTGGTCTTGAGCCACAGCGGTGCGAGGCAGAGTTTGTTCCAGACGACCGGCTCGGAATATCCGGAGAGCATGTTGAACACAGCTGTCGCGTCCTCGCCGTAGTCCTCTTCGCAGGTAAAGAGACCGATGTCCGTATATAGTTTGGCGGTGGAATCATTGTAGTTGCCCGTCGCGAGGTGCACATAACGTCTGATCCCGTCCTCTTCCCTGCGGACAACCAGCGTGATCTTGCAGTGGGTCTTGAGGCCCACCAGTCCGTAGATCACGTGACAGCCTGCCTGCTCCAGCATCTTTGCCCAGACGATGTTGTGCTCCTCGTCAAACCGGGCCTTCAGTTCCACCAGAACGGAAACCTGCTTGCCGCGCTCCGCGGCCCTCGCGAGTGCCGCGATGATCGGCGAATTGCCGCTGACGCGGTAAAGCGTCTGCTTGATGGCCAGGACGTCATCGTCCGCGGCCGCCTGTTCAACAAAGCGTACCACCGGATCAAAGGTCTCATAGGGATGATGCATCAGGATATCACCTTCACGGATCTTCGCGAAGATGTCCCGCAGATCCTCCTCCCGGGAGAGTGCCGGAACCGGCTGCTTCGAAACATAGCGGTGCTCCTTGAGCGAATCCAGTCCGCTCAGGCTGTAGTATTTCATCAGGAATGTGAGATCCAGCGGTCCGTCAATGCGGTAGATCTCGTGCTCCTCGACAGCGAGCTCCCCGCGGATATGCGAGAGCAGTCTCCCGTCAATATCACGATCAACCTCGAGACGGATCGCGCGCCCCCACTGACGCATTTTGAGCTGCTTCTCGATCTCCTTGAGCAGATCCTCCGCCTCGTCCTCGTCGATGGAGAGGTCGGCGTTTCGGCCGACACGGTAGGTTGCCGCGCAGACGATATCATAGTTCATGAAAAGCTTGGGCATGTTGCGCAGGATGATCTCCTCGAGCAGGACAAGCCGGCGCCTGTCGCCCTCCGGAGGCAGTTCAAACACGCGCCCGATCCCGCCCGGGACCTGAACGGTCGCGAATTCCGTTTCGCCGCTTCCGTCCTTTTTGGTAACCAGAGCTCCGATATTGAGCGTCATGTTTCGGATCAGCGGGAACGGCCGCGAGGAATCCACAGCCATCGGTGTAAGTACCGGATAGATGAATTCATCAAAATACCGGTCTACAAATGCTTCATCCTCCTCCGTGAGCTCGCGTGCGCTCCGGATCACCTCGATCCCGTTCTCCGTGAGCAGCGGCAGGAGCATTTTATTCCATGTGGCGTACTGCTCATCGACGAACTGATGAAGCTTGGTCTCCACGCGCTCCAGCTGCTCGGATGCCGTGAGACCGGCGATATCCCGCTTTTTGTACTCGGCGTCGACCATGTCCTTGAGGGACGCGACACGCACCATAAAGAACTCATCCAGGTTGCTGGCCGTGATACTCAGGAATTTCAGACGCTCCATCAGCGGATTGTCCTCATTTCTCGCCTCATGCAGGCAGCGCTCGTCAAACGCGATCCATGAGAGCTCCCGGTTTTCATAATAAGCGGGATTCCTGAGATCCGGCACGTTCGTCTTCTTTTCCTTTTTTGCCATAGCTTAGCCTCCCCGCTGGTTCCGAATGACCGGTCTGATCCCGAAGATCTCCTCAAAGAACTCCGCTCTCGTGCTGAACAGTTTCTTTTCCAGCGTGATATCCGCCGCCGTATCGGTAGAGATCACGAGTTTATCATCCTTCAGCGAAAATGCCGCTCCTTTGAGCTTTTTCAGATGGGATCTGTCGAGACCGCTCGCGACGCGCAGGATCGCGGTCAGTTTCAGGATCGTCATCCGCGCGTATTCATCTAGCAGCGCGTTCGCTGCTTCCTTTCTGTCATACTCCGGAACCGCCGCGTAGATTCCCCGGACCGATCCGGCGATGATCTGTCTCTCCTTATGGGACAGACCGATGATCTCCGTCGCCATGATGATGGCATAAGAGCTGTCCCCGAGATTCATCATGCTGATATACTTGCCGCAGTCATGCAGGATGGCCGCGATCTGCAGCAGGAGCTTTTCTCTTTCTCCCAGACCGTGGATGCTCGCCATGGCGTCAAAGATCCCCAGGGAGAGCTCTCCGATCAGCTCGCTCCGCCTGCGGTTGCCCTTGTATCTGCTCGACAGATGATAGGCGCTCGCGATGATATCCTCTTCAAAGTCGTGACGGACGGACAGGACGTCCCGCTTTTCGGCATACTCGTAAATGATGCCGTCGCAGAGCGTGACACCGGGCGCCCAGATCGTCTCGGTCTTCATGACCTCGGCGATGCACTTGATGATCAGTCCTGAAATATAGACCAGCGTCAGATTGTCGTAGGAGATACCGAGACGGTCACAGTTTGCGCCCTGCGCCTCGGTCGGGACCGAGTCCATGAAACGGATCAGGTTTGACGCAGAAACAACGCCGCGCGGATACTTTTCACTGGTCTCGCTCAGCAGTCCGATCTCCCCGAGGATCTTCTTTTTCTGCAGGATCGGTGCGATATAGTCATCCACGATGATGATATTGGGAAACTCGCGGTCCTTGAGATACATCCGGGAAAAAACCGAGAGCTGGGCCCGGATCAGCTCACAGGTCATGGGATTGAGCTTTTTCAGGCCGATCCCCATCCTGTTGATGCTCTCCCTGAGGCGCAGCACGCCCATACGCAGATTCTGAGAGGTGACGAGCTTGTTCCTGTCAAAAAGAGAGATCTGAACGCTGCCGCCGCCGATATCGACGATCGCGGAGGGTTTCTCGATGATCCGCTCAAACTCTTCATTCTTCAGAGCAACCGCCTTGTAGTCGAGAAAGCGCTGCTCGGAATTGGAAAGAAGCTCGACGCGGATCCCCGTGCGCTTTTCGATCTGCTCGAGCACGACGCTGCTGTTGCTGCTCTCTCTGAGCGCGCTGGTCCCGCAGGCCCGGAACCGCGTGACGCCCCAGGTCTTCATGACCTGCCGGAAGTCATTGAGGATATGACAGATCTCGGTAATATGGCCGGTACCGAGCTTGCCGCTCGCGTAGCTCTCACTCCCAAGGTCGATGCGGCGCTTCACATGATCAAGTTCGCGGACCCCTTTCTTACCGCCGATCTCCACCACCTTCATGCTGATCTCATAAGAACCGACATCAATAGCAGCGCAGATTTCAGACATGTTGCTCCTCTCCCGGCCTTGTACCGGCAAGTACTTCCTTGCCAACAAGATCATCGATCAGCTGTCTGGCCGTCCGTCCGGAATAACCGGCGTGCTTTAACTGCCAGCGGTTGGCTTCAGCGAGCAGCTCCTCGCCGGACAGGCGCACTCCCTCGCGCTCCGCCAGCACACGGACGATCTCCCGGTACTCCAGGGGCGTGGGCGCCCCGTAATAGATCGTCAGCCCGAAGCGGTCAAAGAGCGACAGCTTTTCCTGAACCGTATCGCTTCTGTGCACGTCGTCATCGGAAAGCTTTGCCTTGTCCGAGAAGCTCTCCCGGATCAGATGCCTGCGGTTGGAGGTCGCATAGATCAGGACGTTGTCCGGTTTCTTTTCCAGACCGCCCTCAATGACAGCCTTGAGATACTTGTAATCCGTCTCAAACTCCTCGAAGCTCAGATCGTCCATATACAGCAGGAACCGGTAATTGCGCCTCTTTATCCTGCCGATGAGCTCATGCAGATACCGCAGCTCGTGCCGGTAGACCTCGATGATCCTGAGTCCCCTGTCGTAATAGGTGTTCGCGAGCGCCTTGACAGAGGAGGACTTTCCGGTTCCGGCATCGCCGTAGAGCAGACAGTTGTTGGCCGGTGCCCCGCAGAGAAACGCTTCCGTATTGTCAACAAGCAGCTGCTTGGCCCGCTCATAGCCCACCAGGTCATCAAGCCGCACATCCGCGATCTGTGTCACCGGCTCGATCTGCAGACGGCCGTCTCTCTCCCGAAGCCTGAAGGCCTTATGCAGACCGATCGTGCCGACGCCAATCCGGCGGTAGAAAATCTCCAGCGCGTTCAGCATCCTCTCCGGATCCTCCGCCTGAGCAAGTTCGAGGGAAAGCTCGCAGATCGCCGTACGTACACGCCGTGAGTAGATCTTGCCCTCGTAGGAATCCGCGCGGTAGTCTGCCGCGGCGGAAAGCTCCGGGACGCCTGTCTTGCGGGCAAGCTCCGTCAGATCCGCATCAAACCATTCCCGGAAGATCGCCATATCATGAAGCGCAAATCCGCGGACAGTGCCGTCCGGCGCCCCTCTCCGCTCCGCGGAAAGACTGTAGCTGTTCTCGTCACTCACCAGGATAGAAGTCAGATAGTCATGCCAAAGATTTCCGTAGAATCCAGTCTCCCCGGCCATTGCGGCAAGGCCCCTCAGGAGCCGTCCCGCGGCGGCATGCGCCCCCTCCCAGCTGTCCCGGACAGCCAGGTGAAAATCATCCAGAAGTCTGTGTTCCCCCGTCTCACGAAACAGGAGCAGTTCCGTCAGTTCCCTCATGATCACAGTTCTCCGTCGCGTCCGCGGTACTTTTCATCGCAGTATCTGCACCGGTAGATCTCCTTGTTCTCATCCGCCAGATAAAAGATGTGCGGCAGTCCCTGCTCTATGGAGGTGATACACCGCGGATTGTGGCAGTGGATGATATTCCGGATCTCCTCCGGCAGGACCAGATGCCGTTTCTCAATGATCTCGCCGTCGCGGATGACGTTGACCGTGATGTTATGATCGATGAAAGCAAGAACATCCAGGTTCAGCGTGTCGATATCGCACTCCACCTTGAGGATGTCCTTCTTTCCGCTTTTGCCGCTGCGCGCGTTCTTGATGATGGCGACCGTGTTGTCCAGTTTGTCGAGTCCCAGCTGATGATAGATCGACAGGCTCTTTCCGGCCTGGATATGATCCAAAACAAATCCTTCTTCAATCTTACCGACATTCAGCATGATTCTATCCCCCGAAATCTGTCTGTGTGAAAGCTCTTACCAGCGGAGCAGCCCGTGATTCATATGATCATCCGTCATATCAAGAAGCGTCATGATCAGCGCCATCCGTACAAACAGGCCGTACTGCACCTGCGGGAAATACGCGGCGCGCGGATCGTCATCCACATCCACAGCGATCTCATTGACTCTGGGAAGCGGATGCAGGATATGCATATCCTGTTTCGCTCTGGAAAGCTTATCCTTGTCCAGGATGTAGAAATCCTTCAGACGTACATAGTCCTCTTCGTTGAAGAAACGCTCTCTCTGCACTCTGGTCATGTAGAGAAGATCCAGATCCGGAAGACAGTCGTCGAGGCGGATCACTTCTTCATAGGAGATCCCCTTTTCCGCGAGCAGCTCTGTGATATAGTCGGGAACGCGCAACTCCGGCGGAGAGATGAAGATGAACTTCACTCCCTGATAGCGGATCAGTGCATGGATCAGGGAATGCACCGTACGGCCGAATTTCAGATCACCGCACAGGCCTATCGTGAAATCCGAAAGCTTGCCGTAGAGCGAACGGATCGTGAGCAGATCCGTCAGCGTCTGCGTCGGATGCTCATGGCCGCCGTCACCGGCGTTGATGACCGGGATCTCCGACCTGCCCGCCGCGACCATCGCAGCACCCTCCTTGGGATGTCTCATGGCACAGATATCCGCAAAGCAGGAAATAACGCGGATCGTATCCGAGACACTCTCTCCCTTGCTGGCAGAGCTGGACGATGCATCCGCGAATCCGATGATCTTGCCGCCCAGGCGCAGCATGGCGGTCTCAAAGGAAAGCCTTGTACGGGTGCTCGGTTCATAGAAACAGGTGGCCAGGATCCTGCCGTCGCACATATGCGCGAAGTCCGGCAGATGCCGCTCGATCTCTCCCGCCTGATCGAAAAGCCTCTCCAGTTCCTCGACGCTGAAATCGAGCGGCGTCATCAGGTGTCGCAATTCTTTCATGAATCTCCTCCGCTTACTGACCGATCGGTGGTGAAAACTGTGCCACCCCTGCGATGGAATCGACCGGTATATGATATATGGTAGTGACATCCGCCTTGGAATAAGGCGCGAAATATACATACTTTGACGTGATATGGATCGAATTGTAGACACCGTCCGCCAGAATGATCCTGTCCGAACCGTCCATATTGATACGCTTCAGTGCAGGTCTGTCGTCGGCACTCGTCGCATACCAGATGTACCGACCGTTGGTGTTATAGAAATCGATACGGTCATCACAGACGGGTTCACCGGCACCGGTCGTTTTGTTGTAGCGGTACAGATGATAATCCTGGGTATTGTCCAGATAGTAAACGAAATCACCGGACGGGATGGGCTGCGAGATATTGCCTGCCATGACAAGCGTCTCAATGTCCTGAAACGCCGTATTTACCGAATACAGAGAGGGGTCTCCGTTCATCCCCGCGTAGTACAGATATCTCCCGTCATAGGCGGCCGGCTGGATCCGGCTGTCGGACAGCCTGATCGGATCCGAGCCCTTGATCCCGACCTTGAACAGTCCCGGGCCGTCCTCCGCGTCACCCGAATAATACAGAGTGGATCCGCAGAGCTGCATCATCTGTACATTTACGCGGGCGAGCGAAATGGTCTTGCCGTTTGAGATCCGGTACCTGAAGACGCCGAAGGTATGCCCCATATAGCCGAGGCCTTTGCCCTGAGAATACAGGGAAGAATCCATATAGAAATAGAGATATTTCCCGGCGCCGCAGATCTGGCTGACACCCATGGAGCCGAGGCGTTTGATATTGGTCTCATCCGGATCCATGGAATAGAGCGTGTGGCTGTCCATGGTATTGGAAAAATAGACGGTTCCGTCCACTTCGCAGAACAGACCGCCGCCCAGTATATTTCCGGGAAGATTTCCGATGGTATCGGGGCTGTTATCCGGAACATGCTCGTTTCGGACATTCAGAAAGACAGTAAGACCTGCGGCTATCAAAAAGATTGAAAAAACGATCAGGAGCTTTACTTTGCTGCTCATAGGCCACCTTTTTCGGAACAGTTATCCATTGGGTTGTATTGTACCACTTTTTTACTTAAAACAAAACCCCGCCGGTGAAACCGACGGGGTCTGTGTTAGTTCCTATGAATCATATGCCATGAATCTGATCCCGGATCTATTAGTATCCAAACTCCTGTGCCCAGTACCAATCGCCGCCTACGGAGAAGATCGCGATACCACAGGTGTTGAACTCGCCGTCCATGATGTTCGCTCTGTGGGTCGGGCTGTTCATCCAAGCGTTCACAACATCTTCAGGAGACTGATAGAGCTGTGCAAGGTTTTCGCCGAACATGATGTTGCCGTCGACGGTCCACCAGTCAGTACCATCGGGTCTCGTGTGGGAGAACAGGGTTACGATCTCCTGTGCGCGGACACTGGCTGCTGCTGCAAGCCCGTTGCTCCAGCTGAGATTGGACAGACCGGCTGCCGCTCTCTCCTGGTTGACCAGATCAAGTGCTGCCTGTGCAGCTGCGAGAAGCGCGGGATCGCCGGGATTCGCGGCAAGCGCGACCTTCTCATCGGGAATGAAGACCTGGCCGTCTGCGGAGGCTCTGTCACGCGTGCCGGCGCCGCCATCCAGACTGCCCGCCTTGGATCCGCAGCCAGCAAGTGCCGCTAACAGTGATACCACCGCTGCTACTGCAATAACTTTTTTCATCTTTTTCATGGCATTTCTCCTATTCTTGGTGGAAACAACTATTTATTGTTACCTGTATACTATACCTGTTTGATCATAAAATCAAGTAAAAAATCAAATTTTTTTAAAAATTTTTTGATACCTGATTTTTTTGATTTTTCTCTCTCGAAATTATCTCATCTCTCACATGTTAAGACGTATCCAAAACAGAAAACGGTTCAGATCCTGAAAATTATTTCCCGGTTTCTTTCATGACCCGGTATGCCTGGCCGGCGCTGATCCCGCCGTCGCCCGCGGGAAGGCTGTTTCCGGTGACCGCGTGCAGGCCTCTCTCCTCCAGTCCCCTGATGACAAGATCCAGCAGAAGGCGGTTTGCGAAGCATCCTCCCGCGAGGACGATGTCCCGTTCCCCCGCGCTCTCCGCCGCGTCTGCCGCCGCCCGTGCCAGGGCATGCGCGAGAGAAACATGAAAACAAAGAGCCGGCCTGCCCGGATCGCATCCCGTCCATTCCCCGGACAGAAGTCTCTCCAGAAACTCTTCTAATGATATATTTGCGAATGCGTGCGCCTCATCCGCGAGTGCTGTCCCCCGCCCCCGCAGATACCGGTGCGCCTGTGCCTCCAGTCTCTGGGCACACTCTCCTTCAAACCGGTTTACCCGCGATACGGCAAGAAGCGACGCCGCCGCGTCAAACAGACGGCCGCAGCTGGTGGTGAGAACTCCCGCTCCCGCTTCATAGGCCGCGCGGATCGTGTTTTCCCTGTCTTTTTCAAGATGAAGGAGCGTCAAGTCCCGTCCTGCCGACAGCAGGAGGGATGCCGCCGAAAGTTCCGCGTCCCGCGCGCCCGCGTCGCCTCCGATCAGCCGAAAGGCCGGCAGATGCCACGCGCGCGTAAAGCCGGGGTCCTCCGGTTCCTGATCATGGGCACTGCAGACCAGCACCTCGCCGCCCCAGACCGTCCCGTCCGTACCGTATCCCGTACCGTCACAGACGATCGCGGCACAGGACGCCAGATTTCTCTGCGCCATGACGGAAAGCGCATGGGCGTAATGATGAAAGACTCTGACCGGGGCGGCAAGTCCGTGTTCCGCGGCAAAATGCTCCGCCAGGGAGGTGCTGTGGTAGCCGGGATGCGCGTCACAGACGATCGTCCGAGGCTCCAGCCCGTACAGCCCGATCAGCCGCTCCAGCTCCGAAAGATACGCGCGCCGGACCGAAAGCTCCTCCAGATCCCCGAAGGGCTGAGAAACGATGATCCTCTCTCCTCTCGCCATCGCAAAAGCGGCTTTCATGTCCGCGCCGAAAGCGAGGATATCACCGTGACGCCCGGGCCTGCGCTCTGCACTGTCACCTGAAATGCGCGTGATCACAGGAAGCGGCACGTATCCGCGCGCGCGCCGGATGAACTGCGCCTCACCGGACCTCTCACCGCCGAAGAACAATACGGAATCATCCACGGGGGACAGGATCCTGCGCGGATGGGAAAGCACGCCGTCCGCGCGCGCGTCCCGGCCCGGATCCATAAAGCGCCCGATAAAATCCTCCTCGCGGATGGACATCGGCTCGCCACTCACATTGGCGCTTGTCGCCACAAGCGGCCCGCAGGCATCCGTAAGCAGCTGATGCGCACCGCTCGCGGCGAGGAACACGCCGATAAAGGCACTGTCTCCGAGTACCCCGTCCCAGCCGGCTGTCCGTCCGTCCCCGCCTGCTGCCGGCCTGAGCAGTACGATCGGCCGTGCCGGGGAAAGCAGCGCCTCTTCCTCTGCTTCGGAGACCGCGCAGTACTCTTTTATTTCTTCGATAGAAGAAAACTCCACCGCGAACGGTTTGGCCTCTCTCCCCTTCATTTCGCGGATCCTGCGTACCGCCTCCGCGCAGCCGGGCAGCGCGAGCAGCTGAAAGCCGCCGATGCCCTTAAGACCGACCACACCTCCCGCAAGAAGTACGCGCACCGCCTCCCTGACGGCAGCATCGCCTTCCTGCCGGGTCTTCCCGCTGTCCGCCGGGATAAAGTACATCTGCGGCCCGCAGTCGCGGCAGGAGATCGTCTGTGCGTGACGCCGCCTCTCCCGGGGTCGGATCACAGGGGCTGCCGTCGGATCTTCCGGGCCTGTCCCGTCCGGCGCGTACTCCGCCGCGCAGGCCCGGCACATGCCGAATTCCCGCATCGTCGTCCGCTCCCTGTCATAGGGAAACGCGTTCAGTATCGTATACCTGGGGCCGCAGGATGTGCAGCTGATCAGCGGATAGCTGTGCCGTCTGTCAGAAGGATCGCGCATCTCGGCAAGACACGCGTCACAGGGCGCGAGATCCGGGACAAAGACCGCGAGCTCCGGCATCCGGTCGGGCTCGCTCTCCTCGATGACAAACCCATGCTCCGGCAGGGCGGGCAACTTTTCTCCAGGCTCTGCGGCGGAGCGCTCAACGCCCATAATGACGGCCCCCGCAGGCGCCCTGTCCTGCAGTGCCGTACAGAAAGCGGCGATATCGCTGTCCGCCCCCGCCGTCACGAGGATGGTCACGATACCGCCGCTGTTTCTCACGCATCCCGATATTCCGTATTCATCCGCCAGAGATCTGACAAAAGGCCGGTACCCGATCCCCTGGACCGCGCCGGTCACGGTGATCTTTTCGAGGATACCGGTCATCACCCTCGATCCTTGATGCGGTACCGGATATGCTGTTCCCTCTTGTTTTCGAACATTCTCTCATCCGCCAGCAGATAGACCGCGTGGGCATCGCCCCCGTGGCATTCATGCCGGAAAGCGTATCCGATCGCCGCGCTCCTGAACAGCGTCTTATCCTCTTCATTCATCCGGTCAAGATCGTTATACAGCCTTCTGAGACGCACACCGAAACCATCCGGTGTTGTCTTTTTCATGACGACCAGGAATTCATCGCCTCCCATACGCGCACAGAGCTCCTCATCACCGAAATTATCCTTAAGCGCTTTGGCGTAATCCCTGAGCAGCCTGTCGCCGGCGAGATGTCCGGAGCGGTCGTTGGTGTCCTTAAGACCGTTGACATCGACGCTGACAAGGCAGAAATCCTCGTGACTTTTGTTGAGCTCTTCAAATACCATGTCCGCGCGGGCGCGGTTGGCAAGACCGGTCAGCGAATCCTGATAGGCGATATCCTGCAGGAACGCGTAATCCTTCTGCCGGGCACCCGACTCCGAGACAAAGGAGAAATAGTTGACGATCTGGCATCCCGCAAAGATCATCGCGCCGACCGCGATCATGATATGAGCGCTCTCTTCCTCGACCGGTACGCCGACGCGCGACAGGATGACCAGAATGATATCCGCGGCCATGAGCACCATCAGGATGCAGAGGCCGACAAGTGTATTCTGCCCCGTGATCGTCAGCGTTTTGTCGATCACCCCTCTGACGATATCCCGGAAGATGATCACCATGCTGATGACTGCGATGAGATAATACGGATACAGCATGCGGTTTAAGTGGATCAGATTCAGGAAATGCAGGATGCAGGCCGCAGCGACAAACAGGATCGAGACTGCCATCACAAACCGGTAGATCCGCTGCGGAAGAATATGCTCAACATGCATCGCGCCGACCATCGCATACGCCAGCGGGATCATCAGATAAATACAGAAATAGCACATGATCGTCGATGTATTGGCCTGAATGAACAGGAATCCTACCTGATTGATCGAGATCAGGATCACGCCGAGGACCGTGCATAAGAGGCTCGACAGAAGCTGCGGCCTGAGCTCGGGCACACTCCCCAGATACAGGAGGGACAGGAACAGAAAGCTGAGGCCGAAGATGACCAGAAAGAACCCGCTTCCGACGGAAAACAGATAGCGATGGAGCAGCATGGCCTCCATATCTTCATGCGCCCCGATGATCGGGGTGTTCAGAGACCTGCCCGCCTGATCCTCCGTACGGTACACGGTAATGGTAACAAACTGATCCTCATATTCCTCGGGAAGCGTGACAAGATGATAGGTCGAACCGACAAAGCCGCCCCTCGTAAGTTCCTCCATGCCGGACCGGTAGATCACAACGCCGTCCACACTGACTTCACAGGCAGCATAACGTGTTTCAAACATCAGCGTCGGAAAAGGGATCCCCCCCATGTCAGGCAGTGCTGTAGAGACCTGATAATAATCCCCCTTGCTGCCGCGGGGAAAGGCGATGCTCGCGATGTTGTCCAGGGAGCGGTACCCGCCGTTTTCCCCCGCGTCGGAAACGGACCCCCGCAGACGCCAGCCTTCGGATAGTTCTGTATACGGGTAGTGCACCGTCTGACGGACCGCTTGCGAAATGATCAGCAGCAGCACAAGAAATACCGCTGCGCACATGGCAACAACAGCAATCCTGCGCTTCTGTTTTTCAAATGTCTCACGCATTCGGCTTTCCTCTGCCCTGCATATATGCCCCGCCGCGATGTTTGTGGTGTTCTTCCTTCATCTCATACATCCGCTCGTCAGCAAGCATATAGACATCACGAACCTTATCCTTTTCGCTGCTGTCCGCAACCCCATAGGAAAACGCGTAGCGGAATGTCCCGCCGCGGCGGTTCGCCTCCTCCGTGCCGAGCACGAGGCTGCGGATATCCCGCTCCATATCGACGCCGAGCGCGTTCTTGCGGATGACGATG
Organism: Lachnospiraceae bacterium; assembly: GCA_024687125.1. Classification (GTDB taxonomy): domain Bacteria; phylum Bacillota; class Clostridia; order Lachnospirales; family Lachnospiraceae; genus Butyrivibrio. The sequence continues at coordinate 30,641 of JAILFA010000087.1, forward strand.
AATTCGTCGCCTCCCATCCTTCCGACCAGTTCACATTCAGAAAACGCGTCCATGAGGAGTTCGCCGAAGCCGGAGATCATCATATCACCGATGCTGTGGCCCTGCTTGTCATTGACCTCCTTGAGCCCGTCCAGATCGAGACTGACAACCGCGTAATCACCGCCCTCATTGTCAAGCACAGCCATAAACTGATCGCAGCTGGCGCGGTTGTCGATCCCGGTGAGCGCGTCGGTATAGGCCATGCCGTGCAGCTTGATCCGCGTCCTCGCCTCGGTCAGATGATCGATCGAATGGAAGAAGTAATTGACCATCAGGCTCAGGACCACAGCCAGCGCACCCACGGTGATAAAATCGATCCCCAGCCGCTTATCGGTCCGGAAGATATAGTTCACCAGGTAGTAGCGCAGGATCTCCGCGAAGATCGACAGGATAAAGATCACGATCCCAAAAAACAGCGTGCGTTCTGTTCTCGCGCCTATCATCTCCTGTCTTCCGCGGTGCTCCTGCTTTTTTCTGCTGCCGAGAAGATAGAGAAGATAGCCGCATTCCAGCACGACCATGACATGATAGAGTGTCAGTAGTTTATTGATCATCAGGATCCCCGTAACATGCATGAGGACCATGCTGACCGCGAAGATCGTATCCAGCGCCAGGATGATCTTCAGGATCCGGTCACGCCCTCTGGCTTTGCCGCTGGTCAGGATATACGCGGCAACTGCGACCGGAAGAAAGTACAGCGATATATACTCCAACAGATGGGAAAGCGTATCACTGTGCGTAAAGTAAGACATGATCTCGTTGTAGCACAGCACATACATCCCCAGAAGGATGGAGATCATCGAACTGAAAATGACGGAGATATCCCGCACGGCACTGACGATCAGGAACGGTGAAAGGACCGCAAGGATGCATCCGAAGAAAAACATGAACGCGCCGATCAGCATATCCAGCCGTCTCTCATGAACATATGCGCGGATCAGATCCTCCGTGTTCCCGAGAGTGACCGGATAGGCGCCGGAAAAAGCGTGGTCCTCTGCGGCCGTGATCTCGATGCGCAGCGTACATCCTTCAAAATGCGAGGGGATCGGAACATAATGATAACACTTCGGGACAAAGCTTCCATCCGGAATATCATAACCGAAGCTGTAGATTTCCCTGCTGTCCAGAGAGACGCGGACGCGGGAAAGCCTCGTCTTGAAAGTGATGCAGGGAGAGAACAGACGGACATCCGGGAGGGTCGTCTCCAGCGTGGCACGCTCCCCTTCTACGATCCCGCCTGTAGAAAAGTCCGCGAGGACAGCGTCCTCCGTGATCCTGCCGCGGTAATACACCTTCCAACAGCCATCCAGTTCCACACGGTCATAGGATTCCCTGACGCTCAAATTGCCGGCCGGAATGAACAGGATGAGCGGGATCAGAAACGCGAGGATCGTGTACAGAATCCTCTTCAGATGCGATTTTTGTTCTTTTTTTTCTACTGCCGCCATAGGATCACGATCCTGTTGTCTGACATCAGGTTCTGATAAACATGACGCGCGGCTTTATGAACAGCGCCTCACACTCCTCAGCGAAAAAGCCGAGGAACGTGCCGGTAAACGTCATACTGCGTGTGATTTCCGTGCAGAGAGCGGCGCATGCGCCCTCATCCAGCAGTTCCCAGGAAATACCGTCCGTCGAATAGTACAGATGATAATTCTCCGTATCGGAAGTGATCCGCAGATACACCTGCGAAGACGGGATCCGCGCACGTTTTTCCTGCACGATGTTAAACACCCTGAGTCTGGAGAGGACAAAGAACATCCCGTTTTCCTTGGTGATCAAGATATCCAGGTGGTGCTCATTGCTGTAGTATGCCGTAAGACCGGCGCCGCCGTCGACAGGCGAATCATTTTCCGCGGAGATGAGCCGCATGCCGCACTCGATCGAGGAAAAGAACTCCTCCTGGCGCACGCCGACAAAGGTCGGGGAAACATTTGCCCTGTCCCAGTCGTCCAGGCCGGCGATACCGCCGGTCAGGCGCAGGATCTCGTTGTCGGTATCAAACTCATAGCGGGGCGTGTCGGGATTTCTGATAAAGGTAAAATCTCTCGCCCGGATGATATCGCACATCCCGCGGGATACGACCTCCCGTCTGTCGGAATCATCATCCGAGAGCACGGGATCGTCAAAGAAGCCGTCCGTCTCCCGCTCGAGATCTGCCACCCAGCCTTCGTCCCGTGTGGTCTCGTCCGGTTCCTTGATCCCCGGGAGCATAGCCTCCATTGTCAGGTCGATCCTGCCGCCGCGGCCGACAAACGGCCATCCGTCCTCCCAGCGCACAGGCGCGAGAAACGTCTCCCGGCCGAGGTTGTGAAGAAATACGCCCGGCAGCGTCCGGACACCCAGTGCAACCATCCATAGTCTTCCGTTGACGTCGTCCACAAGATCCGCGTGCCCCGTGCAGGAAACGGGAGAATCAAAAATATCGGCATGGGACAGGATCGGGTTGTACGGACAGGGCTCGTACGGGCCGTAGGGATGATCGCTCCGGAGCATCGTCTCGTGATGTCCGTACTCCGTGCCGCCCTCCGCCAGCATCAGATAGTACTTGCCGGAGATCTTGTAAAGATGAGGGCCCTCGGCGTTGCGGCCCCCGCAGCCCTTTGTGAGAAGTCTCTCCGGCGTCTTCCTTTCGCCGGTCATCGGGTCGATCTCGCACATGTAGATCCCGACATTGCCCGTCTCATCTTCGGTGGAAAGGAAATAGCAGGAATCATCGGCGAACAGGAGCGACGGATCGATGCCGTGCTGCTTTACAAAGACAGGATCCGACCACAGATCCGAAGGATCCTTGGTATGGACGATGAAGTTTCCGCCGCCGGAGACATTGGTCACAGTCACAAAGAACACACCGCCGTGATACCGGATCGTCGGCGCGTAGATGCCGCCGGAATGCGGCGTACCGATGAGGTTCAGCTGAGAGGGTCTTGTGAGGACATGGCCGATGCAGTGCCAGTCGGTCAGATTCCGGCTCCTGTAAACAGGGATCCCCGGAAAGAATTCAAAGGTCGAGCACACCAGATAATAACTGTCACCCACCCGGCAGATGCTAGGATCGGGATGAAATCCGGGCAGGATCGGATTGCGATAGCTTCTCATAGCGCTCCTTTACTATTCCAGATCTTCGATCAGTTTGAACAGTTCAAAGGTCTCATCGGCTTCCCCGGGAGCGATCACCTGGATGATACAGCCCGCGTGTACGAGGACAGCGTCACCGGGTTTTACCTCGACAAGACCGGACTGGGCCTCGATCCTGTTGCCGCAGAAATCAACGACCGCCTTTCGGTCCCTGACCTCGAGCACAGTCCCGGGCATAGCGACGCACATCCGGTTCAGGCCTCCGGTTTGGCTGCCGGTGCATCCGCGGGTGCGGCCGGTTTTTCCGCGGCCGCCTTTTCCGCTGCTGCTTTTTCCGCCGCTTCCTTGGCCGCCTTGGCTGCCGCGGCTTTCTCCGCTGCCGCCTTCTTCATCGCCTCCTCCGCGAGGCGCGCCTTTTCCGTCTGATGGCAGGTGATCGTGAGCTTGTCCGGTCCCGGTTCGGTAAAGCGCCGCTCCATGGAAAGGCACTTTTTCGGACAGTTGTCCACGCACGCCCGGCACTGGATGCAGCTCATCGGCCGGATCGTCCAGGTCTTCCCGTTCCTGTCCACCGTAATGGCGCCCGCGGGGCACCGCATCATACAGGCACCGCAGAACACGCACAGATCCATGTCATTGACGACATGCCCCCGGGTATTCTCCGGATATTTCTTTTCCGCTTTTCTGGTTGCCGGCCGGCTGAACAGGTTCTTCAGCTCCGTGCCGATCATATTGATCATTGCCATAGTGTTTCTTCCTCTTCCGGTAGTTGCCTTCTGTCAGCGCTCTGTGCAGGAGATGCAGGGATCGATCGTGAGGATCAGGATCGGCACATCCGCCAGATCACAGCCCCTGAGCGTCTCAACGAGCCCCGGCAGGTTGGCAAAGGTAGGCGTTCTCACGCGCATGCGCTCAATGAACTTTGTCCCGTTCGCCTTGATGTAGTACAGTGCCTCTCCTCGGGGCTGCTCGATACGTGTCATGTACTCCCCGTTCGGGAACCCCTTGACCGGCACATCCACCGGTCCCTCGGGGATCTTTTCCACCGCCTCGCGGATGATGTCGAACGACTGGAAGATCTCATCGATCCGAACTTCGCAGCGCGCGTAGGAATCGCCCTCGGAGCGGACCACAGGGATCACATGCACATCGCCGTACGCGGAATATCCGCTGACACGGATATCACGCGCCACGCCGCTGGCTCTGAGGAAGGGTCCTGCGCATCCAAGACTCTCCGCCTGATCGGCCGTCAGGATCCCGACGCCCTTCAGTCTTGTCTGGACCGCGGCATCATCAAGGAACGTGCGCGCGAGCACCTTAAGCTCCTCTCTCATCTTTTCCATGCGCTCGCAGAAGCTCTTGAGCATATCCTGCGGGATATCCCGGCGCTGTCCGCCGACCTTCATGATCGAAAAGATGACGCGCCCGCCGGTCGCTTCCTCGAACATGTCGAGGATCTCTTCCCTGAGGCGCCAGGACTGCATGTGCAGACTCTCAAAGCCGAAGCCGTCGGCGAGAAGTCCCAGCCACAGCAGATGGGAATGGATCCGGCTCATCTCGGAGAGGATGACCCTGAGAAACTTCGCTCTGGGCGGAATATCAAGATCCATGATATGCTCTACGGCGTCACAGTATCCGAGACCGTGGCCGAGGGAGCAGATGCCGCAGATGCGCTCCGCGACATAGACCATCTCCTGAAAATCCTTTTTTTCTACAAGCTTCTCAAGTCCTCTGTGAATGAATCCGATCGACGGGATCGCTTCCACCACGCGCTCGTCCTCCATGACGAGATCGAGATGGATCGGCTCCGGCAGGACCGGATGCTGAGGACCGAATGGGATGACACTTCTGGCTGACATGTATGGAATACTCCTCTCTTGTCACTTAAATGGCGTTTTTTCTGCTGTTCTGTAGAGATTCCCGCGGTAATCCAGGTTCATCATCCGGACATCCACGCCGAACAGATCGTGCATCTCATTTTCATAGAGAAACGCGCACGGAAACGCGCTGGTGATGCTCGAGATCTTGTCCGTCTGCGGGATGGTCACCTTGATCTGCTCCATCCGAAATCCCATGCCGAAGGTATAGAGGATCTCATAGGCGGGAACAGACGCCTGTTCCCCTTCTTCCTGATCCGAGGGGGAGCCGATGCTGCCGCGCGTGGCGCAGATCTGCATCAGTCGGTAGCCCTCGTGCTTATACTTTTCCGCTTCCTCCAGGATACTGACTGCCTGGACATCTCTGATCTTCATGTTCATTGCACATCACCCCCGTCCGAAGTCTGCTCCTTTGCAGGCTGGGCCACGATCTCACCCATGGCTTCGTCCTCTCCCCGGGACTGGGAATCATAGTCATCCTCGGTCGTATGGACCGCGAGCCGGCCGTAGTCCACCATGCAGTAGCCCTGCTTCATCGCGATCTTCATCTTGCGGCGCTTTTCGTCGAGCAGGCCAACCGCCTTTTTCACGCCTTCGATCAGGGCCTCCGGACGCACCGCGCATCCCGGGACATAGATATCCACCGGTACGACCTGGTCGGAACCGCCCAGGACGTTGTAGCATTCCTTGAAGATGCCGCCGTCGCAGGCGCAGATACCGCAGGCTATCACGACCTTGGGGTCGGGCATCTGCTTGTAGAGCTGCCGGATGACCGGTGCCGTCTGCGCGTTCACTCCGCCCGTAAGGAGCAGGATATCCGCGTGCTTGGGGTTGCCTGTGTTGATGACGCCGAAGCGTTCCACATCGTAGTGCGGCATCATGGTCGCCAGCACCTCGATATCACAGCCGTTGCAGCTGGATCCGTCGTAGTGGAGGATCCAGGGGGATTTTGCGAGTTTCACTTTTGTCTTTCCTCCCTTTTCAAGGATGTTTACAGAACAAGGTTCAGGATCAGCAGATTCGTACCGGCGCAGACCAGCACGACGATCCAGGACAGTCCAAGCATGCGCATCGCCTTGACGCGGGGATGCGTGTTATCGATCAGCGTGATGAGGAAAAAGATCACCGCGCAGGCGATCACACCGAACAGATAGCTGATCGGATCCGCCGTCACAAAGAAGAGGCAGATCAGACCCATCATCAGCGTGGTATCGTACCACTCCGCCAGCTCCACCAGACCCATGTCGCGACCGGAGATATCCGTGGTCAGACCCTTGACCATCTCCTGATGCGCGTGATGGGAAGTACTTAAGTCAAACGGCGATTTGCGGAGCTTGATGATCAGGATGAACGCGAACCCGATCAGCATGCCGGGAAGCGCGATCACCGCCGGCCTGTCAAGGCTGATAAGGTCATTCACCATGAAGCTCCCCTGTGCGACATAGAAACCGATGGCAAGGAGCAGCAGCATCGGCTCGTAGCACATCATCTGCAGGAGCTCTCTCTGCGCACCCATGGCACTGTAAGGGCCGTTGACGGAATACGCGGAAAGCACGAGCATGACTTCCGACATGGACAGGGAAAAGACCACCAGCAGCAGGTCTCCGCCCCCGAAGAACAGCGCACCGGTAAAGACCGTAAAGATCAGGTACGCCATGATGAACAGCACCTGGATGCTGTTGACGACGATCGTCTGCTTGTGCAGAAGCTTGTTCAGATCATAAAAAGGCTGCAGGAGGGGCGGGCCCTGTCTTCCCTGCATCCGGGCACTGATCACGCGGTCGACCCCCTCGAGGAGACCGCCGATGATCGGAGCAAGAACAATATAGAGAGCCACACGGATCACGATCTCAAGTGTCATCAGAACACACCTCCCATCACGATGAGTACCATGAGGATCACGATCACTGCAGAGATGCCGATGGACGGCCACAGCAGCCGCTTCTCTCCGAAGTAGTCCTCCATATACCAGTTGGCCAGATAAAGCGGTCTGGATTTCCCGAAGGAATCGATGTAATGCCGGTCATCTCCGGCATTGACGCCGGCGACATAGGACATGGTCATGCGGTCGCGGGCGCCCAGGGATAAAAAGCGTGATCCCAGCGGCACGATGAAGATCATCGCGACCATGATCATCATGATGATCGTATCCGCTCCTCCGACAACATTGGGCACCTTCATCGCAAACGTCGCGTCCAGCACCGGCTGGACGATATAGTCGGACATCCAGGGGAAGGCAAAGCACATCACGACGATCAGCCCCGTGAGCGGGACCATCGAGATGAGCTCACTCCCGTGCGTGGAGTCATCGAGGTTGACAGACTGGTGAATGACCGTACAGATCTTGCCCAGCCATTTTGCCCAGTAGAACAGCGTACTGCCGGAACCGAACACGAGGAAGATGACCAGCCACACGCTCTGCGAGTCAACGAACGCCTTGAGGGCCGCCCACTTGGAGACCAGCATTCCGAACGGCGCCATGAACATGCCGCAGATACCGATCATCATGATCAGTGCCAGACGGGGGAGCTTGATGACCAGACCGTGCATGTCCTCGATATCACGGCTGCCCATGATATTCTCGATATCACCGACTGTCTGGAACAGCAGGGATTTGGACACCGCGTGGAACAGCATCAGCATGACCGCCGCCCAGACACCCTCGGTGGTACCTGTGCCGGCGCAGGCGGTGATCAGGCCCAGGTTGGAGATCGTCGAATAGGCGAGCACCTTTTTCCCGTCATGCTGCGAGATCGCAAGAAGCGACGCGGCGAAAAAGGTGAAGCCGCCGATGACCGTGATCATGATGCCGGTAAAGGTGTGCGTGAACAGCGGCGACAGACGGATCAGCATGTACACGCCGATCTTGACCATCGTTGCCGAATGCAGCAGCGCACTCGAAGGTGTCGGAGCCACCATGGCGCCAAGGAGCCACCTGGAGAACGGGAACTGTGCGCTCTTGGTCAGCGCGGCAAAGGCAAAAAGCGTGACGGCGAGCATCACGACCGGATTTTCCCGGGTCTGCTGCATGAGGACGCTCAGGGAATTCACCCGACCGCCGTCAAGGATCAGAAGCGCCAGGATACCGCCCGCAAATCCGCAGCCGCCGAGCAGGTTCATCCACAGCGCGCGGAAGGAGTTGTTGATGGCTTCCCCCGTCCTCGTGTAGCCGATCAGCAGGAACGAGCAGACACTCGTGATCTCCCAGAAGAAGTAGATCCAGGTCAGGCTGTCGGAGGAGATCAGTCCGAACATGCCGCCGAGGAAGACAAACAGGAGCGACAGGAACACATTGGTGCGGTCCTGTACGTTGGTGTGATGATGATGGTAGTCGCTCATATACCCCACCGCGTACATGCAGATGAGGGGACCGACCACGCCGGCGATCAGGAACATGACCGCGGAAAGCGGATCAAGCCTGAGGGCCGTCTCCTGCTCCGGGAAATAGCCGCCGATCTCGAGCGCGACAACGGGGATCGTCCCGAGCATGCCGAGCAGTGCACAGTAGATCTTCTTATGCTTGAAGCTCAGGATGATGACGACCAGCAGCAGAAAGATCTCACCGCCCAGGATCACACACTCCGAAATGTGATACAGATCGATGGGATCAGGCTTGAATGGCGCCTGTACGGAGCTTCCTCCGATCAGGATCCCGAGCGCCGTATACACGGAAGCCGCCATGATGAGGAACCCGCTTACGATCACGGTCCCCCTGCGAAACTTCGTGTCCTTTCTCTGGGCGAACACCAGAAGAGCCGCGACGAACGGAAAAAGGATCAGAAATCCGGATGTCTGAAATATCGTTGGCAAGATGAAACACTCCTTTCCTTACAGCATGGCGTTGTCACGGATGAAATCGCTGTACGCCATCCGTACGACTTCCCGCTCTTTTACACAGGCCACCTCCATGAGGCGCTTCTTCCCGAAGGGACGCTTGCGCAGATGCGCCGGGGCACTGTACCCCGCGAGTGAACCGATCGAAAGAAACGACGGACGCAGACGGTTGGAGACGACCACAGAGGACAGATTGCCGTCCGTTCCCGCAGCGGCCTCTCCGAACAGACTCCCGAGCACGATGATGTTGCCCACCGCCTCGACGCGTCCGCCGGAGCGGACATCCCCGAGGATGATCAGGCTGTGCTCGGACCGTATCGTCTCGCCGCGCTTGACGGGTCCCGCGTGCATGATCGCGAACTCACCGGAGAGCTGCCTTTCCAGTTCCTTGAGGATCGCACGGTCGACTGCGGAAAGCTCCTCCGTATCGCCGCCGACATAGCGGTCTTCTTCCTGTGAAGCGCCCTCTTCTCCCTCTTCGCCGGAAAAGACCTCGGAGGCTGAGAGCTTCTTCGGCTGTACCGGAGGCTCCGCGATCAGTTCCGTCACCGTCACATGCGCGCTCCTGCGGATGATCTCCAGGATCTCCTCCTGTTCCGTATCGGAGAGCGCGCGGCCGCGGACATAGATCGGCGTCTTCGCGTCATTGAAAAAGTGGGCCGAATCGGAGATCCTTCTGCCGAGTTCTCCGCGCAGTTCCTCAAACGGTGTGCTGTCATCCAGGACCAGGACAACTCCGCTGCCGCTTCCCTTGATCGTCACTTTTTTGCTGTGTCTGTCCATGATCCGGGCTGCTCTCAGATCCGCACACCGAGCTTCATCGACATGGTGTCGGGATCCTGCGCGAACCGCACCGCACTGTCGGCGGTGATCTTCTGCTGCTGGAAGAGCGCCGTGAGCGCGTCATCCATCGTGATCATACCCAGCTTGCGGTTGGTCTGCATGACCGTGATCAGCTGATGCGTCTTGCCCTCACGGATCATGTTGCGCACCGCCCCGTTGACATGCAGTACTTCAAAGGCAGCCAGACGGTGTTTCCCGTCCAGCGTCGGGACCAGCTGCTGTGAGATGATCGCCTCCAGCACGTTGGCGAGCTGGATGCGGATCTGCTGCTGCTGGTGAGGCGGAAAGACATCGATCATGCGGTCGACCGTGCTGGCCGCGCCGATCGTGTGCAGCGTTGAAAGCACGAGATGTCCGGTCTCCGCTGCTGTGATCGCCGTGGAGATCGTCTCCAGGTCGCGCATCTCGCCGACCAGGATAACATCGGGATCCTCGCGGAGCGCGGCTCTCAGGGCAGCCGCGTAGCTGTCCGAATCCAGGCCGATCTCGCGCTGGTTGACGATGGAGCGGTCATGCCGGTACAGGAACTCGATCGGATCCTCCAGCGTGATGATATGCGCTTCGAGATTGGCGTTGATCTTGTCGATGATCGAAGCGAGCGTCGTCGATTTGCCGCTTCCCGTCGGTCCCGTGACGAGCACAAGTCCGCGCTTTCTGCTGTAGAGATCCACCACGGACTGCGGGATCCCCAGCGATTCGGCATCCGGAACCTCCGTTGCCACAAGTCGGAAAGCGAGCGCAATGGAACTTCTCTGTTTGAAGACATTCGCACGGAAGCGCCCGATCGCGGGGATGGAGAAAGAAAGGTCGAGCTGTCCCCTCTCCTCAAAGCGTGCCCTCTGCGCTTCATTGATGATCCCGTCCGCGATGGACTTCGTGTCCGGCGGCATCATGCGCCCATACTTGTCCATCGTGATGAGCTGGCCGTTGACACGCATCTTCGGCGGGATACCGACGGTGATATGCACATCGGAAGCTTCGGCGTTTTTGGCCTCAGTCAGGATCTGTTCAAGAATCGTCATCTGTCCTTCCATCGGATCACTCCTTTTTCAGGAAAAACCAAGTTTTTTCAGCGCGTCCTGATCGATCACATGGCGGTTGTCCATGGTCTTCATGATGTCGCTGATGTCCAGATCGTCATAGGTCTTGCGGTCGCTCAGATCGATGATCTCGTTGTGGTCAAAGGTGAGCACCACCGGACGGAGCAGATCGTTATCGTTGACACGGATGACCAGTGCCTTTTCTCCGGTGTTGAGCTCGACGCTCGTGCCCGGCGACAGGATCGCGATCGAACGCATGAGGCCGTTCACGACCTTGGGATCATAGACATCCGAGCGGTCCAGCATCTTGCGGAGCGTGAGCACCTCGGAGAGCGGCGGCTGATCCATCCGCACCGCCGTATCGGAATCATAGGTGTCCGCCACCGCGAGGATCCTGGCGCCCGTAACGGGCTTCATGCGCTTGAGTTCCTCCGGGTTGTCCATGACATCCACAAGATGCTGCGCCTGCGAACAGATGCGCTTGATGTTGGGATTGGACATGTACAGGTTGCCGATCAGGTCAAAGCCGTTAAGTTCGCAGTGCAGCAGCCGGATACGGTCCTCTGCCGAGATCTCGCGCTCCGCGAAGATCTTCTGATCGACGTCAAGCTTGCCGATATCGTGGAGAACGGCCGCCGTCACGGATTCCCGCTGGTCCTGCAGCGATACGTTCATCGCGTGCGATATCATCGCACAGAGGATAGCCACATTGAGGCTGTGCTTGAAAACATAGTCATCCGCGGAACGCAGTCCCTGGATAAAGGTGATCTTGTTCTTGAGATTCCCATACTGGCGCACGATCTCGTCGACGATCCGTGTGATGTTCTCGGTCTTTTTGGACCTGCGGCATACCTCCATCTCGTCCTGGATCTGGAATGCCATCATGGTCTGGAATCTCTCGAACTCGCGGTCCTCGTCGGTCATGGGCGGAACAGGCTCCGCGGGTTCCAGGATAAAGAGGCCGATGAGACCGAAGCTCTTGATGTTCTGAATACTCTGCATGTCCTTTAATACGGTCGCACGGTCATAGAGCATGACGCCCTTCTTGGAGAAGATGGGGCGCGCGATGCGCATGCCGGGTTTCAGTTCTTCAAGACGTATGAAACGCATGTATTTCTCCCCCCAAATGATCGCTGATCACTGCAATGCAGCATTTTCCCTGACAGGCCACAAAGCATCAAAGACCGAACGGCACCGGCCTTATCCGGCTCACCGTCTGATCCTGATGCGTATGATACCTGTTCATTATATGCGAAACTCCTCTCATTCGCAACAGAAATTCAAGGTTTACAGCAGGAATTTCGCCATCACATAATTGCTGATATCCGTCCCGTAATCCGTGAGAAAGATCCTGCCGTCCGCCCGCATGAGCAGCCCGTCCCGGATATGCTTCTCAAGAACTTCACCGTACACCTCGTCGACGGATCGCCCGAAGGCAGCCGCAAAACGCTCCTCACGCACTCCTTCCGTCAGACGCAGTCCCAGAAACATGAATTCCTCCATCTGTGAAGCTGCAGAAAGATGCTCCGTGTTTTCCCGGATGCGGGAAAGCGGCTCCGTCTGCTCTCCGCCGGACAGTGTCTTTTCTTCTGCCGGCACGGATCCGCGGAAAGCCTCCAGATAGCGGTGCAAATCTCTCGTATTCGAAAACCTCGTTTCGTCAAGGAGCGACGCCGCGCCGAGACCGAGCCCCAGATACTCGCCCCTCTCCCAGCAGGTCAGATTCTGCCTGCAGCGCCGGCCGCGCAGGGCAAAGTTCGAGATCTCATAGCGCTCGTAACCGGCGGCCGCGAGCTCCTTCCAGGCTGCGTGCAGCATCTCCCGTTCCGTTATCTCATCCGGAAGATGAGATAAGCCTGTATCCGCACGATCGGGATCCCTCCTGTCGAAATGCGGATCCGGAACCTCCCCGGCATAGCGCTCGTAAAACGGTGTCCCCTCCTCGATGATCAGACTGTAGAGGGACAGGTGCTCGGGCGCGAGACTGACCGCCTGTCTGACGGAACCAAGAAGCGACTCCCGGGTCTGCCCGGGGAGCGCTGCCATGAGATCGATATTGATGTTGTCGAATCCGGCCGCGCGGGCATCCTCAAAGCACCTGACTGCCTGCGACGCGGTGTGGATGCGTCCCAGAAGCTGCAGTTCCGTGTCGTCGAAGGACTGCACGCCGATGCTCAGACGGCCTATCCCCGCCCGGCGCAGCTCCTGCAGCTTATCACAGGACGCTGTTCCGGGGTTGCACTCAAAGCTGATCTCGGCATCCTCCGAAAAGGCAAAGCGCTCCTCGAGCCGCGTGAGCACCTCCCGTATCCTCTCGGGGTCCGAAAGGGACGGTGTACCGCCGCCGAAGTATACGCACCGAACAAGGACAGCTGCGGCGCTGTCACGTTTCAGTTTCTCCGCGGCGGCGTCCGTCTCCGCAAGGAGCGCATCAAAATAGCGCCCCTGCAGCTTTCCTGCCTCTCCGGGACCCTGGTCCTCGGGAAAGGAGAGAAAATCGCAGTAGGCGCATTTTCTGACACAGAACGGGATGTGGATGTAGACAGAAAGCGGTCTCAATCCTCATCCCCGAGTTTCAGGACATTCAGGAAGGCATTCTGCGGGATCTCGACACTGCCGATCTGGCGCATCTTTTTCTTGCCCTCCTTCTGCTTTTCCAGGAGCTTTTTCTTACGGGTGATATCGCCGCCGTAGCACTTGGCCAGAACATCCTTGCGCATCGCCTTGACGGTCTCCCGCGCGATCACCCGTCCGCCGACGGTCGCCTGGATCGGGATCTCAAAGAGGTGTCTCGGGATCTCCTCCTTGAGCCGTTCGCACATCTTCTTTCCGCGCTCATAGGCACCGTCCGCGTGGACGATAAAGGAGAGCGCATCGACCTGCTCCTTGTTGATCAGAATATCGAGCTTGACGAGGTTCGACCGCTCATAGCCCTTGATCTCATAGTCAAAGGAGGCATAGCCCCGCGATCTGGACTTGAGCGCGTCAAAAAAGTCATAGATGATCTCATTGAGCGGAAGCTCATACTTCAGCACGGCCCGTGTCTGCTCGATGTAGTCGGTGCTTAGATATTTTCCGCGCCGCTCCTGGCAGAGCTGCATGATCGCGCCGATATAGTCGGTCGTGACCATGATCTCCCCGGAGACAATGGGCTCCTCCATATAGTCGATCGAGGACGGATCCGGCAGATTGGAGGGATTCGTGAGCTCGATCATCTCCCCGTCTGTCTTATATACGCGGTAGACGACGCTCGGTGCCGTCGTCACGAGGTCCAGGTCGTATTCCCGCTGCAGGCGCTCCTCGATGACCTCGAGATGGAGCAGTCCCAGGAAACCGCATCTGAAGCCGAAGCCCAGCGCCTGAGAGGTTTCCGGCTCATAGAACAGCGAAGCGTCGTTGAGCTGCAGTTTTTCGAGCGCGTCCCGAAGTTCCCCGTACCTCGCGTTATCCGCGGGATAAATGCCGCAGTAGACCATCGGCATGACCTTCTTATAGCCGGGCAGAGCCTCTGCGCACGGTTTTTCCACGCCGGTCACCGTGTCGCCGACACGTGTATCCGCGATATTCTTGATGGAAGCCGTAAAATAGCCGACCTCTCCCGCGGTCAGCTCCTCGCAGGGGATGAACCGCCCGGGGCCGAAATATCCGACCTCGACGACCTCGGCGGAAGCTCCCGTCGCCAGGAACTTCACCGGCATCCCGCGGCGGATACTGCCGTCAAACAGGCGGCAGAACACGATGACGCCCTTATAGGAATCATAGACGGAATCAAAGATCAGCGCCTTGAGCGGCTCGCTCTTTTCCCCGCCGGGGGCCGGCAGGCGGCTGATGACCGCTTCGAGCACCTCTTCGATCCCGGTACCGACCTTGGCGGAGATGCAGGGGGCATCCTGCGCCTCGATGCCGATGACATCCTCGATCTCATCCTTGACCTTCTGCGGCTCCGCGCTTGGCAGATCGATCTTGTTGATGACCGGCACCACCTCAAGATCGTGATCCAGAGCCAGGTAGACATTTGCCAGCGTCTGCGCCTCCACACCCTGCGTCGCGTCGATGACGAGGATCGCGCCGTCACAGGCCGCGAGGCTCCTTGAGACCTCATATCCGAAATCCACGTGGCCGGGGGTATCGATCATATTGAGGATATACTCCTGGCCGTCCGCGGCCGTATAGACCATCCGGACCGCCTGGGATTTGATCGTGATCCCGCGTTCTCGTTCGATATCCATATTGTCCAGCACCTGCGCCTGCATCTCACGGCTGGTGAGAACGCCGGTCTTTTCGATCAGCCGGTCCGCCAGGGTGGACTTGCCGTGGTCGATGTGCGCGACGATGCAGAAATTCCTGATCTTCTTTGATTCCGCCATACTCTCTCCTGCTTTTACCGGGTCATTCCCGGCACGGTATTCCTAATGATACCACCATCCCTTGAATTTTTCCATATTTTCCTGATTTCCCTATTGACACTCACGAAGTTGTATCTTAAGATATTAGGGCGCGCGCAAAATGCGACTTTTTTCGTGCGCCTGTATACCGTTTATTCGAGGAAGAAAGGATCAGTACCATGGCGAATATCAAATCCGCAAAAAAGAGAATCTTAACCGATAAAAAGCGCGCTGCCAGAAATACGGCAGTTAAGTCCGGCATCAAGACCGCGACCAAAAAGGTCCGTGCGGCGATCGAGGCCGGCGACAAGAACGCGGCACAGGCTGCTCTGCTCAACGCGACGAGCGTGATCGACAAGGCTGAGACCAAGGGCATCATCAAGAAAGGCAACGCCTCCCGCCGTGTATCCCGCCTCGCCAAGGCAGTCAACGCGATCTGAGTAAAGATTACAGATGATCATGATAAAACCGCCGGTTATCCCGGCGGTTTTTTTGTGCCTGTATGGCCTCACTCGTTCGGATTGGAAAAGTCGATGATCTCCGTTTTCGGAGGCTGCGCCTGTTCCACGGTCTCCGCGACCAAATACGGTCCCTCTCCCCCATAGGCTTCCACGAACTTTTTATCCACGCGGGCGGTTACCTCCACCCATGATTTTTCCTGAAGCTCTTTTGCACCTGCAAACTCGCAGGCAAATCCGAGGACCTGGATGTCCTGCGCACAGCAGGTCATGACAAAGCGCCCGGGCACGAAGCAGCCTGCCGGGATCCCTCCGGGTTTCATGACCATGCCCTTGAAACGGATCCGTTTTCCGAGATACCGCTCCACATGATCAAGGGCATCCAGATAGAAATTTCCGAAGCCGAAGTTGTTCAGCTCGATCGGGTCGGCGTGAAGATCATACGGCAGATCCTCATCCAGCGTCACATCGATCTCGCCCTTCTCCCCTTCAAAAATGATCTCCGCCCGCTGATTGACCGCCTTGACGTTGCGCTTATAGCCAGGCAGATCCTCGATCCCGTCAGCTCGGTTGAACAGGATCAGATCGGAGTTCCTCAGCTGATCCGCGAGCAGGGATTTCATATTGGTGTAATACATGGCAAAGGTGGTGGCATCGATCATCGTGATCTGCTGCTCCTGCTGCCACGCCTTGGGAAGCTTCACCTCACGGAAGTTCCACATCCCGTTCCACTCGATCAGAACACGCTCCGGATCGTGCTTTGCCTCCAGTGCCATCAGTGTCGCCGGTGTAAAATTGCTCTCCTCTTCAATGACTTCCAGGACCGTATTGGTCTTTGCCAAAAGCGCCTCCTCGTATTCGTTTTCCCCCTCCTCGCAGACGATGAGCAGAGTCAGGCCCTTGGTCTGGAAATACGGCTGTGACATGGTATACCGGAAAAACTCCGTCTTGCCGCTGTCCAGAAAGCCATTGATGATATAGACCGGTTTTTTCTTCCTGCCCAGCATGCCTTACTTCCTCCTGCGGAAGAGCTTTTCCAGTTCATCTTCCTTAAGATCGGCACCGATCACGCAGATCTTGCCGGTGACATCTGGTGTGCCCGGGCGCACCTCCGCCTCTCCCGGGACATAGTCAAATTCGATCCAGGAGCCGTCCGCCGCGGGAAGCATTCCCTTGGCTCTGAGGATCACGCCGTAGGCTTCCTCATCCTCGAGGCTGTCAAGCATCGTGCGAATCTCCTCGGCACTGTACTTTACGGGAGTCTCCATGCCCCAGCTCGTGAAGATCTCATCCGCGTCATGATCGTGATGATGATGCTCATGATCATGATCGTGGTGGTGATGCTCATGCTCCTCATGATCATGGTCATGGTGCTCATGCTCCTCATGATCGTGGTCATGATGGTGATGCTCGTGCTCCTCATGGTCGTGGTCATGATGGTGATGCTCGTGCTCCTCATGGTCGTGGTCATGATGGTGATGCTCGTGCTCCTCATGGTCATGATCCTCGTGGTCATGATCGTGGTCATGCGAAGCGCGGTGGACGATCACCCCTTCCTCATCCGGTTCAGCCGCCGAGGAACTGTGATGATGATGGTGATGGTGATGATGGTGCTCCTCTTCCTTTCTGGCCAGCACCTCGGCAAGAAGCTCCGCCTCCAGATCGTGGTTGCCCTCAAAGGTATCGAGGATCTCCCGGCCGGAAAGCTGCGCAAGCGGCGTCGTGATCACCGTGGCCTTGGGATTGTGCTCCCGGACCAGCTGAGCCGCCTCTTCGATCTTTTTATCATCCGCCTTGTCCGTACGTGTGAGAAGCACAGTGCCTGCGGTTTCGATCTGGTTGGAAAAGAACTCGCCGAAATTCTTGAGGTACACCTTAGCCTTCGTGCAGTCGACGACCGTAACAGCACTGTTCAGCGTCAGATCCGCAAACGAATCCGTAACATTCTGTACCGCGCGCATGACATCGGAGAGCTTTCCGACACCGGAAGGCTCGATGATGATGCGCTCCGGCGCGTACTTTTCCATCACCTCTCTGAGAGAAGTGCCGAAATCACCGACCAGCGAGCAACAGATACAGCCGGAGTTCATCTCCCGGATCTCGATCCCGGATTCCTTGAGGAATCCCCCGTCGATCCCGATCTCGCCGAACTCGTTTTCGATCAGGACGACCTGCGTCCCCGCCAGAGCTTCCTTGATCAGCTTTTTGATCAGCGTCGTCTTGCCGGCGCCGAGAAATCCCGAAATGATATCGATCTTTGTCATCGCTTACCCCCCTTGTTCTTTGAAAAAGAATTCAGGAAATAATATAATCCCGCGCTGACAAAAAATCAAGAGAGCCCGCTCCGTGCCCATATGGCGAAGCCGTGAACACAGCGCTTCCTAATAGATCAGTTCGATCGCCAGGATCTGTCCCTGCTGGTAACGGCAGGACAGATCGTAGTATCCGGCAGAGACATAGGAATACTCATCGATCATATGATCTCCGATTCCCCATCCGCCCCCGTTTTCATCCCCGTATACCCATACGGTCGTCTCCTCTCCGCAGCCGTCACATCTGAAATGTACATATCCGCCTCCCGTTCCCGGATTTCCTCCGTCATATGGTCTCCAGTTTCCGCACTTCCTCGCCCCGGCATACACATAATCCATATGGGGTGATGAATAGCATCCGCCGCCGCTGCCGCTCGTTGACGAATAGCTGCTGTGGGATGACAGATAGGCCTGATATTCCTCAAAGGAATTGAACTGTACCGTTGAAGCACCTGATCCCGCGGTGTGAAAATGCGCCGTGATCCTGACGGCTGACGCAGGCGTACCGCTTTGCACCACATACCGCTCTTCCAATGCAAGGATAGCCTCATAGTATGTCAGGAACGGGATCGAATCCGCCTTGTTCTCGATATCCTCGTTGCTGAAGATATTTCCGCCAACATTGGAGCCCTTTGTCAGTAATGCGTTGGCGAGAAGCTTTTTTCCATTACTGACAGATGTAAAAGACTCGTCTACCCTGTTCTTGTACTCGCTCAGAAGCTGTATGATGGTCGTTCCGTCGTCATTATCCGCCCCCAGGACCCGCGTCAGGTAATTGCTGATGTTCAGGATCCCGGTGATCGTATTGTTCTCCACCGAGCTCAAGTGTTCATCAAGTACGGCACTCTGCGCATCCAGACCATTCTGCATATTTTCGGCAAGGCTCCCCAGCTGCTCATTGACATGTGTGAACCCTGCCTCCACATTGCTGTTGACACCGGCGAGACCGCTGCTCATGTTCTGGTTGACGTCCGCCAGACCGCTGCTCATGTTGTCATTGACGTCGGCCAGACCGTTGTTTACATGATCGTTGATATCCGCGTTCATCTCAGCGAGCTCTCCGCTCATCGTCTGACCGAGTTCCTGCAGCGCAGTCATATAGCTCTCGCGCATGTCGGAAATATCCCTGCCCAGTTCCTCAAAGCTCTGCGTCTGTGCCTGCTGCATGCTGTTCTTCATGTTTTCCAGCGAACCGAGCATCTCCTCGTTGCCGCTCAGTTCCTCTGATCGGAGCAGTTCAATGAGACTCTCCACGTCGCCGATCGCGTCATCAAACTCGCTCCCGATCCTGGTAATCGAATTCTGTACTTCGGAGAACGAGTTCATTGTCGTCTCGATACCCTCAGTCCTGCCCTCGCGTGTTTCCTCCTGCAGCTTGACCAGCAGCTCGCGCGTGGACGTTATCACTTCATGAAGATTGGTAAGGCGGTCTCCGAGTGTAATGACATCGCTGCGCAGGCGCTCCTGCATCTCGCCCATAGCCTCATCCTCTCCGATGCCGGCATCCGCCTGCTGACGTACCTCCTCAAGGGCCGCCTGACTGTCTGTGACCATGCTGTCCAGCTGTACCAGGTAATCGTAGATCTCCTGCATTCTCTGGTACATCTCCTCATTTTTCGCCAGATTTTCCATGAGGATCGCGTCGGCATCATCCGTTCCTCCCGCTCCCGCCAGTACATCCGGTGACTCTGCCGCCAGAGCCGTCTCAGACTGCGCAGGCGAAAGCAGGATCAGGAGGAGGCATCCGATAATGGCTGTCGCCAGCGCGGCACACACAAGAAGGATATTGCGATGACGCCGGAGCGTCTCCCCAAACTGCTGTCTAATCATCTTCCAATTGTCCATGATCTTCTCCCTGATCTGTGATCAGGTGCTTCGCGGAAAGAAGCCAGCCGTAAGGCTGTGGGCAGATTGTAGCGCGCCCTTATCCTGCACGCAAGACAGGACTGTGATTTTTGACAGATCAGACAAAAAGGGGGTGACTTTTTGTAGGATCTGTCACCCCCTTTTGATCAGACATGAAAAATTGCACAAAAAAGATCTCTTTTTACGGCCTGTTACCCGGATCTTATCTCTGGATCCTCCCGCTGCCGTCTCCGCCGGCCAGCTTGTTGACCTCATCGACGCTCACCAGGTTGAAATCGCCCTCGATCGTATGCTTCAGCGCGGATGCCGCCACCGCGAACTCGATCGTCTGCTGCGGCTCAAAGTCATTCACGCACGCGTAGATCAGGCCGCCGCCGAAGGAATCGCCGCCGCCCACACGGTCGACGATGCGCAGCGCGTACTTTTTGGAGAAATATGCCTGGCCGTCCTTATAGAGCATCGCGCTCCAGTTGTTGTCATTGGCGGAGATGGACTCCCTGAGGGTGATGGCGACCATCTTGAACCCGAAGCGCTCAGTCAGCTTCTGTGCGACTTCGATATAACCCTCGCGGTTGAGCTTGCCGGTCGTGACATCGGTCGAGGAAGCCGCGATGCCGAAGACATCGGAAGCGTCCTCCTCGTTGGCGATGCAGACATCCACATACTGGCAGAGCTCGGCCATGACCTTGCCGGCCTTTTCCTTGCTCCAGAGCTTGCCACGGTAGTTGAGGTCGCAGCTCACCGTCAGGCCCTTTTCCTTGGCCTTTTTTGCCGCGATCAGCGCGATCTCGGCGAGGTTGTCCGATACCGCCGGCGTGATGCCCGTCGTGTGAAACCAGCAGGCGCCGTCAAAGATCGCGTCCCAGTCGAAGTCCTCCGGTACCGCTTCCGAGATCGCGGAATGGGCGCGGTCATAGATGCACTTGGAGCCGCGCTGGGAAGCGCCCTTCTCGTTGTAATAGATACCCACCCTGCTGCCGCCGCGGGTGATGAAGCTCGTGTCAACGCCGTACCTGCGCAGCTGGTTGACCGCCGCCTGACCGATCTCATGTGCCGGGAGCTTGGTCACGTAGCGGGAATCCAGCCCGTAGTTGGCAAGGGAGACGGATACGTTGGCTTCGCCGCCGCCGAAGAGCGCCTCATAATGATCCACCTGTACGAAGCGCAGGTTGTTGTCCGGCTGCAGCCGCAGCATGATCTCACCGAAGGTTACTACTCTTTTCGCCATGATATTTCTCCTTTACGATCCTGATAGAGTGCTCACTTGACCAGATGTACCGCGAACCCGCTGAATTCCTCAGCGAGATAGGCCACCGTCAGATGCTGTTCGCTGTCATATTTGAACGAAGACTCATCGAATTTCACGCCCCGTCTGCTCAGATGATAGACCGCGCGGTCCACATTGTTCGTTGCGACCGCGATGTGTCCCATGGCACCGGGGCCTTTTGCCTTCATCACCTCGATAAAGCTGCCGGCGAACACGGAGGAGTTGCCGACCTTCTTCGTGAATCCGAAGAGTCCGTCAAAGGCATCCGCCGTCTTTTCCGCCGCCTCGGCGCTCTGCTCGTTGATACCGACATGCTTTAACTTAAAGCCCAGCATGGTCTCCACTGCTTCCCGGGTCATCTTTTCGATCTCGTCGAACTTTCCGGCCGCGATCAGATCCTTTTTCACCATCCAGCTCCCGCCGGCGCAGAACACCTTGTTAAAGGAAAGATAATCATTCAGGTTGTTCTTGTTGACACCGCCGGTCGGCATGAAGTGCATGCCCGTGTACGGCGCGGCCATCGCCTTGATCTTGGCGATGCCGCCGTTCTGCTCGGCGGGGAAGAATTTGACCGCGTCGAGTCCCAGCTCGATCGCCTGCTCCACTTCCCCGGGGGAAGCTGTTCCCGGGACGACCGGCATCCCGATCGACTGGATATATTCTACATTTTTCCGGTTGAAGCCGGGGCTCACGATAAACCTGGCACCCGCTGCCTTGGCGCGGTCCGCCTGATCGGCATTGAGGACCGTACCCGCGCCGACGATCATCTCCGGAAACTTTGACGAGATGATCCGGATCGCCTCCTCCGCGGCCGCCGTGCGGAAGGTCACCTCGGCAGCGGGAAGCCCGCCGGCGATCAGTGCCTTGGCAAGAGGCTCCGCATCCTTCGCATCATCGATCGCGATGACCGGAACAATACCGATCCTGTAGAGTTCTTCACAGATCTTATCCATTATGATTCTCCTTAAGCGAAACGCTTACTCCTTCGTGACGATATCTTCCTCTTCCTCATCCTGGAACTTGCTCGGATCGAGATTGCCCGGATCCTGGCCGATATAGGCCGAGATACCGCCGTCGATGTA
>JAILFA010000096.1 GCA_024687125.1 Lachnospiraceae bacterium
GTTCTGCACGATCGATCCCAACGTGGGGGTCGTGGCGGTGCCGGATGAGCGGATCGTAAAGCTCGGCGAACTGTATCACTCGAAAAAGGTGACACCGGCCACGATCGAGTTCGTCGATATCGCGGGACTTGTCAAGGGGGCTTCCAAAGGGGAGGGCCTCGGCAACCAGTTCCTCGCGAATATCCGCGAGTGCGATGCCATCGTGCATGTTGTGCGCTGCTTTGACGACGACAATGTGGTGCATGTGGACGGCTCCGTGGATCCGGTACGTGACATCGATACGATCAATCTGGAGCTGATCTTCGCGGACATCGAGGTGCTTGAGCGCAGGATCGCCAAGGTGGCCAAGACAGCCCGCATGGACAAGGACGCGGCCAAGGAGCACGCACTGCTCTTGAAGATCAAGGAGATCCTGGAAGCGGGCAGGCCCGCGTCGGCACTGTTGGAGGATCTTTCCGACGAGGAAGAGGCAAAGCTTCTGAAAAGCTACGACCTGCTGACCGCCAAGCCCGTGATCTTCGCGGCAAACGTTACGGACGGGGATCTCGCGGACGACGGCGCCGGCAATGCGCATGTGCAGGCCGTGCGGAAATGGGCGGCGGACAACGGGAGCGAAGTGTTCGTCATCAGCGCGCAGACGGAAGCGGAGCTGGCGGAGCTCTCCGACGATGATAAAGCTGAGTTTTTAAATGATCTGGGGATCACCTCCTCCGGTCTCGACAAGCTGGTGGCCGCGAGCTACCGGACCCTGGGGCTCATGAGCTTTTTGACCTCCGGTGAGGATGAGACGAGGGCCTGGACCATCAGGATCGGAACCAAAGCACCGCAGGCAGCAGGCAAGATCCATACCGATTTCGAACGCGGCTTCATCAAGGCGGAGGTGATCAATTATCAGGATCTTCTGCGGGAGGGTTCGCTCTCCGCTGCAAAGGAAAAGGGCCTCGTCCGCATGGAGGGCAAAGAATATGTCGTCCAGGACGGGGATGTGATCCTTTTCCGTTTCAATGTCTGAGGTAACAGGTATGCCGGAAATGATGAATGCGGGCGATATCGCCTTTCCCCATCTGGGAATCTATCTGAAGAACGTCCCGAAGCAGTTTACGGTCTTCGGGTTCAATATCGCGCTCTACGCGATCTTTATCGTGATCGGCGTTTTCCTCGCGGTGAACCTGTGCGAACGGGTGGCAAAGCGCACCGGCCGGGACGGCGATGTCTACTGGGATATCTATTTTCCGATGGTGCTGGTCTCCGTGATCGGCGCGCGCATCTACTATGTCATCTTTTCCTGGGATAACTACAAAAACGATCTGATCCGGGTCTTTTACATCCATGAAGGGGGACTCGCTATCTACGGCGGTGTGATCGCCGGATTCCTCTTTGTCTTTTTCTACGCGAAATGGAAGAAAAAGAAGTATCTGGAGCTTGCCGACACGATCATGTTCGGCCTGCTCGTCGGGCAGATCATCGGGCGCTGGGGAAATTTCACGAATAGAGAGTGCTTCGGACAGTACACGGATTCGCTGCTCGCCATGCGTCTGCCTGTGGATGCCGTACGGGCGGGGGAGATCACGGACTCCATACGGGCGCACATGACCGCTGCGACCAACTATATCCAGGTCCATCCCACCTTTCTCTATGAGAGCTGCTGGAACCTGCTGCTCCTGAGCTTCCTGCTTTTCTATGTGAAGAAAAAGAAGTTTGACGGAGAGATCACGCTGTTCTATCTGGGAGGCTACGGCCTCGGACGGTTCTTTGTCGAGGGACTTCGGACGGATCAGCTGCAGCTGAGAAATACGGGGATCGCTGTGTCGCAGGTTCTGGGTATCTCGCTCTTTATCTTCGCGACCATCACGGAGATCGTGATCCGCTGCCGCCTGAAGAACGCGCCGGTGGCCGTTGATGAAGATGCAGAGGAAGGCCTGGATAAAAGCTCGGATGAAGCTCCGGATACCGCGGATGACACGGCAGAGGATCAAAAGACTGAGGGGCCTGAGGAGCCTGTGGAATCCGGGGATGCAGAGGGGGAGTCGTGAGCTCTGACGGTAAGAAGGCCCGGAGTTTTTCCGTAGGGAAAAAGATCTATCTGTTTGTCGGTCTGACCGTGTTCACCGCGGCGCTCTTTGTCGCCATCATCTCACATTTCATCAACGCGAACCGTATCGATGATTATTTTAAGAGACTCGCCAGGGATACCGCAAGGAATTTTGCATCCGGCGTGGACGCCGATTATATGGCGCGCCTGCGCGAGGTCATAGAATCCCAGGAATACCAGACTCTTCGCGACCAGGCGGAGGAGGCTGAAGACGAAGCTGTGATCGAGGCGTACCTCAGGGACAAGGGCCTGTGGGAGGATTATAAAAAGATCCGCGATGAGATCATGGTGAACCTGAACAATATGGAGGGT
Organism: Lachnospiraceae bacterium; assembly: GCA_024687125.1. Taxonomy (GTDB): domain Bacteria; phylum Bacillota; class Clostridia; order Lachnospirales; family Lachnospiraceae; genus Butyrivibrio. Next base: position 2,405 of record JAILFA010000096.1, read on the forward strand.
GTGAAATACCTGTATCTTGTCGCCTGGGGCGGCAAGGAAGATCTGTATGACATGTATCTCATCACCGATGAGGGGGATCCGCTGTATACGACCGGTTATTATGAAGAGCGGGAGCAGGAGCTGCTGGGGATCGACGCATCTATGGAAGTTGAGCCGACGATCTCCCACGGAGACTGGGGATGGCTTTGTTCCGCCTTTGTTCCGGTCTATTCCGGGGACGGGACACTGGTCTGCCAGGTCGGCTGCGATGTGGCGATGGATGATATCATCATGGAGCGCAGGATCAACTTTATGTACATCATCCTGGCGGCGCTCCTGTTTACGGCAGCGATCCTCGCCGGGGTCATGTGGCTGATCCGCAGGACCGTCATAAGGCCGCTTGATATGATCACTGCCGAGATGAAACGGTTTTCTCCTTCTGACAGTCATGACTACGAGGAATCCGGGGTCATGAACCTCGAGATCAGCAGCAACGATGAGATCGAGGACATCTATAACGGGATCCGTTCGATGCAGATCAGGATCCTTGACTATCTGGATGATATCACCGCCATTCAGAAGGAAAAGGAAAAGGCCGAGGTTGATATCCGGCAGAAGGAAAAGGAGATCGGCGAGATCAGCAAGGACGCGTACCGTGATCCGCTGACGCATGTCGGCAGCAAGATTGCCTACAACAAGAAGATCGCCGAGATGAATGAGACCATTCACAGGCCGGGGACCGAGTTCGCGATCGTCATGGTCGATGTCAATTTCCTCAAGCTGATCAATGACAGGCACGGCCATGCCGCGGGTGACAGCTACCTGGCGGGCTGCTGCGATGTCATCTGCCGGATCTACAAGCATTCGCCGGTGTTCCGTATCGGCGGGGATGAGTTCACAGTCATTCTTACAGGCGAGGACTATCGGAACCGGGAAGAGAGGCTGGAGGAGGTGCGCACCGCTTTTACGGAAGCCTATCACCGGACGGACGGCGATCCGTGGCTGAGGTTTTCAGCGGCATCCGGCATGGCAGTGTATTCGGCTGCCGACAACAGCGTCGAAGCTGTTTTCGGACGTGCGGACAAGCTCATGTATGCGGAAAAAGCTAAATTCAAGCAATCCCTGGGAATGGATCCGAAAGAGAGGTAGCGCGGCGGTTTTCTCTCCCGTGATCTGAAAAGCGATGTCATATACGAAGATACACCCCGTTTCGGCGGGGTGTGTTTTTTTATATTTTTTTAAGAAAAATGCTTGTCAGTGGAAAAAAATTGTAATAAAATCATGAATGTGTCAGATTGTGGTGAAATTTTCCAAAAAATGGGGAATTCATTGTCAGCATGCTCTATCTGGGAAGATACAACAACTCCATAGACAGCAAAGGGCGCGTCGTGATCCCGGCCAAGTTCCGCGAAAAGCTGGGGGAAGTGTTTGTTGTCTGCGGCGGCTTTGACAAAAGCCTTTATGTCTATGACATGGCGGACTTTGAAGAATACGCGGCGAGGCTCAAGGAGCTTCCGCGCAGTGATGAGCGCGCGCGCCGCTTTAAGCAGTTCTTCCTGACGACCGCTACGGATGTCGAGCCCGACAAGCAGGGGCGCGTATCCATCGGCGAGGATCTGATCCGTTACGCCGAGATCAAAAAGGACGTGGTCGTGGTCGGAAACGGCGATCATATCGAGATCTGGGCGAGAGAACGTTTCCCTGAAGCAGACAGTTACGGAGATATCGGAGAACTGGCCTCCGGGCTTTCGGAGTACGGACTCCTGATCTGACGGCGGGATCATCGTGGCAGAGCAGGACGGAGTCCGGGGGGCAGCAGGGGGAGAATTTGCGCACAAGAGCGTCCTTCTGGAAGAGACGATAGAAATGCTGCAGGTGCGCCCCGACGGAATCTATCTGGACGGGACGCTGGGCGGAGGCGGACACAGCCTCGCCGTTGCGGAAAAACTGGATGCCGCGGCAGGCGGCAGGCTGATCGGCATAGATCAGGATGAAGAAGCCATCCGGGCGGCGACGGAGAGACTTGAACCCGTGAGCGACAGGGTCACGATCCTCAGGGACAACTATGAAAACGCCGCCGACAGGCTCCTGGAACTGGGTGTGAGCGCAGTGGACGGGATCCTCCTGGATCTGGGAGTTTCCTCCAGGCAGTTTGACAGTGCGGAGCGGGGATTTTCCTACCGGATGGAGGGACCGCTCGACATGCGGATGGATCAGAGACAGACCCTCACAGCGGAAGAGATCCTGAATACCTGGAGCGAAGAGGAGATTATCCATGTGCTCAGGAACTACGGGGAAGAAAAATTTGCCCCGCAGATCGCCAGGAGGATCGTGCAGGAGAGGGAAGAGCGCCCGATCCGCACGACTAGTGAGCTGAACGACCTGATCGACCGCGCGATCCCCGCAAGGATCAGAGCAAGAGACGCTTCCCATCCCGCAAGAAAGACCTATCAGGCCCTCAGGATCGCCTGCAACCGGGAACTGGATGTGCTCGAAAAGGCCCTGGAAGAGTTTTCACAGCTCCTGTCCCCCGGGGGGAGATTCGCGGTGATCACCTTTCACTCGCTTGAAGACAGAATGGTGAAGCAGACGTTTCGGACCTGGGAAAATCCCTGCATCTGTCCGCCGGATTTTCCGGTCTGCACCTGCGGCAGGAAGCCTCTGGGAAAAGTGATCACCAGAAAGCCGATCATCCCGTCCACAGAGGAAACAGAGAATAACAGGCGCGCACGGAGCGCGAAATTAAGAGTATTTGAAAGGAATCAGGCATGACACAGAGAGAAACCGTAAGCAGAAAGTCCGGAAATGCTTATGTGCACGGAACGGCAGCGAGAAAGATCGCACAGATGCCGGCTCTCCCCGACAGGGAGGGACGTCCGGAGCGTGTACGCAGACAGGCGCAGCAGAGAAATCCGCGCAGGCAGTTCCGCACGCTGCAGGGCGGTCTTGCGGAGCATAAACAGATCAAGAGAAGCACGTTCCTCTACCTGATGAGCATGGTCGCGGCTCTCGTTATGGCGGCGCTTGCACTGTACCGATATGTGGATATTCAGACCAGCCTCGAGAGCAGCGTCACGCAGATCTCTTCGCTGGAAAAAGAGCTCGCGACGCTGCGCAAGGAGAATGACGAGGCATACAGCAGGGCCAACGCCACGGTCGATCTGGAGGAAGTAAAACGCGTGGCGATCCAGGAACTCGGTATGAAGTACGCGGACGAGGGGCAGATCATCGTATATTCTGACGACGGCGCCGCGGATTACGTTCGACAGATCGCTCAGATTCCGGAAGCGGGAAAATGAACCTGAAGAAGACGGAGAAACAGAAACCGGAAACGCAGAAACCGGAAAAAGGCACACAGCGCGCAGCGCATCCTAAGAAGGGCCAGCAGTTCACATGGTACATGCAGAAAAAGCTGGTGATCCTGTTCCTGGGTGTGCTGCTTTGCTTTGTTCTTCTGTGCTTCCGTCTCGCGAAGCTTTCCCTCAACAATTCGGACGAATACAAGAGACAGGTACTCTCACAGCAGGCCTATGATTCCGTGACGATCCCCGCGCGCCGCGGAGAGATCCTCGACAGGAACGGCACGGTTCTCGCAACGAGTGAAAAGGTCTTCAACGTCATCCTGGACACCAAAAACCTGCTGCAGGCGGAACAGAAGAATCCCGGGTGCGAGGACGCCACCGTGGATGCTCTGGTCAGGATGTTCTCACTTGACGCCGGGAAGATCCGGTCCTATATCACGGATAATCCGACATCCCAGTATTATATCCTCGCCAAAAAGGTGCCGTATGACAAGATCGCCGCTTTTGAAGAACTGACGACAAAGGGATCCGAGGCATATAACGACAAGGTCACAGGCGTGTGGTTCGAGGATGAGTACATCCGCAAGTATCCGAACCATTCCCTCGCGTGCGATGTGATCGGCTTTACCACGGCTGACGGCCGCGGGCAGTACGGACTGGAGGAGTATTACAACACGATCCTTTCAGGATCGGCCGGAAGAGAGTACGGGTATCTCGATGACAACGCCAATCTCGAGCGTACGACGATCCCGGCACAGGACGGCAATTCCATCGTCACAACGATCGACGGAAACATCCAGACGATCATCGAGAAATATCTCTATGATTTCAACGAGGAGTATAAGAACAAGGCGCGTATCGGCAACGGGGCTCAGAATATCGGCTGCATCATCATGGAGGTCGACACCGGCGAGATCCTGGGGATGGCCAGCTATCCGGTATTTGATCTGAATGATCCCCGGAATACGCAGGCTCTGATCGGAATGGCCCGCGTGGACGAAAAAGGAAAGCTCCTGACCAACGAATACAGGCGCAAGACGTGGGAGGCGCTGACAGAGGAGACGCTCCCCGAGATCGAAGCCGACAATGAACTCCTCTACCAGAATTACAATGCGCTGTGGAAGAATTTCTGCATCACGGATACCTATGAGCCCGGTTCCGTCGCCAAGCCCTTTACGGTTGCCGCGGCGCTGGAAACAGGTTCTATCACCGGCAATGAGGTGTATAACTGCAACGGCATGCTGGAGATCGGCGGACACGAGATCAAGTGCCACAATACCTTCGGTGACGGACAGGTTTCCGTGACGCGGGGCATCGTGATCTCGTGCAACGTCTGCATGATGTACATCGGACAGGCGACCGGTTCCAGAGTCTTTTCTGATTTTCAGAGCATATATGGGTTCGGCTTCAAGACCAATATCGATCTGGCCGGAGAGGCCAGAACTGTGGGACTGACCTATTCCGCCGATAAAATGGGCCCCTCGGAGCTCGCGACGAACACGTTCGGACAGGGCTTTAACGTTGATATGATCGAGATGATCACGGCGTTCTGCTCGCTGATCAACGGCGGCAATATGTATGAGCCGCATATGGTCTCCAAGATCGTGAATTCCTCAGGCGCGACGGTCTCGCATATCGAACCCAGGCTTCTGAGACAGACGATCTCTCAGTCGACTTCGGACAGGATCATCGAGATGTGCAATCTGGTCGTCTCTGATCCGGAGGGTACCGGCAAGACAGCACGTCCGGCGGGATACCGCATCGGCGGCAAGACGGGAACGGCGGAGACGCTGCCGCGCCGGAACGGCGAATATGTCGTTTCCTTTATGGGTTACGCGCCGGCGGATGATCCGCAGATCGCGATCTATGTGGTTGTGGACCGCCCGAACGCCGGCGTGATGGGACAGCAGGCGGATGCCAAATACGCGACGAGGATCGTGCGCAAGATCCTGACGGAGGTTCTTCCGTATCTGAACATTCAGATGACCGAGGAGCTTTCCGAAAAGGAGCAGGCGGAGCTCGCGGAACTCCGAGCGGCCTCCGTGACGACCCAGAAGGGGATCGTAGCGGGAGAGGAGGAGAACGCCGAGGAACAGAATACGGAAGATGAAGGCGGGCAGGAGGAAGGCGTTTCCGAGGTGAGCCCCGCGGAGTTTGCCGAGCAGACCCGTCCTGTATGGAAGGATTTCGACCGCGACGCGGAAGGATACTATATCAACCCCGCCAACGGAAACCGGATCGATCCCGATTCCGGATTTGAGTACGGCGCGGACGCTCTTTCTGAGGAGGAAGACGAGGTCGCCGGCGTGGACGGTGACGGAAATATCATATTTGAACCGATCGAGACGGAGGGGTATCAGCCATGATGACCGTGCAGATGTATACAGACTACTGTTTTCGGATCCTGTTTCCGCTCCTTGCGGCCTGGCTTTTTGCCCTGCTGCTGGGCCGCCCTGCGATCCCGGCGCTGCACCACCTGAAGTTTTCACAGACGGAGCGCGAGGAGGGACTCGAGTCCCACAAGAAAAAGAACGGCACGCCGACCATGGGCGGGATCATCTTCCTGATCCCGATGCTCTTTGTGTCTCTCCTTTCTCTGACGACCGAAACAGCGCAGACGGCCGGAGAGCGGGCTTCCTATGTCACCGGTCTCATCGCGGTACTGATCCCCGCGGCCGGATTCGGACTGATCGGTTTTCTGGATGATCATATCAAGGTCGTGCGCCATCATAATCTGGGACTGCGTGCCTGGCAGAAGCTTGTGCTTCAGTTTGCGGTAACCCTTCTGTTCGCGGGATATCTGTATTTCTTTACGGATCTGTCGCTGTCCGTGATGAAGGTCCCGTTCGGGAACGGGATGGTGCTGGATCTCGGCTTCCTCGGGCTTCCGGCGCTCATCTTTATCGCACTTGCGACGACGAACGGTACAAATCTGACAGACGGTGTGGACGGGCTTTGTTCTTCCGTGACGCTGCCGGTGGCACTTCTGTTTGCTGTCTGCGCGGTCATGTTTGAACTGCCTGGTGCTCCTGCCGCGGCTGCGATGGCCGGAGCGCTTCTCGGCTATCTTTTCTACAATTATCATCCCGCCAAAGTGTTCATGGGCGACACGGGGTCCCTTGCGATCGGCGGGTTTGTCGTCGGGATCAGCTATGTGACGGGCATGCAGCTGTTCATACCGATCGCGGGACTGATCTATGTGATCGAAGTGGTTTCGGTGATCCTGCAGGTGCTGTATTTCAAGAAGACCCACGGAAAACGGCTTTTCCGCATGGCACCGATACATCATCATTTTGAAAAAGGCGGATGGTCGGAAACACAGGTAGTAGGTGTGTTCATGACCGTCACACTCCTGATGTGCCTGATCGCACTCGCGGGAATGTCTCCCGCCTTTTAACAGTTGCAGCGGAGGAAATAAACATGCAAAGTGACATCAAGGGAAAAAGAGTCCTCGTGATCGGATCCGGCCTGTCGGGTGTGGGCGCGGTGCATCTGCTGCGGCAGGTCGGTGCCGTACCGGTACTGCTTGACGAGAATGACAAACTGACGGAGGGTGAGATCCGCGCGAGACTGGAAGAGGAAGACCGCGGGGATACGCAGATCCTGCAGATGAAGCTGGCAGACATAGATCCTGACGGGCTTTCGCTCTCGGCCGTGGTACCATCTCCCGGTGTGCCGCTCGACACCCCCGGTGTCCAACGGATCAAGGCGGCGAAGATCCCTGTGTGGAGTGAGATCGAACTGGCATACCGCTTTTCGCACGGAAAACTCGCCGCGATCACCGGTACCAACGGCAAGACGACAACGACGACACTGGTCGGCGATATCGTACGTGCAGCCTTTGGGGAAAACAGGACCCATGTGGTGGGCAACATCGGGTATTCCTATGCGCAGGCGGCGCTGTCCACGAAAGAGGACAGTGTGACCGTGGCGGAGATCTCCAGTTTTCAGCTGGAGGCAGTGGAAGCGTTTCACGCCCAGGTTTCAGCGATCCTGAACCTGACGCCGGATCATCTGAACCGCCATCACACCATGGAGGAGTATGCGCGGTGCAAGGAAAACGTCACGCTGAATCAGAGCCCCGAGGAGGTCTGTGTCCTGAATTATGACAACCCGGGCACACGTGAGTTCGGAGAAAAAAGGTGCAGGCCCAGGGTTCTGTGGTTTTCTTCGCATGAAAAGCTCGCGGAGGGTCTGTATCTCGACGGCGAAAACATCGTCAAGGCGCACGGAGGTGACCGCACTGTGCTGATGAATGTCCATGACATGCATCTGGTCGGTCGCTGCAACGCGGAAAACGTCATGGCTGCGATCGGGATCGCGCTTTCTCTGGACATTCCGCTGGATACGATCCTGAAGGTCGTTCGAGAGTTCCGGGCGGTCGAGCACCGCATTGAATATGTGGCGACCAAAGGCGGTGTCGACTATTATAACGATTCCAAGGCGACCAATCCGGATGCCGCGATCCAGGGGATCGAAGCAATGGAAAAGCCCACGATCCTCATCGGCGGCGGCTATGACAAGGGCAGTACCTATGATGAGTGGATCGAAGCTTTTCACGGCAAGGTAAAAAAGCTCGTCCTGATCGGAGAGACCAGGGAAAAGATCGCCGGGTGCGCACGGGAGCATCAGTTCACGGACTATTGTCTGGCGGATTCCTGGGATGATGCGCTGAACATCTGCAGACAGGAGGCGAAGCCGGGAGACGCCGTGCTGCTTTCCCCCGCCTGCGCGAGCTGGGACATGTTCCCCAACTATGAAGTGCGGGGCAGGATGTTCAAGGATTTTGTCAACTCATTGCAGTAAGAACCGGGAGGAAGTGCTTTGGCAGGAGACAGAGCAGCGGCGGCCCAGGGGGCCGGCAAAGAGATCATAGAGGAGAGCAGGGATAAGCGTGAGGCCGCCAAAGAGGCGGTCTGGGCTCGCTTTCACAAGGAATACTACGAGGATCTGAGTCTGATCTTTGCACTGATCTTCATGCTCGCTTTCGGCCTTGTCATGCTGTTTTCCACCAGCTCATACCAGGCGAGTCTTGAATTTGACGGGGATTCCACATATTATCTGCGTCATCAGCTGTGGGCCATGATTGCCGGCGTCGCCGCCATGTTCATCCTTTCCAGGCTGCCGTACGAATGGCTGAAAAAACTGGCGATCCCCGCGTACTTTCTTTCAATCCTGATCATCTTTCTGGTGCGGACGCCGCTGGGGTATTCCGCGAACGGCGCGAACCGCTGGTTCAGGATCGGCGGTATCTCCGTCCAGCCCGCGGAAGCCGCGAAGCTGGGCATGATCGTTTTCCTTGCCTGGTTCATCAGCAAGATGGGGAAACTCGCGGCGGAAAGAAGAGTGTTTCTGATCATCCTCGCCATTCCGCTCCCGGTCTGTTTCTTTGTTTATGCCATCACCGAAAATCTTTCGAGTGCGATCATCATCTTCGGCATCGCTGCGCTGATGCTTTTCATCGCCGTACCCGACTATAAGCGGTTTATCGTGGTCGGCGTGATCCTCGCGGTATTTGCTGCTCTCGTGGTCTTTATCGCGATCCAGACCAAAGACAATCCCTTCAACTACAGATTCCGCCGGATCCTGATCTGGCTGGATCCCGAGGCATACGCATCCGATACGGGCTTCCAGACGATCCAGTCGCTGTACGCGATCGGCTCCGGAAATCTCTTCGGCAAGGGTCTTGGACAGAGCATGCAGAAGCATTTCATCCCTGAAGCGCAGAACGACATGATCTTTTCCATCATCTGCGAGGAGCTCGGACTGTTCGGCGCAGTCGCCGTCATCGCGATGTTCACGATCATCATCTGGCGTCTGATGGTGATCGCGACGAATGCGCCGGATCGTTTCGGGGCACTGCTTGTCGTAGGTGTCATGGGACATATCGCGATACAGGTCATTCTCAATATCGCGGTCGTTACAAACACGATCCCCAACACGGGCATCACGCTGCCGTTCATAAGCTACGGCGGCAGTGCGGTGTTCTTCCAGCTCCTGGAGATCGGGATCTGCCTGTCTGTGGCACGGCATATCCGGGTGGGATAGCATGAAGTTCATCAGACTCCACAAGAGTCTCTTTATCATCGGCGCGACGCTTCTGGTACTCGCGGCAGGTCTGTTTTACGCCTACCGATATGTGATGGACAACTATACGATCACGCATATCTATGTGGACGGGAACAAGCACTATACCAATGAAGAGATCATCGATATGGTGCAGACGTCGCGGTTTTCCGGCAATTCGCTGTTCCTGAGTTTTCAGTACCGTGACAGATCGATCACCGATATCCCGTTTGTGGAGCGCATTGATGTGGACATCGTGACACGCGACACCGTCCGTGTCCATGTTTATGAAAAGATGATCGCAGGATACATCCGCTATCTCGGGAGATATATGTATTTTGACCGCGACGGGATCGTGGTGGAGAGCTCGCAGAAACCGTCGCAGGATGTGCCGCTCGTACTGGGACTGGATTTCGATCATGTGGTGCTCTACGAAAAGCTTCCTGTGGAGAGAGAGGACATCTTTTCCGAGATTCTGGATATCACGCAGCTGCTCAGCAAGTACAGTCTGCACGCGGACCGCATCTATTTTGATGACAATTACCATGTCTATCTGTACTTCGGGGATGCCGAGGTCAGTCTCGGTGAGTCCGGTGCCATGGATGAAAAGATCATCCAACTGCAGTATATCCTGCCGAGCCTGGAGGGCAAAAAAGGAGTGCTGAGGCTGGACAACTACACGTCTTCAACGAATCAGGTGACGTTTGAGGAGCGGCTGGGCGAATAGGAAAAGGGAATCTTGAAAAAACAGTTGCATGATGCACAAAATGAGGCTAAAATATCTGCGTAACTCTGTTCTAAACCCAAAGGAGGCACATCGTGCTGGAAATCAAATCTAACGAGACAGAAAGCGGCTGCCGTATCATCGTCGTCGGAGTGGGCGGCGCTGGCAACAATGCGGTCAACCGAATGATCGATGAGAATATCTCCGGTGTGGAGTTTATCGGGATGAATACGGATAAGCAGGCGCTGCAGCGCTGCAAAGCTCCGAAGCTCATCCAGATCGGCGAAAAGCTCACCAAGGGTCTTGGCTGCGGCGCGGAGCCTTCCGTGGGTCAGAAAGCGGCCGAAGAGAGCGCGGAGGAAGTCAGCGCGGCTCTGAAGGGTGCGGATATGGTTTTTGTCACCTGCGGCATGGGCGGCGGCACAGGTACCGGCGCGGCACCTGTTGTGGCAAAACTTGCCAAGGATATGGGTATCCTGACCGTCGGTGTTGTGACGCGTCCTTTCACATTTGAGGGCAAGACGCGCAAGACCAATGCGGAGATGGGTATTGCCAATATCAAGAACAGTGTTGATACGCTGATCGTCATCCCCAACGACAAGCTTCTGCAGATCGTTGACAGACGCAGTTCCATCAGCGATGCGCTCAAAAAGGCGGATGAGGTGCTCCAGCAGGCAGTGCAGGGCATCACGGATCTGATCAATGTTCCCGCGGTCATCAATCTGGACTTCGCGGATGTGCAGACTGTCATGAAGGACAAGGGCCTCGCGCATATCGGCCTTGGCTACGGCAAGGGCGACAACAAGGCGAGCGACGCCGTCAAGATGGCGGTGGAGAGCCCGCTCCTTGAGACCAAGATCAACGGAGCGACCAATGTCATCATCAATATCTCCGGTGACATCACCCTGATGGATGCCAGCGATGCTGCGAGCTATGTCAAGGAGCTCACGGGAGACAATGTCAATATCATCTTCGGCGCGACCTATGACGAGGCGAGAAATGATACCTGCAACATCACCGTGATCGCAACCGGTATCGACGACAAGAGCCTCAAGGGACAGGGATCCGTCCGCCGTGTTGATGCCATCGCGCGTCCGACGAACACGATGTCCGTAGCGGTAGCGCAGGAGCAGGCGGAAGCAGCAGAGCAGGCAGAGCCCGCACCGGTACCGGCAGCAATGCCGCAGCAGCCTGTACCGCAGCGTTTCCCGAGCGCACCACGCGTACCCACCACGAGCACAGTCCAGGAACAGAGCCTTAAGATCCCGGACTTCTTAAAGAGGTAAAGACATGAAGTGTCCCTTTTGCGGAAAAGATGAGACACGGGTCATAGATTCACGTCCCGCGGATGAGAATACCTCGATCCGCAGACGGCGTGTCTGTGATTCCTGCGCCAAGCGGTTCACCACTTACGAAAAAGTGGAGACCATTCCGCTGATCATCATCAAGAAAGACAATGTGCGTGAACCCTTCAACCGTTCCAAGATCGAGGACGGTGTTCTGCGGGCCTGCCACAAGCGTCCTGTCAGCGCTGAGCAGATCACGAGGCTGGTCGACGAGATCGAGACGGCTGTCTTCAACATGGAGCAAAAGGAAATCCCCAGCCATGTCATAGGCGAACTGGTCATGTCCAAGCTTAAGGAGCTCGACCAGGTTGCTTATGTGCGTTTCGCGTCCGTGTACCGTGAGTTCAAGGATGTCGAAACCTTTATGGAAGAACTGAAAAAAGTACTGAATCAGGAGGAATGAGTGATGAAAAGAAGAAGCCTGCTTAAGAGCACGCTTCTTCCGATGATCGCCATGACAGTTCTGGCTGCTGTACTGGGCGGATGCGCAGGCGGCAAGACAGCGGACTCCTCATCCAGGATCACGATCGGCATCCCTCAGGATATCGACAGCCTTGACCCTCACTTGATGACGGCGGCAGGGACGAAAGAGGTGATGTTCAATGTGTTCGAAGGGCTTGTCAAGCCCGACGCATCAGGTGATCTTGTGCCCGCTGTAGCCAGTGAGTGGACGGTATCGGAAGACGCAATGCGCTACACCTTTACCCTGCGGGACGGGATCAGATTCCACGACGGCAGCGCGGTAACAGTGGGGGATATCAACTATTCGATTCTGCGCGCTCAGGGAACGGGCATTGTGCCCGCGCTTTCCGAGATCGCTGTTGTCAATACCCCCGACGATAAGCATGTAGAGATCGTGCTGAACCAGCCCGATTCTGATTTTCTGTGCAATCTGACCTGCGCCGTGATCCCCGAAAAGAACACATCTCCGGAGACGACGCCCGTCGGTACCGGCCCTTATAAATTTGTCTCCCGTTCTCCGCAGGAGAATATCATTGTCACCCGTTTCGATGATTACTGGGGCGAACCGGCCGGGATCAAGGATGTCACCTTTAAGATCGAGGCCAATGCGGACGCGATCGTCATGGATCTCGAGGGCGGCTCCGTCGACATGTTCGCGCGGATCACAAGCGCACAGAGAGACCAGCTCTCCGATAAGTTCGAGGTCTACACGGGGACGATGAACCTCGTGCAGGCGCTGTATCTGAACAATGCCTTCGGGCCGTTCGCCGATGTGCGGGTGCGGCAGGCACTCAGCTATCTTCTCGACAGACAGGGCGTCATGAATTTTGTCTCCGACGGTGAAGGCGCAGCGCTCGGGAGCAGCATGTACCCGGCGTTTACCAAGTATTTCCTGCCGGAGCTGAATGACCTGTATCCGACCGATGTGGACAAAGCAAAGGCGCTGCTTAAGGAAGCGGGCTACGATGAAGCACATCCGCTGGAGTTTTCCATCACGGTCGCTTCCAACTATCAGCAGCATGTGGATACGGCGCAGGTACTCGCGGAGCAGTTCGCGGTTTCCGGTGTTGTCAAGGCATCGATCAATACCGTGGAATGGAACACCTGGCTGTCCGAGACCTATAAGGCGAGAAATTATGAGGCGACGGTCGTTGGCGTGGACGCATCGACGCTTTCAGCGACGGCGCTGCTTTCCCGTTTCCAGTCCGACGCCGACAACAATTTTGTCAACTACAGCAGTCCGGAGTATGACAAAGCCTATCAGGAGGCGATGTCCGCCGTGGATGATGCTGCCAAGACCGAGGCATACAAAAAGTGCGAGAGGATCCTCGCTCAGGATGCTGCCAGTGTGTATATTCAGGATCTGCCGTGTTTTGTCGCGCTGAATAAAAAGTACACGGGGTATCAGTTCTATCCCCTTTATGTACAGGATGTCGCGGCACTGAAGCCCGCTGAGTGATCGTTCTCATAAGGGCGGCCGTCGGCTATGCGCTACGCACTGAAAAAACTGATCTCCGCGATCGTAACGCTCTTTGTCGTTTCGGTCGCGGTCTTTTTTGCCTTCGCGGTTATCCCGGGGGATCCGGCTCTCAGAAAGCTCGGAACTCAGGCGACGCCGGAGGCACTCGAGATGATGCGTTCCCGGATGGGACTGGATCAGCCGCTTCCCGTGCGGTATGTGCAGTGGGTCGCCGCCTTCTTCACCGGAGATATGGGGACCTCCTTTTCCTATGATATCCCTGTAGGCACTCTGCTTGGCGACAAGCTTCCGGTCACCGGATTCCTGGTACTTTTTTCCTTTGTGCTTCTTGTGGTACTGTCGATCCCGCTGAGCATCTGGCATGCCAAGCACGAGAACAGCCGCCTTGACCGGGCGATGCTGGTGGCCGGGCAGGTTATCATGGCTGTGCCGCCGTTTTTCATGGGGATCCTGCTGACCTTTTTCTTCGGCATCGTCTTAAAACTCTTTACACCGGGGGGATATGTCTCGTGGCAGACGGATCCCGGGCGGTTTCTTGCTTATCTGTTCTGGCCTTCGCTTGCGATCGCGCTGCCCCGTGTGGCGATGACGGTCAAGCTTTTCAGAGCCGAGATGCTCCGGGAAGCGGGCAGGGATTATGTCCGGACGGCATACAGCCGCGGACATTCCACGATGGATGTGCTTTACCGGCATGTGCTGAAAAACGCGTTCCTGCCGCTCCTTACCTTTCTTGCCATGAACCTGACGGATATGGTGGCCGGGAGTGTCGTGATCGAGCAGGTCTTCGGGATCCCCGGTTTCGGACGGTTCCTCCTGGTGTCGATCCTGGGACGGGATTATCCGGTCGTTGAAGCGATCATCATGGGCCTGACGGCGTTTATCATCCTGGTGAACCTGGTGACGGATCTGCTGTACCGTGCCATCGATCCCAGGATCGAGGAGGCGTCATGAAGCGCGCGGGCCGGAAGTTTTCTCAATACTGGCGGGGCAACGTGATGTTCCGTGTAGGTTTTGTCCTCACTGCGGTCATGCTGCTTTTTGTCCTGATCGGTGCCATTCATACCCCGTATCCGCCGACGGCGATGAACGAGGGGGCAAAGCTCTCGGGATTTACGCCGGCTCATCCGCTGGGGACCGACCATCTGGGCAGGGATATGCTCTCGCGCCTGATGACCGGTGCGGGAACCACGCTCCTCATCGCGCTCGGAACGGTTCTGATCGGAGCCTTCTGCGGGTCCGTGATCGGAGCGCTCTGCGGATATTTCGGCGGACTCCTTGATGAGTCACTGATGCGCATTGTTGATGCTCTGTTCGCGTTTCCGAGCATTCTTCTTGCCCTGCTGTTCGTTTCTCTCTTCGGAAGCGGACGCTACCATGTCATTATCGCGCTGGGGATCGCGTTCATCCCGAGCTTTGCCCGCACAGTGCGCGGCGAGTTTCTCAGGGAGCGCGGCAGAGATTATGTGACGAGCGCCAGACTGCACGGCGTATCACATCTCAGGATCATCTTTTTCCATATCCTGCCCAATGCCGGGGATGTGCTTCTCTCGTCGGTGCTGATCGGTTTTAACAACGCGGTGCTCGCGGAAGCCGGACTTTCCTTTCTGGGGATCGGCGTACAGCCTCCGGATGCTTCTCTCGGAAGGATGCTCTCCGAGTCACAGCAGTATCTGTTTAAGGCGCCGATGTCCGCGCTGCTCCCCGGATTTTTGCTTGTATGGATGATCCTCGGGTTTTCACTCGCGGGAGAGGGGGTGCGTGCCGGTGAACGATAATGCACTTCTGACCGTACAGGACCTGCAGATCGATTTTCACGATCATCAGACGCCGGAGACAGCGGTCTATGACTTTGATCTGACTGTTTTCCCCGGGGAGATCGTGGGTATCGTGGGCGAATCCGGAGCCGGAAAGAGCCTCTCGGCACTCGCTGTTGCGGGACTCTTAAAGCGCCACAGCGAGATCAGAGCCGGGAACATCCTCTTTGAAGATGAGGATCTCCTGCACTGCGGCCGTGAGATCCTGAGGAGCTATCAGGGCGACGAGATCGCCGTGATCTTTCAGGAGCCGATGTCGAGCCTGGATCCGCTGATGCGTGTGGGACTTCAGGTGGAGGAGAGCCTTGTCGTGCATCATCCCGAGATCGATGCCGCAGAACGGAAGCGCCGCGCGCTGGAGGCGATCCGCAGTGTCGGGATGGAGGACGCGGAGCGCGTCTATTCCAGCTATCCTCATGAACTGTCCGGCGGCATGCGCCAGCGCTGCATGATCGCAGCCGCGATGATCGCCGAGCCCAAGATCCTCATTGCCGATGAACCGACGACAGCACTCGATGTGACTGTTCAGGCGCAGATCATCGAACTCCTGAAAAGGATCAACCGGGAAAAGAGGACAGCGATCCTTTTTATCTCCCATGACCTGAGCCTCGTGAAGCAGCTCTGCGAGCGTGTGATCGTCATGAAGGACGGCCGCATTGTGGAAGAAGGCGATACGCTCAGGATCTTTGAGCACCCGAAGCATGCCTACACCAGGGAACTGATCTCAGCGATCCCGCGGGTGGAGAAAAAAGAAAAACAGGCAAAAGATCAGGACAGGGATCTTCTTCTTGCGGTTTCCGGTCTGGATGCCGGCTACGGGCGGATCCCGGCGGATAACGAGGCGGGGAAAAAACGGCTGTTCTCTCTGCGGGCGGACGGCAGGCAGATCCTGTATGACGTGAGTTTTTCCCTGCATGCCGGTGAGATCCTGGGTCTTGCGGGGGAGAGCGGCAGCGGCAAATCAACGCTCGCGAAAACGATCCTCGGGATGATCCCGAAGCTGCGCGGTGAGATCCGCTGGGAGAAAAAGAGCGGAGCGGCCATGGTCTTTCAGGATCCCTACGGAAGCCTGAATCCGGCGCATACTGTCGGCTGGATCCTGACGGAGGCACTGACGAAGGGGAAAAGAAGGAACTTTCCCGAAGATGAGAAAGCACTGCATGACCGCCTGGTCCAGTCGCTGGAACAGGTGGAGCTGCCGGAGGCCTTTCTGGAAAGACGTCCCTCGGAACTCTCCGGCGGCCAGCGCCAGCGTGTGGCGATCGCCGAGGCACTGATCAGCAATCCGGATGTCCTGATCGCCGACGAGCCGGTCTCAGCGCTCGATGTGACCGTACAGGCACAGATCATCACGCTCCTCGAAAAACTCCGTGAAGAGACCGGCATCGCGATCCTCATCATTGCGCATGATCTGCGGGTTCTGTATCGCATCTGCGACAGGGTACTCATCATGAAAAAGGGACGGATCGTGGAGCAGGGCAATGTAGAAAAGATCTATTTCGATCCGCAGCAGCCGTATACAAAGGAACTTCTGAGAGCCGCGGGGATCAGAACGAATGGTGAACCGGACATGACAAACGGATCCCGGATGTGATAGAATACTCCCATGTGTCTTTTGAACTGTAAAAACCTGATGCCCGATGAAAGGGCGGCCTCGGCCTACACACTGCCCTATGAGGAGTATTATGCAAAGGGCGTGCGGGGGGTCTTCTTTGATATTGACAATACGCTCGTACGGCATGGAGAACCGGCAGTGACCCGTGCGATCGCGCTTTTCGACAGGCTCAGGTCGATCGGCCTGACGCCGTTCATCCTCTCCAACAATGAGATCCATCGGGTGCAGACTTTTGCGGATGCGGTGGGAGCGGATTACCTGCACAAAGCGGGAAAACCGAAAAAGAAGGGTTATCTGTCGGGATGTAGAAAAATGGGGATCGATCCTTCGCAGGCGATCTCCGTGGGTGATCAGATCTTCACGGATACCTGGGGCGCCAGACGCAGCGGGATCCGCGCGATCCTGGTCGATCCCATCGATCCGTCCAGGGAGGAGATCCAGATCAGGCTCAAGCGTATTCTGGAAAAGCCGGTGCTGAGGGCGTTTGAGAGAGCGCACCGCGGAGAGCAGGGGGCATAGAGCGATGAGCGTCAGACAGCAGCAAACGGCATATCTGTACGGGATCATCGGTGATCCGATCGGACATACACTTTCGCCCATGATCCACCGATGGTTCGCGGCGGCGGCAAACTGCCCGCTTAAGGATTACGTGCCCTTTGAGGTAAAGAGCGAGAAACTTGTCGATGCGGTGCGGGGCGCGCATGCGCTGGGGATCCGGGGGATGAATGTCACGGTGCCGCACAAGAGTGCGGTGATCCCCTTTCTTAAAGCGATCGACCCGCTGGCGGAAAAGATCGGCGCGGTGAATACCCTTGTGTATGAAGCGGGGGGCTATAAGGGATACAATACGGATGTGACCGGCCTGAAACGCTCGCTCATCGAAGCGGGAGCGGAGCTGCCCGGTCTGCACGCCGTGATCCTGGGCGCCGGCGGAGCTGCCCGGGCAGCCGCTTTTCTCCTGGCTGACAGCGGGGCAGCCGAAGTGATCCTGATCAATCGGACCAGAGAAAAAGCAGAGGCGCTTGCCGCTGAGGTAAATGAAAAGACCGGCAGCGACTGTGTGCGTGTCATGGGGGAAGACGATTTCATCACCGGCGCAGGGCAGACAGGGATGCGTTATCTTGCGATCCAGTGCACCAGCGTTGGTCTTTCTCCTGATACTGACAGATCCGCCGTTGCTGACCCTGCTTTTTATGCCTGTATCTCTCTGGCTGTCGATATCATCTACCGGCCGTATCAGACGAAGTTTCTGCGGGATGCCGCGAAAGCGGGATGCCGGACATTAAACGGCCTTCCGATGCTGCTGTACCAGGCGGCGGACGCTTTTTCACTGTGGTTTCCGGACAGCGGACTGAAGAAAGAGGATCTGCAGAACGTGATGCGTGCCCTCAAGGGAGAACTGCTCAGGACGCCCGGGATCTGCCTGATCGGCTTCATGGGGAGCGGCAAAACAACCGTGGCGCAGGCACTGGCCGGATTGCTGCATCTGGATGTCTGGGACATGGATACGATGATCGAGGAGGGATGCGGCAAGGCGGTGAGTCAGATCTTTGCCGAAGAGGGCGAGGAGGTTTTCCGGAGACTGGAGACTGATACCCTGAAAAGGATCGGCGAGGTTCTTGCCGTACAGGACGCCGGATCGGGGGAGGGCCTGATCCTTTCCACCGGGGGAGGGCTTCCCATGCGTGAGGAAAACAGGGAGCTCCTGCGATCCTGGGATATGAAGACTGTCTATCTGCGGATCCGACCCGAAACAGTAAATGAGCGCCTTAAGGATGATACGACAAGACCGCTGCTTCAGGTTCCTGACAAGGCGCAGCGCGTGGCAGCGCTCCTTGCGGAGCGTGATCCGGTCTACGTTTCCTGTGCCGATCTGATCGTCGACGCGGATGACGGGACGCCGGAGGAGATCGCGGCGAGGATCCTCGAGGGACTGTGATCCGGGGTTGACGGGATCAGGGGGAAGTGCGATGAAAATTCTGGTGATCAACGGGCCGAATCTTAATTTTCTCGGGATCCGGGAAAAAGAGATCTACGGCGAAGAAAGCTATGAGAGCCTGCTCAGGATGCTTGAGGAAAAAGCGGAACGGGACGGCGATACGCTGGAGTGCTTTCAGTCAAATCATGAGGGTGCGATCATCGACCGGATCCAGGAGGCGTATTCCGACGGTACCGAGGGTATCGTCATCAATCCGGGCGCTTATACGCATTACAGCTATGCGATCCATGATGCCTTAAAGAGTGTTTCCGGGATCATCAAGGTGGAGGTGCATATCTCCGATATCAATACCCGTGAGGAATTCCGGCATGTTTCCGTCACGGCTCCCGCCTGCGATGCGCAGATCGCGGGTCACGGACTGGCGGGATACACCGAGGCGATGGATTTGATGAAAGACTTGAAAAGTAAGAAAGAATAGAGTATAATTTCACAGATTATGAGTTTGAAAAGGGCAGGACGATCCTGTCCGTAACACAGGAGGTTTTTATGATTTCTGCAGGTGATTTCAGAAACGGTGTGACGCTTGAGATTGACGGCAATGTGTGCCAGATCGTGGAATTTCAGCACGTTAAGCCCGGTAAGGGTGCGGCTTTTGTCCGGACAAAGATCAAGGATATCATCAACGGCGGTGTCACGGAGCGTACATTCCGGCCGACCGAAAAATTCCCTACGGCACGTATCGACCGCAAGGATATGCAGTATCTTTACAGCGACGGGGATGTCTTCAACTTTATGGACACGGAGAGCTATGAGCAGATCGGCCTGAACAAGGATGTGATCGGCGATTCTCTCAAGTTCGTCAAGGAAAATGAGATGGTCAAGGTATGCTCCTACAACGGCAACGTCTTTTCTGTTGAGCCGCCGCTGTTTGTCGAGCTTACGATCACAGAGACCGAGCCCGGCTTCAAGGGTGACACGGCAACCGGCGCTACGAAGCCCGCAACGGTTGAGACCGGTGCACAGGTTGCGGTACCGCTGTTCGTCAACGAAGGCGATGTGATCAAGATCGATACCAGAACCGGAGAGTATCTGTCGAGGGCATAACATCAGCCCTTGTGCACCTGTAGTCTAATGGATAAAACGGTGGCCTCCGACGCCATTGTTGCTGGTTCGAGTCCAGTCGGGTGCATCGGGAACCGTGTAAATACACCAAAAATGTGTTTACACCGTTCCCTTTTTTAAAAGGATAGGGAATGGGATATAAAAGACGCTCAAATGGATATGGAAACGGCAGAAATTCCGCAAAAGCTCTCTGGGAGTTTCTGGTCGACAACAAGAAGCGGGTGATGCCGATCATCCTGCTCATCTGTGTTGCGGCCACGATCCTGATCGCTATCCAGGCCAACAAGGCAGCGGCGGATAAGGCGATCGCCGATGCTGATAAACAGGATGAAACGAGCACCGGCGTCAATGCTTCCGAGGCCGTTCTGTCCAAGGATTCCTATCCCGAGATCAACGCTCTGATCGCAAAATACTTTGAGGCCTATACCTCCGGTGATGTCACGATCCTGAACAGCGGGATCTACCGGACACTCGATGAGATCGAGGCGGTGACCGTTGAGGAGAGAGCCAGATACATCGAGGAGATCCAGAACCTTGCGGTCTATACCAAGCCCGGACCGGTCGAAAACAGCTGGATCGCCTATGTCTATACAGAGGTTCGCTATATCGGGTGCGATGATTTTCTGCCCGGTGTGGTATCTTTCTACATCTGCTGCGACGATGACGGAACCTATTATATCAATGCCGACGAGAGTGCGCAGAGTGTCAAGGATTACGTCAACGCCATTTCCCTGCAGGATGATGTTGTTGAACTGTACAACAAGGTAAATGTCGAGTACAAGGAACGGCTGGACGCGGATCCGATGCTTTCCGAGCTTGTCGCGGCGATCTACGCGGAGATCGACGAATCGGTAGGAGAGCGGCTGGCCGGAGCGGACGCGGTTGTCGCTGACGCGCAGGCGCAGGCTGAGAATAACAGCGCCAATCAGGGCACTGCTGGCAGTGACGCTTCCAACACAGCGTCCACGGAAAAGGAACTTCCCAAAGAGGTCAAGATCCGGGCAACGACCACCGTCAATGTTCGCGCATCCGACAGCACCGAAGCTGCGGTGGTCGGCAAGGCGCGTGAGGGTGAGGAATATGTACGCATACTGGAGCAGCCGAACGGCTGGAGCAAGATTTCCTTTGCGGGAAGCGCGGCCTATGTAAAATCCGAGTATTTTGTGATCGTAACAGATGACGAGCAGCAGGAAGGGCAGGCAGATGCCGGTACAGGCGCTTCCACTCAGGAGCCTGCCGGCGAGACAGCGGCACAGGCCGAAACACTGGCGGCCGCCACCGGCGGATCGACATCGCCGGCTGCCGGTGCTTCGACGGCTGCATCTGACGCGGCATCCACAGCTGCGTCTGCGGCATCTACAGCGGCGTCCACCGCTTCGTCTGCGGCATCCACGTCGGCATCTGCCGCGTCTACAGCATCTTCGGCGGCTTCCAAGGCTGCCTCCACAGGAGCCTCCGCCGCGGCATCGACGGGTGCGTCCGCCGGAACATCCGCATCTACGGGCGCTTCTTCGTCAGCCGGAACGGGAGCATCTGCTTCGTCAGCCGCTGCATCCTCGCAAAAGGCCGCAGGGGTGACCGGTACCGGCAAGAAGATGATCAACGCGAACGGCGTACGCATCCGTACCTCACCGGATACGGATTCGGAGATCGTAACAACCCTTTACTTCGGCACACAGGTCGAGGTGACCAAGAACCGCACGGACGGCTGGTCGGAGATCAAATATAACGGCAAGACCGCCTATGTGAAAACGGAGTTTCTTGTAGATCTGTAATCTTCATAGTTCATATATGCCTGCAGAATCAGATGCTTCAGGTTGTAACGCATAGATTTGCATAAGCTGAAAAGGAGGAGCAGACGTATGGTAACCGGTAAAACGAAACGCAACGTTATCGTAGGGCAGGCGGGCGGACCCACCGCGGCGGTCAATTCTTCCCTTGCGGGTGTTTATCACGCGGCAAAGAATCTCGGATACAGCCATGTATACGGTATGCTGCATGGCGTACAGGGCCTGCTTGAAAACCGCTATATCGATCTGGCGGATCACTTAAAGACCGGTCTTGATCTCGAACTCCTCAAGCGCACGCCTTCTGCCTATCTCGGCTCCTGCCGTTATACGCTTCCGGAGATCAATGATGACAGTGCTCTCTATGAGAAGCTTTTTTCAATCCTCGATGAGCTTGAGACGGATCTGTTCATCTATATCGGCGGCAACGATTCCATGGATACGGTCAGAAAACTTTCGGATTACGCGATCATCACAGGCTCGCAGATCCGTTTTGTCGGCAGCCCCAAGACGATCGACAATGATATGATCCTGACCGATCATACGCCGGGATTCGGTTCCGCGGCCAAGTATATTGCCACTTCTGTCAAGGAGGCGATCCGCGACGGATGGAGTCTTGAACTGTCCAAGGGACAGGTGCTTGTCATCGAGATCATGGGACGTGACGCGGGTTGGCTGACGGGGGCTTCCGCACTCTCCAGAGGAGAGGATTGCGACGGTCCCGACGCCATCTATCTGCCGGAGATCCCGTTTGATGTGGAAGAATTCACGACCAGGTGCAGAAATCTCCTCAAGAAAAAGAACTGCGTTGTGATGTGTGTATCCGAGGGCATCCGTACAGCGGACGGTACCTACATCAGTGAAATGGAGAATAAGGAATCGTTCACCGATGTATACGGACACAGACAGCTGACCGGGACTGCCCGTTATCTTTCGGGGATCGTTGCCAGAGAATGCGGCTGCAAAACACGTGCGATCGAGTTCTCTTCGCTGCAGAGAGCGGCCGCCCACTGCGCGTCCCGCACGGATATCGAAGAAGCGTATGAATGCGGTGCGGCTTCCGTCAAAGCAGCGGATGAGGGTGATTCCGGAAAGATGGTCGTTATGGTCCGGACCTCCAACGATCCGTACAAGATCACGACCGATATCAAGGATGTCCATAAAATCGCCAATGAAGTCAGGTATGTTCCCCGTGAATGGGTCAATGAAGCCGGGGATAATGTGACCGAGGACTTCCTGCGCTATGTGCGCCCGCTGATCATGGGCGACATCGATCCGATCACGGTCGATGGCATCCCGCGCCATCTGTATGTGCCCGGTTACCATGATCTGCTGTAAAAGGTGCTTGATTTTCATGCGTTTGTGTGATAGGATGCATTTCGTGCGATAAGTCAGCGCAATGGGGCGCAAAGACCGTCTGGTTTTTGCGCCCTTTATGCGTACAAAAAAAGCATTAAGGAGGGAAAGAAAATGTCGTATGTTGATGAAGTCTATGACTATGTGGTGGCAAAGAATCCCGCGCAGCCGGAATTCCACCAGGCCGTCAAGGAGGTTCTCGAATCTCTTCGTGTCGTGATTGAAGCGAACGAGGACGAGTACCGCAAGCAGGCTCTGCTGGAGCGCCTGGTAACCCCTGAGCGTCAGATCCTGTTCCGTGTGCCGTGGGTCGATGACAAGGGCCAGGTACAGGTCAACAACGGTTTCCGTATACAGTTCAATTCCGCGATCGGACCGTACAAGGGAGGTCTTCGTTTCCATCCTTCTGTCAATCTGGGCATCATCAAG
This sequence comes from Lachnospiraceae bacterium, assembly GCA_024687125.1. Lineage (GTDB taxonomy): Bacteria > Bacillota > Clostridia > Lachnospirales > Lachnospiraceae > Butyrivibrio. The sequence continues at coordinate 25,826 of JAILFA010000096.1, forward strand.
TTCCTGGGCTTTGAGCAGATCTTCAAGAATTCCCTGACCGGTCTTCCGATCGGCGGCGGCAAGGGCGGCAGCGATTTCGATCCCAAGGGCAAGTCCGACCGTGAGGTCATGGCCTTCTGCCAGAGCTTTATGACGGAGCTCTATCGCCACATCGGTGCGGACACTGACGTACCTGCCGGTGATATCGGTGTCGGCGGCCGTGAGATCGGCTATCTCTATGGCCAGTACAAGCGCATCCGCGACACCTATGAAGGCGTGCTCACCGGCAAGGGTCTCACCTATGGCGGTTCTCTCGCACGTACCGAGGCAACCGGCTACGGTCTGCTTTATCTGACCAACGCAATGCTCAAGGCCAACGGCATCGACATCAAGGGCAAGACGGTCGTTGTCTCCGGTGCCGGCAACGTCGCGATCTATGCGATCCAGAAGGCTCAGCAGCTCGGCGCAAAGGTTGTTACCTGCTGCGATTCTACCGGCTGGATCTATGATCCCGAGGGCATCGACGTTGAGCTTCTCCGCGAGGTCAAGGAAGTCAAGCGTGCCCGCCTCGATGCGTATGCGGCAAAGCGTCCCAGCGCGCAGTATAAAGAGGGCAAGGGTGTGTGGACCGTCAAGTGCGACATCGCTCTTCCGTGCGCGACCCAGAACGAGCTCGACATCGAGGATGCCAAGACCCTCGTCGCGAACGGCGTCAAGGCTGTCTGCGAAGGTGCGAACATGCCCACCACGATCGAAGCGACCCAGTACTTCCAGCAGAACAAGGTCCTGTTCGTCTGCGGCAAGGCTTCCAATGCCGGCGGCGTGGCGACCAGCGCACTGGAGATGAGCCAGAACTCCGAGCGTCTCTCCTGGTCCTTCGACGAGGTCGACGGCAAGCTTAAGGACATCATGGAGAACATCTTCAAGAACATCGATGAGGCTGCCAAAAAGTACGGCAAGGAAGGCGACTACGTCGCAGGTGCCAACATCGCCGGCTTCCTCAAGGTCGCCGAAGCCATGAAGGCGCAGGGGATCGTATAAGCAGACTGACAATCGTTCAGCACAGAAACAAAGCGGGAGTCCGACAGGACTCCCGCTTTTGGTCATCGAACTCGTTTCATACCGAAATCTCCAACAATATGGTCTTCCTGTGGAAAATATGCTATACTGTATCTGTTGTTTTATAACGGATTCTTCCCGGAAAGGGGGCAGGTATGCAGGATTACAAGAAGATCGAGCATTCGCGCAACAAGGACGTCGTACTCAGATATATCCCGGGACATTTCATCACGCCCAATTCCCACGTCAATTACTATATGGATCTTTCCGATATGAAGTCCAGACAGCGTGAAGCGAGAGCGACCGGCGAGGAACTGGCAGAGATGTACCTTGCATCCGATGTCATCGATACGATCCTGTGCCTCAACGGCATGGAGGTTGTGGGCGCGTATCTCGCCAATAAACTGACCAAGGCGGGGATCATTTCCGCAAACGCCCATAAAACCATGTATATCACGAGTCCGGAATACAACTCCAGCGGCCAGATGATGTTCCGCGAAAACAATCAGCACATGATCCGCGGCAAGCATGTCCTGATCCTCATCGACACCGCGACCACCGGCGCCACTCTTCAGAGTGCCACCCGTACCGTCAGGTACTATAAAGGCATCACCATCGGCATCTCCGCGATCTATACCCTGGCGACGCAGATCGATGACATCCCGATCCGCGCCCTTTATTCCCTGCGCGATCTGCCGGACTATGTGAGCCACAAGCCGGAAAACTGCCCGATGTGCCGCGATGGTGTTCCCGTGGACGCGATCTGCAACGGCTTCGGATATTCCACACTGTAAGTACTTCACGCACGCAGCAGAAATGAAGGAACTCAGAGTCGAGGCCAGCGTTAAGAAACTTCCCATTGTCTTTCGCTTTGTGCTCGAAGAACTGGAGAACTGCGGTTGCTCAAAGAAGACCATGCGGGCGATCAAGCTCAGCGTGGAGGAGGTTTTTGTCAACATCGCGCAGTATGCGTATGATCCGCAGACAGGACCTGCGATCATCTCGATGGAGGTGGTGCGGGACCCTGATCCTGTGCGGGTGATCATCTCGTTTGCTGATACGGGAAAACCGTTCGATCCGCTTGTCGTAGAGCGTCCGGATACCTCACTCCCCCTGGAACAGAGGGAGGCGGGAGGTCTGGGCGTTTTTCTTGTGCGGACGCATATGGACTGGGTGCACTATGATTATCAGGATGGAATGAATATCCTGACGATCGAAAAGAATCTGCAGGAGGTGGCAAGATGACTTTTCAGAAATCCGCAGACGGAAAGGAACTCACCGTTGCCCTGACGGGGGATCTCGATTCCACCAACACGCCGGAACTTGAGGGAAAGCTGCTTGAGGAGATGGACGGCGTGCAGGAGCTGTGCTTCGATCTCTCCGGTCTTGACTATGTGTCCTCGGCCGGCCTCAGAGTCTTTCTCACTACGCAGAAGCAGATGGCGGGTGTCGGAAAGATGACGATCCGCCACGTGGGCGAGGAGGTCATGGGGATCTTTACCGTGACCGGCTTTTCGAAGCTTCTGCATATCGAAAGGGACTGATCAGGCAGGTAAGGCGGCTTTTTCGGGAAAACGGGGAGATATGGACAATAAGGATAATAAAGACAATAAGTATCGGATTCGATTACCGATTTGGGTCAAACTGACGATGATTGTCATCCTGATGGGAATCCTGATGGCGAGTGTTTCGATCGCCGTCGGCTACAGTAATTTCACCGCGATCAATGATAATATTTACGAAGGCAAGGCCAAGGCTGTAGCCGCGACCAATGCTGTGCTGCTGGACGCCGAGCAGGTGGCGGCGGTGAAGGAAATGGTCGTAAAAACACTTGAGCAGATCCCTTCGGACGAGCAGATCCTGAGCAGTGAATGGGGAAGTGACGCGTTCAACTCTTATCTGGCACATTTTTCCTGGATAGAAGAGACAACGGAATATCAAAAGATCCGGGACATTCTGCATTCTGTCCGCGAGATCAATGATCTCAGGAGCTGCTACATCGTCTATGTCGACCGGGCAGATCCCAGATGTGTCTATCTCGTGGATGCCTCCAGCTATAAGTATTGCCCGCCCGGTGTCATCGATCCGCTCTATGAGGAAAACCGCGGGGTACTGGATGCCCCTATGCTGGGATTCCCGCCTTACACGACCAGGACTCCGGAATACGGCTGGCTGATTACGGCCGGCGCCCCGATCACGGATAAGGACGGCAATGTGATCGCCTATTCGGTCACGGACATTGATATGAATCTGGTCAGGGATGGTGTGCGCAGTTATTACCGGCGGATCATCCTCATCCTTGTCGCCTTTATGATCCTGCTGATCGTTGTCTTTCTCATCTCTCTCCACCGGCAGGTCATCTCGCCGATCAGGAAGCTTTCGGCCGCAGCCCTGCAGTATACCCAGAATAAAAAGATGGGGACCGAGGAAAATGTCTTCGGCAGTCTCCCTGTCCACCGCGGCGATGAGGTCGGCAATCTGGCGGATGCCATGCAGCTCATGGAGCGGGAGGTCAATGAGTATATCCGCAGTCTGACCGAATCACAGGAGGAGAACAAACGGATCTCCAAGGATCTGGATATTGCCATGAGGCTGCAGATGGATATCATGCCGACAACGGACGAGGAACTCACCGGCATCACGGCGGTGGACCTGAATGCGGCGATGAGTCCGGCCAAGGAAGTCGGCGGCGACTTTTTCGATTTCTTCCTGATCGACAGGGATCATCTGGCTATGGTCATGGCGGATGTTTCCGGCAAGGGTATTTCCGCGGCAACCTTCATGGTCATCGCAAAGACGATCTTAAGGGACCGCACGCTCGCCGGGGGTTCGCCCGCAGAAGTCCTTGAGCAGGTGAACCACCTGCTCTGCAAGGGCAACCGGGAGCAGATGTTTGTAACGGTCTGGCTCGGTGTGCTCAAGCTTTCTACAGGAAGGCTGATCATGGCGAATGCCGGTCATGACTATCCGGCGATCCGTCATGGAAACGGCACCTATGAACTGTACCGGACGGAGAATGATCCGCCGCTGGCGGCCATGGATCATATGGTCTACCACGACGTCACGGTGGAACTGACACCGGGAGATGCCCTTTTTATCTACACGGACGGTATTCCAGAAGCCAAGAACCGCGAGGGCTCCAGATTCGGCATCAAGCGGATGCTGGACGCGCTCAACGGAACCAGGGAAATGACATCCGAAAGCGTCACGCATATTGTGAGCAGGGCGGTACAGGAATTCGTCGGAGAGGCCGATGCCTTTGACGATGTGACGATGATGAGCGTTCTTTATAAGGGGGACGAAGAACGGTAATGGAGGAAACACAGGACAGGGCTGTACGCAGGCGTCCGATCCGGCGGGAGATCCAGAGGATCGTTCTGGTCATCACGCTGGTGTCGCTGATCGTGACGAGTATCGTGGGAATCTTCAGCATGCTGGAGATCCGCCGTCAGAGTGTGGAAGCGCTCACTGAACAGGCGCAGAAGAACCTCAGTGATTTCGCCGAAAACAAAACGGCCCTCGCCGAGGCGTCCTTTGCCAGGTACGCGGGGCATATGAATGTTCTGTCCTCCTATATCACAGGGCTTTTTAAAAACGAGGAAGACCTCGTCAAAATGGGGCACGACATCGATCCGCCCCTTCCTACAACACCGGAGGGCGCCTATGCCATGCAGCGTGCGCTCATCGGACCGCAGGTCAAAGTGGACGATGTCCGTGATCAGATGCGCCTGCTCAGCAATCTGGAGCATGTCTTCGAGCCGATGATCAAGGAGAATACCGGTGCCATGTCTGTTCTCTATGTGGGGACGGAGCAGGGATTCATGGTCGGCTACGACGGCGATTCCTACAAGGTGATCCCGGAGCTGCAGAACGGGGAACTCTACTACGACTACCGCGATACAGAGTGGTTTTCACGCGGCCGGACGGAAAAGAGAGCTTATTTCACGGGCTTATACGCGGATGTTTACGGCCGCGGCCTGATGATCACCTGCGCGGCACCGTTCTACGACGCATCAGGAAAATTTGCCGGCGTGGTCTGCTCGGATATCCAGATCACAAATCTCTATGACGCCGTGCTGGACATCGATCTTGGGGAGCAGGCGGGTGCGTTTCTGGTCGATCACACCGGACATGTCATCTCCCCGGAAGGGGAGAGTATTGCTCTGGAAGAACTGCAGGCGGTCGATGAGATGACCCGCAAGCAGATCCTCGCCGGAAAGACGGGGATCCGTCTGACGGAGGACGGCATGTATCATGCGTTTGCGCCGATCCCGTCCGCCGGCTGGGAGCTGGTGATCTATGTTCCACAGTCGCAGGTACTCGCCACGGTCAAAACCATGAACACAAGCATCTGGCTGTCGATCGTGGCATTCTGCTCAATCCTGTTCGTCGTTTTGATCGTTGTTCTTCTGAGTGTGCGGCGCTTTGCCAGAGACATCACCATGCCGCTCGTGGCGCTCGGCCAGGATGCGCGTGAGATCAGCGGAGGCGATCTCTCACATCGCGTCAAGATCCTGACGAATGACGAGATCGGAGATCTTGCCAGGGATTTCAACGAGATGGCGTCTTCCCTTCAGAAGTATATTACAGATTTCACGGCGATGACAGCGGAGCGGGAGCGCATCGAAGCAGAACTGGGCGTCGCCACAAAGATCCAGGCGGATATGCTCCCGTCCGTATTTCCGGCGTTCCCCGACCGCAGAGAGTTTGATGTTTACGCATCCATGCAGCCGGCCAGGGAGGTCGGCGGCGATTTCTATGACTTTTTCCTGATCGATGAGGATCATCTCTGCGTTGTCATGGCGGATGTCTCAGGGAAGGGTATCCCTGCCGCGATGTTCATGGTCAACGCCAAGACGATGATCAAGAATCAGGCGATCCTGGGCGGAACGCCTTCGGAGATCTTTGGAAGGGTCAACGATCAGCTCTGTGAGAATAACCGGGAGCAGCTCTTTGTGACCGCCTGGATGGGGATCCTGACGATCTCTACCGGGGAACTGGTCACGGTGAATGCCGGACATGAATACCCGATCCTGGAAAAACTGGCAGGAGGCTGTACGGAGATCAAACGGGACAATGATCCGCCGCTTGCCGTCATGGCCGGACTGAAGTATCAGGAAAACACGATGATAATGGAGCCCGGAGATCTTCTGTATGTTTATACCGACGGAGTTCCGGAAGCAAAAGCAGCGGACGGAACACGGTTTGGCGACGAACGGCTGCTAAAGACCGTAGACGGATCCGGAAAGAGGACAGCCAGGGAGACCATAGAAGAGGTTCGGCGCGTGCTGGAAGACTTTACAGAAAAGACCGGACAGTTTGATGATGTCACGATGCTTGCACTGGTATACCGGGGGATTGAAAGCTGAGAGGCTGACCTGAAAACGCAGAGGCTTACTTCTGCTCCTCAAGAATATCAATGACCTTTTTGACGGTCTTCTGTTCCGCTTCGAAGGTGCCGCCGATCGCGAGGTACTGTCCTTCGGAAAAGGTGCGTGCGATCTTGCAGTCCAAAGAGCACAGCTGAGAGGAGCCGTGGTCATAGAAAAAGAGTTTCAGGACATCTCCTTCACGGCAGGTTTTGGTAGGGTGACAGAAAGAAAAAGCGATGCCATTGAGCGAGATGTCTTTGACGATGATCTTCTGCATCTCGCCGGGAAGTATGGCAACGCCCGTGCATTCGTATTGATGACGCTCGTATCTTCGCTGTTCCATATCAAATAGGTATTATATCAAATCATGATACACACTGCAATAAAAAAAAATGATATCCTCCTTCTGTTATCAGTGCTTTTGGCGGCCGCGGGTCTGTATCTGTATATGAAGGCATCCGCCGCTGCGGGCGTTGATGTGCGAGTCCTGTCGAACGGAAGGCTGCTCGGGCAGTATCCCCTGTCACAGGACCGGGTCCTGACGATCACACAGGACCGGGTCATGGAGGGGGAGCCGGGAACGGATATCGAAGGCCCTGTCAATGTGCTCGTCATCAAAGACGGAGGATGCTTTATGGAACAGGCGGACTGCCCGGACGGGATCTGCGTCAGACGGGGCAGGATCTCACTGCGCGGAGAGAGTATCATCTGCCTGCCGCATCGTCTCGTGATCGAGATTTCGGGCGGCGATGAGCAGGAGGTGGACACGATTGCGAGATAACGGAAAAAGCAGCACAAGGGTCGCTGTCGGCGCCATGCTTCTGGGAACCGCGCTGATCCTTTCCTGGCTGGAATCCCTGCTCCCGTTTTTTGCGGGAATCCCGGGAATGAAGCTGGGACTGCCCAATCTGGCGGTCGTGCTGCTTTTATATCTGGATACCCGGCGGACGGCAGCCGTCTGCAATATCCTGCGGATCGTGCTCTCAGGGCTTCTGTTCGGCTCCCTCTTCGGGATCCTCTTCAGTCTCGCCGGGGCTTTTTTCAGTTTCGTGATTATGGTATCATTAAAATGCATCGGGCACTTCGGCGTGACCGGAGTGAGTATCGCGGGGGGTGTGGCACATAATCTCGCACAGCTTGCCGTCGCGGTCTTTATCGTGCGGACACCGGGGGTCTGGTATTATCTTCCGGCACTGCTTGTCAGCGGGGCCGTAACGGGGGCGCTCATCGGCATAACGGCCGCCGCGGTCCTGCCCTACGGCGGAAAGTGGTTTCAGAAAGGGGAAAGATGATCGATTTTGTTTCCGGGATCGTAGACAGAGTAGCCGAGGATCACGCGGTCATTGATGTCGGCGGTATCGGGTTTGATGTGGCGATCTCCGGCGATACGGCGTCGCGGATGCCGTCAGCGGGCCAGCAGGTAAGACTCTATACCTATTTCAGCGTATCACAGGATGTCTTTCGGCTGTATGGTTTTCTCTCCAGAGAGGATCTGGAGATCTTCAAAAAACTGATCACTGTCAGCGGACTGGGCCCCAAAGGCGGACAGGCGATCCTGTCTGTGCTCTCGCCGGATGAACTGAAATTTGCCATTCTCACCGGTGATACGAAATCGATCACGGCGGCGCCGGGCATCGGGAAAAAGATCGCTGAGCGCATCATCCTGGAGTTAAAGGATCGTTTTTCGGATGAAGAACTCACCTCCGGTGTCGGAGCAGGCACCGATGCGGTCCGTGAAGCGCTTGCTGACGACGATCCGGGCCGGGAGGCCATCGAAGCACTCACAGCGCTGGGGTACGGCGCGCAGGAGGCCATGCGCGCGGTGCGCAAGGTGCTCGCGGCGGACGGCGCCGTGGATACCGAAGCTATCCTGAAGGCGGCGCTCAAGGAACTGATGTAGAAAAACGGAGCATTTTATGGCGATCAAAAGGACAATTGAGACCGGATCGACGCTGAATGCGGCACAGATCCCCGAGGATCACAAGATAGAAAACTCCCTGCGGCCCAAACGCCTTAAGGACTATATCGGACAGAAAAAGATCAAAGAGAGCCTGGATATCTACATTGAGGCTGCCAAGGGGCGCGGGGAGCCGCTGGATCATCTGCTGTTCTACGGACCACCCGGTCTCGGCAAGACAACACTGGCCGGGATCATCGCGGCCGAGATGGGCGTGGGGATCCGGATCACCAGCGGGCCCGCGATCGAAAAGCCGGGTGAGATGGCTGCGATCCTCAACAACCTCAAGGAAAACGATGTCCTCTTTATCGACGAGATCCATCGCCTGAATCGGCAGGTTGAGGAGGTTCTGTACCCGGCGATGGAGGATTACTGTATCGACATCATGATCGGCAAGGGTCCCACGGCCAGATCCATCCGTCTCGATCTCCCGAAGTTCACGCTGATCGGCGCGACGACGAGGGCGGGGATGCTTTCCGCACCGCTCAGGGACCGCTTCGGCATGCTGCATCGGATGGAATTTTATGATGTGGATGAACTGGAGAAGATCATCCTGCAGTCCGCCGGCGTCCTGGGAGTCAAGGTGGACAGTGAGGGCGCGAGAGAGATGGCCAGGCGAAGCCGCGGCACCCCCAGGATCGCCAACAGGATCCTGAAGCGCGTACGTGATTACGCGGAGGTGCGGCATGACGGTTCGATCAACCGTGAGATCGCGGTGACTGCGCTGGATCTGATGGATGTTGACAGGTTGGGCCTTGATCATACGGACAGGAACCTGCTCGTGACGATGATCGAAAAGTTTTCCGGCGGTCCGGTGGGGCTGGATACCATCGCCGCGGCGATCGGGGAGGATGCCGGCACGATCGAGGATGTCTATGAGCCGTATCTGATCAAGAACGGACTGATCAACCGGACACCGCGCGGCCGTGTCGTTACCGATGAGGCATATCGTCATCTGGGTATTGCATTGAACCTCGCGGATAAGGTATAGTAGTACAGAAAGATACGGGGGCCCAAAGACAGCATCCCGGAGGGAGATAAAAAGGAGAAGACCATGGCGGCTAAGACAGATACCGAAGTCATCATCGGCGGGAGAGTGATCACTCTCAGTGGCTTTGAAAGCGAGGAGTACCTGCAGAAGGTAGCGTCCTATCTCAACAGCAAACTCAGTGAATGCAGTCAGATCGAGGGCTTCAAGCATCAGCCGATCGATATGCAGTCGATCATGGTACAGCTCAATATCTCCGATGATTATTTCAAGGCCAAAAAGGAGATCGAGGACATCCAGGCACAGCTCGACGAAAAAGACAAGGAGCTTTACGATCTCAAGCATGAGCTGATCGCCACACAGATCAAGCAGGAAAACACGGAAAAGAAAGCGCAGGCGTTAAAAGAGGAGCTCGATGAGACCTCAAAGAAGCTCCTGCTCATGGAGGCTCTGCAAAAGAATCAGAACCATGATAAGAATCACGACAAAAAAATCTGACCGGAAAGAGGCCGCCGAGGGGCGGCCTTTCCTTATGCTGAGAGGAAACCTCAGATGAAGTATCCGGAGCTTCTGTCTCCGGCGGGAGAATACGAAGGTCTGGTCGGCGCGGTAAATGCCGGCGCTGATGCGGTGTATCTCGGCGCCGAAAGATACGGTGCCAGAGCCTATGCGCATAATTTCACGGCGGAGGAACTGCTCCGCGGGATCCGTTTCGCGCATCTGCGCGGGTGCGGCGTTTATCTCACAGTCAATACGCTCTGCAGGGAAAAGGAGACGGACGGCATCGCATCCGTCATGGATCCGCTCGTGGAACAGGGACTGGATGGCGCGATCGTTCAGGATATCGGCGTGTTTTCTATCCTTCGGCGCCGCTATCCGCGGCTGCGCCTGCACGCGAGCACGCAGATGGCCGTCACCGGAATCTACGGCGCCGGGCTCCTTAAGGAACTCGGGGCATCCCGCGTGGTTCCCGCGAGAGAGCTTTCTCTCAAAGAACTTTCAGCGATCCGCAGATCGACCGGCCTTGAGATCGAGGCCTTCATTCATGGCGCCATGTGCTACTCGGTTTCCGGGATGTGCCTGTTTTCCGCGATGCTGGGAGGCAGGAGCGGAAACCGCGGGAGATGCGCCGGCCCCTGCAGGCTGCCGTATGAGCTGCCGGGGGATGAGGCGCACAGGACTCCTTATCCGCTGAGCCTGAGGGATATGTGTACGCTGCCGGATCTGCACCGTCTTCTGGTTCCCGGTACGAAGGACGGGGACGCAGTCATCGATTCCATGAAGATCGAGGGAAGGATGAAGGATCCTGTTTACACGGCGGGCGTCACATCCGTCTACCGGCGGGCCGTGGATGCGATCCTGGAAGATTCCGAAAGACCGTGGACACCGGCGGCAGATGACCTTACGCTGCTGAAGGGGCTTTATCTGCGGTCGGATCTCTCGGGCGGGTATTACGAAAGACACAATGGTGCGGAGATGATCACCGGACAGACGCCGGGCTATATCGGGAGTGACGACACTGCAGTGCAGCTGGTCAGAGAGCGGTATCTGGAGGCGGATTCCCGGATAGAAGCGGAGGTACATGTCCGGATTCGGGCTGACGAGCCGCTTATGATCGAGATCACCGCGAAAGGCGGACGGCGCGGGAGGCGTGTATCCGTCAGTACAAAAACCACCGGTGTCCCTGTGCAGAGAGCCCAGAACCGGCCGCTCACAGAACAGACGGTCCGCGCGCAGACGGATCGTTTCGGTACAAGCTCGTTTGTCCCCTCTGAGATCTCGATAGATCTGGAGGATGGTGTGTTCGTCCCGGTTTCCGCTATCAATGACTGCAGGCGCCGGGCCTGCAGCGCACAGGAGGAAGCGCTCCTTAAAGCCTACGGGGGCGCATCATGATCCGCGCGGTCAGTGTCAGGAACGCTGAGCAGCTGAGGGTTGTCCTTGCGGCAGGAAACTGCCCCGAAAGGATCTACCTTCCGTATCCGGTATTCCTCGGGCAGGACAGGGAACTCGCGGCGGCCGCCGGACTTGCCGGCAGGACACATATCTTTGCGAATCTGCCTTATCTGTTCAGACAGGAGCCGGGAATGCCGGCAGAAGAGGATATGGAAAATCTCCTTGGAGATACGGTTGTACCGATGGACGGCCTTCTGGCTCACAATCTGGAGGAGGCTTCCTTTATCCGTGATAAGGGATATCGCGGGATCCTGGAAACAGACTTTCAGATCCCGGTATGGAACGCGGAAGCGGCCGGTGTGTTCGCCGGACTTTTCGAGGAGGCGCATTGGGAGTGGACAGTGTCGTCGGAGTTTTCCCTTTATGAGATCAGGGAGCTGCTCGGCGCGCTGCGGGAAAAGAAAAAGGCGGATCCGGCGGCCGCGGGGATCGTGATCTACGGCCGTGTCCCCATGATGGTGAGCGCAAACTGCGTCCGAAAGACGGCGGGCAGATGCACGGGACGCTGCGGGGAGTTCGCGGGTTTTTCCTATACGCTTCGGGATCGCAAGGGCAGAATGCTTCCTGTGACAGGTGACTGCAGAGTCTGCTATAATGTAATTTTGAATGCCGTGCCGACATCGCTTCACAGGTATCCTGATGAGATCAGAGACCTCGGCCTGGGCCGTGTGAGGATCGATCTGACGACGGAGACAGCGGAGGAAACCGCGGAGATCCTGAGGGTGTTTGCCGGAAACGCGGACACGAAGGGCCCTGCCGCTGAGACGACGGCCGGCCGATTTAAAAAGGGTGTGGAGTAGAAAAGATGAAGCTGTATCTGCTGGAATTCGCTAAGATGGGAGAAGCGCTGCTGATGGCAGTCTATGCGATCCTGTCCTTTTGCGTGTTCCTGTACAGAACAGAGAAGAAACGCTTTCCGTTCTATGTTGTGCAGATCATCCTGATGGTCGTGATCCAGTTTCTGCTGTTCATGCAGATGATGCTCAAGACCGATGACATGCGGTATCTGTTTTTCTTTTCCTTCCAGGCGATCGTCCTGATCGCGGCGATCATCATGCACCGCATGATCTATCCTGACGCCAACCTGCTGATCGTCAACAATATGTGCCTGCTCATCATGATCAGTATGGCGATCCTGACACGTCTCTCGGGAACGTCAGCCATCAAGCAGTTCATCATCGTGATCGCCTCCATGATCGTGGCACTGATCCTGCCGGAGGCGGTCCGCCGGCTGCGGATCCTGTCGGAACCCTGGTGGATCTATGCAGTGATCGGTATCCTGGCACTGGGCTTTGTACTGATCCTCGGCCGTGTCGTGAACGGCTCCAGCCTCAATTTCCAAGTGATGGGGGTAACATTCCAGCCGTCGGAGTTCGTCAAGATCATCTTTGTTTTCTTCGCGGCGTCGGCGCTCGCAAAAGCGGATAATTTTGCGCAGATCGCCGGTTTTTCCGCGATCGCCGCGCTTCATATCCTGATCCTCGTGTTTTCCAAGGATCTGGGGACGGCGCTGATCTTTTATACGGTCTTCCTGATGATGCTCTATGTCGCCAGAGAGAGGATCCTGTACCTGGTGCTGGGGATCCTGGCCGGCGGCGGAGCCGGTATCGTGGCGTACCGCCTCTTTTCGCATGTACGGGCACGTGTCGCCGCGTTTATCGATCCGTGGAGCGCGATCGACGGAGCAGGCTATCAGGTGACACAGTCTCTGTTCGGGATCAGTGTCGGAGGCCCGTTCGGTCTGGGACTGTACGGGGGAAAGCCCAAGGCGATCCCTTTTGTGGAACAGGATTTCATCTTTTCGGCGATCGCAGAAGAGCTCGGGATCGTGTTTGCGGTCTCGGTCCTGCTGATCTGCCTTTCTACTTTTTTCATGATGCTCTGGGTGGCGGAGCGTACGAGAAACCGCTTTTACCGGCTGCTGAGCGCCGGCTTCGGCGTGACCTATATCTTTCAGGTGTTTCTCACGGTCGGCGGAGGTGTGAAGTTTATCCCGCTCACCGGTGTGACGCTTCCGCTGGTGAGCTACGGCGGAACCTCGGTGCTCTCGACGATCCTGATGTTCGGCGTGCTGCAGGGCGGTGTGCTCATCCGGGCGCAGGAACACCGCGAGGCGGTGGAGAGACTCACGCACAGGGAGGAACCCGGATACCCGGACAGAAGCCGTGAAGAGGACTATCCGGAGGAAGCAGACTATCCGGAGGATGATGCGTACAGAGATGACGCGTATCACAGGGACAGCTATGAGGAAAGAGAAGAGCGAAGAGAAGATTAAACGCGTGGGACGATTCAGACCGCCGACCCCCACACAGGTGATCGCGGCAGCCTTTGGCGTTCTGTTCGCGGCCATGATCGTCTATCTGTGTCGGTACGCCTATGTCAACCGGCAGGTGATGATGAGCAACAGCTACAATTCCCGGCAGAAGATCCTGCTGGAGCAGAATACGCGCGGTGATATCCTGGCGGCCTCCGGCGAGGTGCTCGCTACGACCGAAAAAAAGGAGGACGGAAGCGAAGAGCGCGTCTATCCTTACGGAAATCTATTTTCACACGCCGTCGGGTATTCGGCCAAAGGAATGGGCGGCGTAGAAGCCGCGGCAAACTACTATCTGATCCGTTCCGATATCCCGCTCTCAAAAAAAGCGGAGCTGATGGACAAAGGGGAAAAGTATCCGGGCAACACCGTCATCACGACCCTGGACAGGAACCTCCAGGAGACTGCGTACCAGGCACTTTCCGCCTATCGCGGCGCCATCGTTGTTACCGATGTGCGCACCGGAGCTATCCTGGCAATGGTCTCCAAGCCGGATTTTGATCCCAATGAGATCAATGCCCTCTGGCCGCAGCTGACTGCCGACAAGGAGGATTCACGTCTGCTGAACCGCGTTTCCCAGGGTCTGTATCCCCCGGGCTCCACCTTTAAGATCGTGACCGCGCTGGAATATATCCGTGAGAATCCGGCGGATTACGGGAAATATTCGTTTAACTGCAGCGGAAGCTATACGGCGGAAGGTCTGACGATCCACTGCTTCCATGGAGAAAGCCACGGCAGGGTGGATTTTTACACCTCCCTCCAGAAGTCCTGCAACTCTTCCTTTGCCAATATCGGTATGTTGCTCGACCGCGGGGCTTTCGCAAAGACGCTGAAGACCCTGTATTTCGGCGAGGAGCTCCCTGTGGACTTCCCGTGCGGCACGAGCAGAACAGCGCTGTCGGCTTCCTCGGGCGCAAGCGAGGTGATGCAGCTTTCGATCGGTCAGGGGGCAACGAGCATCTCACCGCTTCATCTGAACATGATCACACAGTCGATCGCGTCGGGCGGGGAGATGTACAAGCCGTATATCATCGACCGGATCGTCAGCGCGGATGACAAGGTCCTGGTCAGCAATGAAAAAGAGAAGCTCCGTCGTGTCATGAGTGCCGAGGAAGCGCAGATCCTGACGGAGATGATGACGACTGTCGTCAACGGAGGAACGGCGAGACGCCTGCAGGGACTGTCCTATCAGGCGGCCGGCAAGACAGGATCCGCCGAATACAACAGTGTGGAAAAGACGGAGAGCCACGCGTGGTTCACGGGATTCGCACCGGCGGACGATCCGCAGATCGCAGTCACGGTCATCATTGAACAGGCCGGCTCCGGCGGGGAGTACGCGGTCCCGATGGCGAAGAGAGTGTTTGACACGTATTTTGAGGCGGAGGACTAAAGCTTCTCTCTGCGGGAAGCGTAATACTTATCCGTCAGAAGATCGCCGCGATCGACAGCCCGAATTTCGACAGATCCATCTCCGCGCCGTTGTCCGTGAGCCTGACATTGGGGTGGGAGAGGGCGTTTTCGTTGATGGAGAGCACTTCCGCATTGCGTCCGTCGGAGAGACGGACGTTTCTGCCGATCTGTGTGTGAGCGATGTGTGAAAGGACCGTGGTCAGCGCATCCCTGTCATATCTTACAAAGCCGTTTGTCTCCTCGTAATGCGCGATCACCTGGAACGGATGGAGCGACTGCCGGTAGATCCGGGCGCTGGTCATCGCTTCGTAGGTATCCACGATCGCGATCAGCTTGGCATAGGGATCGATCCGGTCAGCCATGAGACCGTCCGGATAGCCCGAACCGTCATTGCGCTCATGATGCTGCAGGGTTGCGAGCGGGATATGGACATTGAGCGCGAGGTTCTTGACCAGATCGTAGCCCATGGTCGTGTGCCTGCGCAGAAGAGCCATCTCGCTGTCATCCAGCTTGCCGGGCTTCCAGAGGATGCTGTCGGGGATACGGAGCTTGCCGATATCATAGACAAAGCCGGTCTGGATATAATTGATCCGGTCGGAATTCGAAAGCCCCAGCCATTCGCCGAAGACACCCGCGATCAGCGCGGAGTTCAGGCAGTGTGAGTGGGTCAGGTCATCTTCTGACGGGATCATGTTGTAGAGATAGTCCAGCAGGAGCTCCGGAGTCTCAGCGGCTTTATAGATGTCATCAAAGACATCCATCAGATGATCGATATTAAAGGTCGCGTGGTAGTTGACAAAGTCGAGCAGAAGGGTCTTATAGATGGCCAGGTTTTTCTGGTAGATCTTTTCGAAGGCTTCGAAGCTTTCGGAAAAGCGGATCTTTTCATAGTGAGTCGTGGCGTAGTCGATCTTTTCGTGGACAGTGACAGCCATGATATCATGGCGGGCCATCTTGGCGAGGTGCGCTTCCGTGAGCTGCGATCCCGAACTGACGATCATCTTGCCGTTCTTGTCGACGATATCCTCAGCAACGGTCATTCCCGGGACGCATGCGATCCTTGCGATAGTCTTCATTTTTTCTCCCAATAACTTGTGGCGGTCATTGACGAAAACACCAATATAAAGTATAAAGAATAATAGACATGTTGAAAAGGGCTTTTTGCAAATTTCATAAAGAATGTTACTTCAGCAGCGAGATCCGGAAAAAGGGCCGTGAAAAAGCCGGTATCCTCCGCGGCAGGAGCGGCATCTTCAGCTACTGCATCCTGATTTCCGAGAGCGGAGAGCAGCTGGAGATCCTGCACAGCGCATTTCTCAGGGACAAAAGATACCGTGAGCATCCGCCGACGGTCTGGGGGGTTGCGAAGACCAGGCTCGGCGCGATCGAGGTCGTGAAGCGGATGATGGATGATGCCGCGGCAGCAGGCATGCCGGGGGACGCGCGCTCCTATCTGCTGATGAAGGAGCACGGGGATAAGAGGGCGGATGGCCGCAGTCATACTGACAATCCTTAAGATCATCGGGATCATACTGCTGTGTGTTCTGGGACTCGCGCTCCTGCTGGTCCTGATCGTTCTGCTTTGTCCGATCCGCTACGAGATCCGGGCAAATGTCCGGGACGGAGGGGCGGATACGAGTCTGGCGGACCGCACGGAAGCGTTTTGCAAAGCCACGTATCTGCTGCATCTGGTGCGTGTCAGGGCAGAGTGGCCGGCGCCGGAAGACGGACTGTTCTCTGTTCATATCGCGTTTTTCAGGCTTTTTCCGCGGAAAAAGAAGACTGATACGGAAACGGAGGACTTTGCGGAATCTGATGACGTCTGGAAAACGGAGGCTGAAGAAGAAACGCAGGTGACAGAGCCGGCGGATACCGGGGAACCGTTGCCTGCGGATTATGAGGAGCCGGCAACCGGGGATCCTGAGGGATGGGAGCTGATCACCGACGCTCCCGAGATGCCGATGCCGGCTGATGCTGACGAGGAATCGGAGGAGAACAGGGAGGAAGACAGCGCGGAACCGGAAGCAGAGGACGCACCGAAGAAAAAGATCCCGCTTTCCGAGCGGATCAGTGCGTTTTGGGACAAGCTCCGCGACCTGGCGCAGAAACCACAGTTAGCGGCTGAAAAAATCTACTATACAACATCTGGGATTTATGATAAAATAAGTATGGTACGCGTAACACTGGAAAACGACATCTTTGTAAGAGCAAAACAACTGTTATTTAATGAGGCCCGGCGGGTGGTCAGACATCTTCTGCCGCGGAAATGCCGCGTCTCTCTGGTATACGGTACCGACGACCCCGCGAAAACAGCGGACGTCATTGCCAAGGTATCCATGCTGTATCCGATCTTTGAGGATCGCGTGAGCGTGACTCCTTCGTTTGAACGGGAGGCACTGTACGGGACGGCACTGATCAAAGGACGGGTGCGGCTGGTTGTACCGCTTTATTCCTTTTTAAGGCTGTATTTCAGTAAGGATGTGAAAAAG
The DNA here is from genome assembly GCA_024687125.1 of Lachnospiraceae bacterium. Taxonomy (GTDB): domain Bacteria; phylum Bacillota; class Clostridia; order Lachnospirales; family Lachnospiraceae; genus Butyrivibrio. The sequence continues at coordinate 43,350 of JAILFA010000096.1, forward strand.
ACGGTACGCAGGTTTAAGAAAATCAAAGAAGGAGGCAGGACCGGTGGCAGAAAAGAAGACAAATGATTTTCATGAAGTAATGGAGTCGCTGCTTGGCGGGGTAGATACGCTTCTTTCTTCCAAGACAGTGGTAGGGCAGCCGCAGTCCGTGGGTGACTGCATGATCGTGCCGCTTGTGGATGTTTCGGTAGGCGCCGGTGCCGGTTCCTCTGTTTCTGACAAAAAGGGCGGCGGCGCAGGCGGATTTTCCGCCAAGCTTTCTCCGTCGGCCGTACTGATCATCAAGGACGGTGTTACCAAGGTCGTGAACATCAAGAACCAGGATGCCGTCACCAAGGCGATCGATCTGGTGCCCGACGTCATCAACCGCATCATGGCGGGCAGAGACAAGAAGATGCCCGATGACAAAGAAGCTTTAGATATTGCATTTCCGGAGGACGATTCCTGATGGCACTGACTGCCTATAAAGATATGACGGAAGAGGAGCTTCGCATACGCCAGGAGGAGATCATCGGTTCAGGTTCCGAGGATGAACTGCATGATCTCAGGTGTTTCCTGTTCCGTGAGAGCGTCCGCCTGACGACCAAGGAGCAGGCGATCGACGACAAATATGAGCGCTTTGAGACGGAACGCAGGCAGTTCCGCGATGAGATGCGCGACCTCAACCGGCAGATGGAACGTGACCGCTGGCAGCTCCGCCAGGAGACGGAACTGTTTGACAAGCGGCTTGAGGTTTTAAAGAGCGGCTTTGATCAGCTTGCTGCCGATAAAAAGCGTCTGGAGCAGGATCGTATGATGCTCGAGGCGGAGCGTGAGGTGGTGGAGAGGGCCCGTCTGGGCAGCGGGGAATTCCTGTTTCGCGGCGTGAGCGATTCCTGGACACTGAGAAAAAGGTACAGGGACCTGATCAAGATCTTCCATCCGGACAATGCTGGCGGAGACCATGAGATCATCCAGATGATCAATCAGGAATACGAGGAACTCGCAGACGCGTACGGCGCCTGAACGGATAAGAGGAACACGAAAAAGCGGCCCTGCGGCCGCTTCTTTCATTAAAGAAAATGTGAGACGGAAACGTATCTGTTATGTCTCAGCCTCTTTCCACCTTGCCGGAGCGAAGGCAGGAGCTGCAAACGGGCATCTTCTTTTTCGCGCCGTTTACAAGCACCGTCACGCGCTGGATGTTGGCGTGCCAGATCTTATTGGATCTTCTGTGCGAATGGCTGACGTTGTTGCCGAAATGAACGCCCTTGCCGCAGATTTCACATTTAGCCATGATGATAACCTCCCTTTAAAACCACTGCGCGTCGCGTCTATGCGCGCGCAGAAGACATAATATCAGAAATTCAAGACAAATGCAAGTAAAAACATACTTTCTTTTTTTGTAAAAAGACACTATAATGATTTGGGCAATTTATGGGTGCTTGCACCCGCCACCATACGGGAGGGATTTATGAGATCTTCTACCATGAATACGCACATCGGGAATATCGCGATCGACAATGAGGTGATCGCTCAGTACGCGGGAGCCGTCGCGATGGAATGCTTCGGCGTCGTCGGCATGGCCGGTATCAGCGTCCGGGAGGGGCTCGCAAAGCTTCTGAAAAAGGACCGGATGACCCGCGGGATCCATGTTTATGCGACACCGGCGCATAAGCTGCGTCTTGATTTTCATGTGATCGTTTCCTACGGCGTGAGCATCATGGCGGTAGCTGACAATCTGATCGATAATGTAAAATACAAGGTCGAGGAGTTCACCGGGATGGAGATCGAGAAGATCAACATCTATGTTGAAGGTGTTCGGGTCATCGACTGAGCAGGACGGAGGAAAGAGAGTTGAACGAAATGACCATTGATGCTGCGATGCTCGCGAGGATGTTTCTCGCGGGCGCAAAGAGACTGGAATCGCAGCAGGCGATCATCAACGAGCTGAATGTTTTCCCCGTGCCGGACGGTGATACGGGAACCAACATGACGGCGACCATCATGCAGGCGGCTGAGGAAGTCGCCGGCGAACAGGACGCTTCGATGGAAGTGATCTGCAAATCCATTTCCTCCGGATCCCTCAGAGGGGCCAGAGGAAATTCGGGCGTGATCCTTTCCCAGCTCCTGCGCGGCTTTACCAAGGTCATCAAAAAGCAGGAGACGGTTGATGTCCCTGTTATCGCGGATGCCTTTGAAAAAGCGGTTGAAACGGCCTATAAGGCGGTCATGAAACCCAAGGAGGGCACGATCCTGACAGTCGCCAAGGGCGCGGCCGAGCAGGCCAGAGCTCTGGCAGACAACGGTGTAGAGGATCTGGATACCTTTTTCCGGGGCGTGATCGATTATGCGGACGAGGTCTTGGAAAAGACACCGGATATGCTGCCCGTCCTCAAGGAGGCGGGGGTCGTTGATTCCGGCGGCAAGGGCCTGGTGGAAGTGCTCAGGGGCGCGTATGACGGTTATCTCGGCAAAGGGATTCCGTTCTCCGCTTCTGCCGAAGAGGAGGCGCAGGAGGAAGAAGAGCGACTGAAATATGCCTATTGCGTGGTTCTCAGAGCCGTGCTCAAGCAGCCGCTCAACCGAAAGCAGATGAGCGATATCCGCAGCTTTCTCGCTTCCGTCGGTGACGGTGTGCGTGTGAGCGACTGCGGAGACGCCGGGATCTCCCTGCACATTCATACGGATGATCCGGGACTGGTGCTGCAGCGTGCCCTGATGTACGGTGATCTGCGCGAGGTCAGCGTGCACGATATCAAGACCGAGGGACATATCGAGGGGCCGGCCGGAGAGCCTGTCACCGCGGAAGCTCTGGAGCTCGACAGTTCGATCATCGCCGAGGAACCCCAAGTTCCTGCGGAGAAGAAGCCGGTCGGATTTGTGGCCGTATGCGCCGGTGACGGGATGGCGGAGATCTTCAGGAGCCTCGGCTGCGATGCTGTGATCGAGGGCGGACAGACGATGAATCCCAGCACGGACGACATCATCCAGGCGGCGCATCAGGTGAACGCGGAGACCGTGTTCATCCTGCCGAACAACAAGAACATCATCCTGGCGGCGGATCAGGCCAAAAAGATGTGCGACAGCGAGAATCTGATCGTGATCCCCACAAAGACCATGCCGCAGGGTATTGCGGCGCTTGTGAGCTTTGTCCCGGACGATTCGCCCGAAGAAAACGAAACGATGATGAAAGATGCCATTACGCAGGTTTCGTCGGGTGAAGTGACCTATGCCGTGCGGGATACGGTGATCGACGGTACACAGATCCACCAGGGAGATTACATGGGGATCGGCGAAAAGGGGATCCTCGATGTCGGCAGAGACAGAGTCGAGGTCGCGGCGGATATGATTGGCAGGATGATGACCGACGGTCAGGAACTGATCAGTATCTATTACGGCGCCGATGTGGATGAACAGGAGACTGAGAAGCTCCAGTCCGTGCTGAGCGAGAGATTTCCGGGAGTCGATGTGGAAATGCAGTACGGCGGGCAGCCGGTATATGCCTATATCGCTTCCGTGGAATGACGGATCTTAAGGCGCCCCTTACGGTACTTAAGGGGATCGGTGATAAAAACGCAAAGCTCTTCGACGCGTGCGGTGTGCGCACGGTCGGGGAGCTTTTGACATACTGGCCCCGTGCGTATGATCATTTTGAAGTACCCGTCACGCCCGATACCTTTCGGGCGGGGGAGCGGGTGGCTGTGCGCTGCCGCCTTGTACGCGAGCCGGCGCTTCGTTATGTCCGGCGGTTCGCGATCCTGACAGCGGATGCCGCCTGCGGGACGGACGTGTTTCATGTCACCTGGTTCAACCAGCCTTATCTGAAGAGAAGCCTGTATGCCGGCAGGGAATATGTACTGCGCGGTATCCTGGCCGTCAAAGGAGCCTCATTTGTTCTGGAGCAGCCGTCGATCTATGCGCCTGAGGAATATGCGCAGATCGCCGGGAAATATCTTCCCAGATACCCGCTCGTCCGGGGACTGAAGAATACCGCGGTCATACGTGCGGTCAGACAGGCGCTGGAAAGCGCCGATCCGGGAACAGACGCGGTTCCTGAAGCTGTATCGGATAAGAGGGGCTTTCTTTCCTATCAGGATGCGATCAGGATGATCCATTTTCCGCCCGATGACGGCTGCCGGGAACAGGCGAGACGCCGGCTGGCGTATGGCGAATTATTTCTTTTCCTCACGGGACTGGGACTGATGAAACGGGCGGATGAGCTCACCACCGGCGGGATCCGGATGCAGAGATGTCCCGAGGCGGACGATCTGGTCCGAAACCTGCCGTACAGCCTTACGGGGGCTCAGCAAAGAGTGCTGGAAGAGATCCTCGCGCAGATGGAGAGCGGGCAGCATGTTCACCGGCTGATCCAGGGAGATGTGGGCTCGGGCAAGACGATCCTTGCGCTCCTGTTCATGCTTACCGCGGTGACTAACGGCTGTCAGGCGGCTCTCATGGCACCGACACAGGTACTGGCCGCGCAGCATTATGAGACCTTTGTCTCGATGACGGAAAAATATCATCTTCCGCTGCATCCGGTGCTGCTCTCGGGCACCTGCACGGCAGCGCAGCGCAGGAACATTCTGGCTTCGATCGAAAACGGCGAGGCGGACTGTGTGATCGGCACGAATGCTCTGATGCAGGACGCGGTGAGCTATCATAAACTGGGACTTGTGATCACGGATGAACAGCACCGGTTCGGCGTGCGGCAGCGTGAAAAACTCGCCGGGAAAGGGGAGAGACCGCACATCATTGTCATGAGCGCCACGCCGATCCCCAGAACCCTTGCCCTGATCCTTTACGGAGACCTTGAGGTGTCTGTGCTGGATGAGATGCCCGCTTCCCGGAAAAGGATCAAAAACGCCCTCGTGGGCCCGGAATACCGCCCCAAAGCGTATAAATTCATCACGGAACAGGTGGCGGCAGGGCATCAGGCCTATGTGATCTGCCCCATGATCGAGGAGGGGGAGACGGAGGGCGAAGAAAACGTCAAAGATTACGCGGATAAGCTGAAAAGCGCTCTTCCGGAAAGCGTCCGTGTGGCGATCCTGCACGGCAGGATGAAGGCCGAGGAAAAGGACAGAGTCATGAGCGCTTTCGCCGCGGGGGAGACGGATGTGCTCGTATCGACTACGGTCGTTGAGGTGGGGGTCAATGTTCCCAACGCGACCGTCATGATGATCGAGAATGCCGAACGCTTCGGCCTTGCCGCGCTCCATCAGCTGCGGGGTCGTGTGGGACGCGGGGAAGCCCAGTCCTATTGCATCTTTGTCAATACATCGGACAGTGAAGAGTCCGAAAAACGACTGCAGATACTGAGGGATTCGGTTGACGGATTTGCCATTGCGGATCAGGACTTAAAGCTCCGCGGCCCGGGAGAACTCTCCGGTGTCCGTCAGAGCGGAGAGATGGGATTCCGTCTGGCGGATATTTACGCGGATGCGGATCTGCTCCGGCAGGCGTCGGAGGATGTCGGTGAGCTTCTCGCAGCGGATCCCCATCTGACCGCACCGGAACATGCGATCCTCAGAACAGCTGTTTCGGACAGGGTTCAGATGGATGTGAAAACGCTATAAGGTATGGACGCAGACGGGCATCTGCGGTATAATAAATTGTTAATTTGCTTTTCTTTTGGGAGTAGAGGTGTTTATGGGCAGGGTCGCGATCGTAACGGATTCGAACAGCGGTATCACACAGCGGGCAGCCGAGGAACTGGGCGTTTTTGTCCTGCCGATGCCTTTTCGTATCGATAATAAAGACTATTACGAGGATATCAACATCACGCAGGAAGAGTTCTATACTCTGATCGAAGCGGGCGGTGAGGTCACCACCTCGCAGCCTTCTCCCGCGGAGGTGCAGGCGCTGTGGGACAGACTCCTGGAGGATCACGATCAGATCGTGCATATCCCGATGAGCAGCGGTCTCTCCGGGAGCTGTCAGAGTGCGGGAATGCTCGCGGAATCCTATGACGGAAAAGTTGAGGTGGTCGACAACCAGCGCATATCCGTCACCCTGCGCCGTTCCTGTATTGACGCCCTTGAACTTGCCGCCGGCGGGATGAACGCGGCGCAGATCAAGGCGGAGCTGGAGCGCACCGGCCTGGATACCTCGATCTACATCATGCTGGATACGCTTTCTTACCTTAAGCGAGGCGGGCGGATCACACCCGCGGCGGCGGCGATCGGATCGCTCCTGAAGATCAAGCCCGTCCTGCAGATCCAGGGCGAAAAGCTGGATGCCTTTGCCAAAGCAAGGACCAGCGCGCAGGGCAAAAAAATGATGATCCAGGCGATCCGAAATGATATCGAGCGCAGATTCGGCGGACTGGATGTGCATGACGTCGATATCGATATGGCGTATACGCGGCACGAGGATATGCTGCTGGAGTTTCGGGAGGAAGTGGCGGAGGCATTTCCCTGGGCGGGGGAGATCCATTATGATCCGCTTTCACTTTCCGTCGGATGCCACATCGGTCCCGGTGCGATCGCTGTCACCGTGACAAAGCGGAACCACTTTTCATAGAGCGGGATCTGCTGATCCATAAGGGGGGAGATCATGGATAAAAAGATGAGAAGCATCGGGATCAAAATGAGCCTTCTGATGGGGCTGACGATGAGCCTGTTCCTGTCCCTGGTGGGTACGGTGCACGGCCTGAGCAGTTCTCCGGCCGAGGTTCCTTTTATGGGATATGTGATGAGCTATCTCAAAGGCTTTGCTGTGAGCCTCATCATCAGCCTGGTGATCGGCTTTATCGTCCCGATGGGCCGGATCAGCCGGGCGATCGGTGAAAAGGCCGGACACGGGACACTCAAGGCGAGGATCCTTGACAGCTTTGTTTCCAATCTGATCTACACGCCGATCATCACGGTGGTGATGGTCGCTCTGAACTACGGCAATGCGGCATCGCAGGCTGAGGCACACGGACAGGCGGCTCCGCCGTTTATCATGATGTTCCTGTCGTCCCTGTGGATCTGTTTCCTTGTGGGCTGGGTCATCATCTTTATCGTACAGCCGCTGTATATGAAGCTTTTGATGAAAGGGATCCCTGCAGGGGGTCCGGGAATGGGAGGCCCCGAAAGACGCGGCCCGGGCGGCCGGGGGCCTGAAGGTCAGGCATGAGGAGAAAATCACATCAATATGGGAAGTCTGGTAAATAACGATTATAACGCATCAAGCATCACGGTACTGGAGGGCCTGGAGGCTGTCCGCATGCGACCCGGCATGTACATCGGGTCGACGACGACCAGAGGCCTGAACCACCTGGTCTACGAGATCGTGGACAATGCCGTGGATGAGCATCTGGCGGGATTCTGCAGTGAGATCCGCGTGACGCTGGAGGCTGACGGATCCGCGACAGTCGAGGACAACGGCCGCGGTGTTCCGGTTGACCGGCACGCCAAAGGAATCTCCGCGGAGCGTATTGTCTACACGACACTCCATGCGGGCGGAAAGTTTGACAACAGCTCCTACAAGACGAGCGGCGGACTACACGGTGTGGGCAGCTCCGTTGTCAATGCGCTGTCTTCCCGTATGACCGTCCTCATCAAGACCGGCGGCCATATCTATCAGGATACCTATGAACGGGGGGAACCGACCACACCTCTGGTGATGGGGCTGCTCACACCGATCGGAGATACCAGGAAGACCGGGACCAAGGTCAATTTCCTGCCGGATGATACGATCTTCGAAAAGACACGCTTCAAGGAGGACGACATCAAATCCCGCCTTCATGAGACAGCGTATCTCAACCCGACGCTCACGATCATTTATGAGGATAAGCGCCCGGGAACCGAAGAGACCATCACCTTCCATGAGGAGGAAGGGATCGTCGGCTTTGTGAAGGAGCTCAACAAGGGACACGAGGCAGTGACGGATGTGATCTCCGTGCAGGGGGCGAGCGAGGGGATCGAGGTTGCCTGTGCCTTCCAGTACATCGGTGAATTCCGCGAAGAGGTGCTGGGCTTCTGCAACAACATCTACAACGCCGAAGGCGGTACCCATCTGACCGGCTTCAAGACAGTACTCACCTCGGTCATAAATAATTACGCCAAGGGACTGGGTTCCCTCAAGGAAAAGGACGCCAACTTCACGGGTGCGGATGTCCGCAACGGACTGACAGCGGTCATTTCGATCAAGCATCCCGACCCGCGGTTTGAAGGACAGACCAAGACCAAGCTCGACAACCAGGATGCCTCCAAGGTGGTCTCCAGGGTTGTGGGAGACGAGATCGTAAGGTTCTTTGACCGCAATCTCGAGACGCTCAAATCCGTCATCGCATGCGCGGAAAAAGCGGCAAAGATCCGCAGAACCGAGGAAAAGGCCAAAACGAATATGCTCACCAAGCAGAAGTATTCGTTTGATTCCAACGGCAAGCTCGCGAACTGCATCAGCCGTGACGCGAAAAAGTGCGAGATCTTTATCGTCGAGGGTGATTCCGCCGGCGGCAGTGCCAAGATGGCCAGAGACAGGGAATATCAGGCGATCCTGCCGATCCGCGGCAAGATCCTCAATGTAGAAAAAGCGTCGATCGACAAGGTGCTCGCGAACGCGGAGATCAAGACCATGATCAACGCGTTCGGCTGCGGCTTTTCAGAGGGCTACGGCAATGATTTCGATATCAGGAAGCTCCGCTACGACAAGATCATCATCATGGCGGATGCCGATGTGGACGGCGCGCATATCGCGACGCTGCTGCTGACGCTGTTTTACCGGTTTATGCCGGATCTCATCTATGAGGGGCATGTCTACATCGCCATGCCTCCGCTGTACAAGGCGATCCCGGCCAGAGGAGAGGGCGAGTACCTCTACGATGACGAGGCGCTGATGCGCTATCGAAAAAAGCACAAGGGCTCCTTTACGCTGCAGCGCTACAAGGGACTGGGAGAGATGGATCCGGAGCAGCTGTGGGAGACGACGCTGGATCCCGCGCGCAGACTGATGAAATCCGTGCAGATCGAGGATGCCAGAATGGCGTCAGAGATGACCGAGCTCCTCATGGGAGTCGATGTGTCGCCCCGCCGCGACTATATCCACGCGCACGCGACGGATGCGATGCTGGACGTGTGATGCCAGGAGACCAAACATATGCAGCGAAGCAATCCGATGGCATCACAGATATGAAAGGAAGTGTAAATGCTCAAGACCGCGCTCATTGTTGATGATGATCATCTGGAGAGAGAATACCTGACGGAGCTTCTTCTCCGGAATGATTATGTTGTACGCTCCGCGCCTTCCGTTCCGAACGCGGCCGCACTGATCCGTACGATGCGCTTTGACGCGATCTTCATCGACGACAGGATGCCGAGCATGACCGGAGCCATGGCGCTTTCGGAGATCAAGAACGCGCTCCCCGACGATGCTGATGTGCAGACCTATTTGATGGGCGATGCGCAGGATGAGAGCGCGCGGAATTACAAAAAAGACGGATTTACCGCTTTTCTGGAAAAGCCGGTGGATGTTGCCCGCCTGTTCCCGGCGGTTTCGCCGGAGGAGGGGGACTCGGAGGAAAGCTCGGTGTGGGATGCCAGGGGGGCAGCTGAGGAGAGCACGCTTGACGAGAAAAGAGGGATCGCCAACTGCGGGACGAAAGAGAACTACCACCAGGCGCTCAAGATCTTCATGGATTCCGCGGAGTCCAAGTCGCAGGAGATTTGGGACTTCTATGGCCGGGAGGACTGGAATGACTACACGATCAAGGTGCATGCCCTGAAATCGAGCGCCAGGATCATCGGCGCGGAGGCACTTTCCGCGAAAGCCGCGGAGCTTGAGGATGCCGGAAACAGGGAGGATATCGCCAAAATACGCCGCGATACCAGAGCTCTTCTCGACGACTATCGCCGGATCAGGGACCTGGCCGCGGAAAAACTCGGACTTTCCAAAACGGACGAGGAAGAGGACGGCCGTCCTGCTGCCGGCGAGGAAAGGATCCGTGACGCCTATCGCTCCATCGCCGATTTCGCCGGGCAGATGGATTATGATCTGGTAGAGATGGTCCTGACGGCCATGAATGAGTTTCATCTCGAGAGCGGTGACCGGGAAAAGTTCGACCGGATCCGCCGGGAGCTGCTGGCCCTTGACTGGGAAGGCATCTTGCGGGAGGTGCAGGAATGAATCCGGATCAGGAAAAAATCGAACGGGGGCGGGAAGATCGAAACCGCTATGTGATCATGGTCCTGACGCTCTCTTATTCTGCCTGCGCGCTGGGACTGATCATAGAAAACCTCGTGGTGGGATGGGAGCCCTGGGCGATCCCGTTCCTTGCGGTCAGCATCGGTTTCGCATGGTGGATCCACCTGCTCCATCCGTTTACCGAGACAGGGAGAGTCTATGCGCTCGCCACGGTCTTTTACGCCGTCACCTTTTATCAGGGCGTGCATGAATCCAGCCTGTTTGATGTTTCCCTGATCATCTGCTTTGTCTTTTTCATGTTTTCTCTCGCCGATGCGCCGGCGGTGTACAATGTCGGGCTCGTCGTCTATTTCGCGACGATGCTCTACCAGATCCTGATCCATTACGGATGGGGGATCTTTTCGGATCCGCTTACTTTTTCCAGAGTGATCCTGCATGTGCTGATCGTCTTCCTGTCCTCCAGATTCGCAAAATCCATGATCAACGGACGCCAGCGCGGGACGGAGACGCAGGGGATGATCATCAGACGCCTCGCTGAGCTCAATCACCGTACCGAGGATTTCATGGCCAATGTCTCTCATGAGCTGAGGACGCCGATCAATGCCGTGACCGGTTTTTCTTCGATCATGATGGAACGGGATCGGTCGGAAGGGCCGGAGATGAAGGCCATCTATCAGGCGGGCTGCCGGCTTTCCGACCAGGTCGGTGATATCCTGGATTACACAGAGATCGACAGGGAGCGGGTCATTCTGGCACAGGAGACCTATGGGATCTATTCGATCGTCAATGATGTCATCAATATCAATCGCATATCCCGGGGCGAACAGGAGAACGCGGCCGGGCTTCCCGATATCGTCGTTGACGTGGAGAGCGGGGTTCCGGCAAAACTTAAGGGAGATCCAAGACGTCTGAAGAAGATCATCCTGCATCTCCTGGACAACGCGGTCAAATTCACCAGGGAAGGCGGGGTCTATGTACATATCTACGCGGAGCCGAGAGAATACGGCATCAATCTGTGCATAGAAGTCAGCGACACCGGGATCGGTATCCCGATGGAAGAGCTGATCGTGATCCAGCGGGGATTCTATCAGGCCGATTCCAGCCGTACAAGGAGCGCGGGCGGCATGGGACTGGGGCTCGCGATCGTCTACGGCTTTGTGAGGATCATGGGCGGCTTTGTTTCGATCACCAGCACAGTCGGACAGGGGACGACCGTGCGGATCAGTATCCCGCAGGAGGTCGTCGATCCGGAGCCCTGCATGAGCGTTGCGGATCCCGACAGGTACTCCGTCGCCGGATATCTCAAGACAGAAAAATACAGGATCCCGATGGTGCGCGAATTCTACGAGTCCATGCTGATCCATCTGGTCAGGGGGCTTCATGTGCCTGTCAAGCGGAGCGGCAGCCTGCATGATCTGAAGCAGATCGTGGAGGATATCACGCCGACGCATGTGTTCCTCGGCACCCAGGAGTATGAAGAGGATCCGGCATACTTCATCAAGCTTGCCAAATCGGCGGAAGTGATCGTTGTTGCGGATCAGGAGTTCACTGTGCCCCGGACCAGCGGGATTATTGTTCTCAGAAAGCCGTTCTACGGATTCCCGATCGCCGGTATCCTCAATGAACTTAACATCGGCGGCGCCTATGTCGATCCTGCCCGCGCGGATGAACGTGTGGATTTCCCGGGTCTGTCCGTCCTGGTCGTAGATGACGAGGAGATGAACCTGGTGGTTGCGAACGGGATCTTCTCCGGTTACGGAATGAAGGTGACGACGGCGATCTCCGGCAAGGCAGCCCTCGAATGCTATGAAAAAGAGGATTTTGATGTGATCTTTATGGATCATATGATGCCGGAAATGGACGGTGTGGAAGCCATGAAGCTTCTGAAACAGGCGGCGCGTGCCAAGAACCGTGAGACGAGGTTTGTCGCGCTGACCGCCAATGCCGTCAGCGGAGCCAGGGAGATGTTCCACGCAGAGGGCTTTGACGGATTCATTCCCAAGCCGATCGAGACGGTGGAGCTTGAGCGCGTGCTCTGCCGCATCCTCCCCGTCAGCAAGGTGCGGATCACGCAGGGAGAATCGCGGGAAGGCTCCTCTCATGACAGCCGCGGATATTACGGAGACGAACTGGGTGTGGAGCGCTGCTTCGGTGACCGGGATCTCTTTAACCGGCTTCGGAGGATCTTTGTTGAGGAGATGCCCCATAATCTGCGTGTTTTCCGCTCTGCCTACGCGACTGGGACCATGGAACCGTATTCCGTGCGTCTGCGGTCACTTCGCGACGGAGCGAGGATCATCGGAGAAGAGGAGCTTGTCCGCCGCGCAAGGCGTCTGGAACAGGCGATCGCGGACAGCGACACGATCCGTGTCCAGAAGGGACACGCGGATCTGTGCACCTATTACGAGGAGTGTGTACAGGCGATCAGGGAACGTCTGGAAAAGGAGGGATACTTCGTATGAAAAAATGGGTGTCTTCTCTGTTTGACCACCGGCTTCCTCTGCAGGAACGGACCTTCCGCCTGATCGCTGCGATCGGTATCATATCTCTGACGCTGATGGCGATCGTGGCAGTGATCATTCAGGAAAGTATCGTGGATACGCTGATGATCATTGGCTGTCTCCTGTTTATCATGCTGGTCACCGCCATGTCGATCAGATTTCATAAGGTCGATCTTGGGGCGAGCCTCATCGCTTTCGCGGTCATCTTTTTCGGACTGCCGATCATCTATCTGTCCTCCGGCGGTATGTACGGCGGAACACCGATGTGGTTCATCTTTTTTGCCATCTATATCAGCTTTGTCCTGCGGGGGAGAAAACGGATCTTTTTCCTGATCTGTGACGGCCTTGTCCTGCTTGTTTGCTATTATATCCAGTGGTATCATCCCACGATGGTCATCCCGCATACGGCCAGAATGGCTTACGCCGATTCCCTGGTCTCCACGATGACCGTCGGATTCCTGATGAGCCTGATGGTCGTCTTCGTGACAAAGATCTATCTGACAGAGCAGAAGCTTACAGAGGAGCAGCGGCGGCAGATCGAGGAGATCAACCGGGCGCAGAACCGCTTCTTCTCCAATATGAGCCATGAGATCCGGACGCCCGTCAACACGATCATCGGTCTCAATGAGATGATCATCCGAGAGGCGACGACCGCCGAGGTCGCTGAGGATGCGAGAAGCATCCAGGGCGCAGGGCAGATGCTGCTCGCGCTGATCAACGACATTCTGGACATGTCCAAGATCGAATCCGGCAACATGGAGCTGGTTTCGAACAGCTATGAAGTGGAATCGCTTCTTTCCGATGTCACGGACATGATCTGGTCGCCCGCGCATGAAAAGGGACTGGCCTTCCATGTGGATATTGATGAAAAGATCCCCAGGGGCTTTATCGGCGACGAAGTCCGTATCAAACAGATCCTGATCAATCTGCTCAACAACGCGGTCAAATACACCAGGGAGGGTACGGTGACCCTGACGGTGACCTGCCGCAGGGATCAGGCTCCGGGACGGGCGTTCCTGATCTTTTCGGTCGAGGATACCGGTATCGGGATCCGCAAGGAAGCACTGCCGATGCTGTTTGATGTTTTCCGTCGTCTGGATGAATCTCAGAACCGGCTGATCGAAGGGTCGGGACTCGGGCTCTCCATCGTCAAGCAGCTCGTGGAGCTGATGGGCGGCGAGATCACCGTGGACAGTGTCTATACCAAGGGCTCGACCTTCCGTGTCTCCATTCCGCAGATGATCGCGCAGGAGGATCCGATCGGCAAGGTACAGCTCCGGGCGGAGACCACCGCCGGCGAACAGCAGGAGTATGAACCGGCCTTCAAGGCGCCGGGGGCCGCCGCACTGATCGTCGACGACAATGAGCTTAACATCTCTGTCGCGGCCAAGCTCCTGTCCGCGACGGACATCCAGATCGACACCGCGGGCAGCGGCCGGGAGGCACTCGCCCATACGCAGGAAAAGCATTACGATGTCATCCTGATGGACCATCTGATGCCGGACATGGACGGTATCGAAACGCTGCATGCGATCCGTGCACAGCGCGGCGGTATGTGCCGAGAGACACCTGTGATCGCGCTTACGGCCAACGCAGGTTCCGATAATGAGGCGATGTACCGCAGAAACGGTTTCGACGGGTACCTGCTGAAACCGATCACGGGCAGTGAACTGGAGAATGCGGTCATGGCGAGGCTTCCGCGATCTCTCGTCAAGAGCAGTCAGATCGTGCGGATGGATGCCGGTGAAGCACAGGTGATGGACGCCTTCCATCGTAAAGCGAACATGATCATCACGACGGATTCGCTCTGCGATCTGCCGATCCCGCTGCTCATGCAGAACCGGATCGAGATGATCCCGCTGCGGATCATCACCGACGAGGGCAGGTTCGCTGACAGGACCGAGGTCACCACGGGCGAGACGCTCCGCTACATGCAGAAGTTTTCGGACAGGCGTATTGTCGCCGAGCCTCCGTCGGTGAGCGAATATGAGGCCTTTTTTGCCGGATGTCTGCTCAGAGCGGATCATGTATTCCATATCACGACATCCGCATGGGGCGAGAAAACCTATCAGAACGCTATCGAGGCGGCAAGGTCCTTTGGCAATGTGACGATCTTTGACAGCGGGCAGATCTCGGCGGGTGTCGGTGCGTATGTCCTGCGTGCCGCTTCGATCATTGAGACTTCCAATGTGCCGCCGCAGGCGCTCTTCGGGATCCTGTCCGGTATGCGCGGCAGTATCCGCAGTGCGCTCATAGTCGATAACACGGCGATGCTCCTTAGATCCGGCAGGATCACGACGAGACAGAACACGATATTCCAGAATTTTCTGCTCCGTCCGATCTTCGTGCCGACGCGGAAAGGGGTCAGGATACGCGGATTCGCCGGCGGACCGAGAAAACAGTACACGGAGCGCTTTTTCAGGAAGATGATCTCCAGGCCCGAGGCGGATCATGGACGTCTCCTTGTGATCTCGCCGAGTATGCTGCCTGAAGAGGCACAGTACATGGAGGGGATCATCAAAAAGCATATACCGTTCCGGGAGATCCGGTTCCTGCAGGCCGGTCCGTCGACGACACTCACCTGGGGGCCGGATTCACTCGCGATTGTTTATGAAACGAGGTCAAAATGAACTACGGAGATGAGATTTTCGGGATCGCGGGAACGAAGAACGTAACAGTGATCAGCCGTGCGGAAACGTTTACCGTCATGGGAATGATCAAAAAACTCAAGGAATACGGTGTTCCGGCGGGCTTTTCGACACCCGAGCTCGAGATGCTGGAGTTTCTCGCGGATGAGACGGAACTGTTCATTCTGCTGACTGACGAGCCGGTGGAGGATTTCAGGCGCACGATCGTCTTTCTCAAGGATACCTGCATTGATACGGAAAAGAGGCTGATGCTGGTGGGAACCAAGCGGGAGCTCGACTATGTAATGCAGTATTTTCCGGAGAAATATCTGGTCAACTGGTTTGACCGTCCGATGGTCCTGCCCGATATCCTGGAGGCAGTCAGGCGCTATATCGCCGACGAGCAGGTCGAGGCAAGAAAAAAGAGCATCCTGATCGTCGATGATGATTCGACCTATATGCTTACGATCCGTGACTGGCTCCTGCCCAAGTACCGTGTGGCCATGGTCACGAGCGGGCTGCAGGCGATCCAGTGGCTTGCAAAGAACACCGCGGATCTGATCCTGTTGGATTATGAGATGCCGGTCACACCCGGACCGCAGGTGCTGGAGATGCTCAAGAGCGAGCTGTCCACCAGTACGATCCCCGTTATGTTCCTGACCGGTAAAGGGGACAAGGAGAGCATTGTCAAGGTTCTTTCCTTAAAGCCCGCGGATTATCTGCTCAAGACGATCGACCGCGACGGACTCAACGAGAAGCTGGACGCCTTTTTCCAGAGAAAGAGATTCTGATGAACCTGCCCGGTGCGCTTTGTACAGCAGCGCTTCTGGCTGTAACCCTGCTGGGAAGCGCCGGAAATGCGATTCCCGTGACACAGGTCGCGGAAGCCGGAAGCAGCAGTCCGGCGGACGGCGTCACGATCGTGATGGTGGGAGACATGCTCATGCATATGCCTGTCCTCAGAGCGGGGCAGGAAGCCGACGGCTCCTACTGCTTTGACGGCCTTTTTGCGCATGTGCAGCCGCAGATCCGTTCCGCGGATATCGCGATCGTCAACCAGGAGACGATCATGGGCGGGGAGGAACTCGGAGGCTATACCGGGTATCCGACCTTTAATTCGCCGTATGCCGTGGGGGATGCCGAGGCAAACGCTGGATTTGATGTAGTTCTGCAGGCGACGAACCATGCGCTGGATCGAAGCGCCAAAGGGATTGAAAACTGTCTGTCGTTTTGGGAGACGGTCTATCCGCAGATCGCTGTGACGGGCATCCACGAGAGCGCCGAAGATCAGGCGGAGATGACGATCCTTACGAGCGGCGGGATCCGGATCGCGGTGCTCAACTATACCTACGGAACCAACGGGATCCAGATGCCCAGGGGCAAAGGATATCTTGTGGATTACCTCTCCATGGACCGTGTGCGCGCGGATCTGGAAAGAGCCGAGCGGGAGGCAGACTTTACGATCGTGTGCCCCCATTGGGGAATCGAGTACAGCCTGACACCCTCCGGCGATCAGAGGCAGTGGGCCGCTTTTTTTGCGCAGGAGGGAGCGGATCTGATCATCGGAACGCATCCGCATGTGATCGAGCCGCTGGAGTACCTGACAGAGGGAGACAGACAGATTCCCGTCTACTATTCCCTCGGGAATTTTGTGAATTCCACCGCAGGCAGGGGCGCGGGTGTCATGAACCGGATGGTAGGCGGCATGGCCCGGGTCAATATCGGCAGGGCGGCGGACGGCAGCGCTGTTGTCAGAAAAGCGGAGGTGATCCCGCTCGTCACGCATCTGGGTGAAGGAGAGGTAACAACCTATTTCCTCGCGGATTACACGCAGGAACTGGCGGAGAATAACAGGATCAGACTGCAGGATTCCACGTTTTCGCTGGAGAACAGCAGGAAACTCACGGATAAGGTCTGGGCCGGAGGATATTCGGACCGATGACAGATGATATCAAGGAGGGGTGAAGATGAAAGGGCAACTGAAGCGGATACTGGCCATGCTCCTGTGTGCGATGATGCTTGCGTCGACGGCGGCCTGCGGACAGTCGGATACGAGCGGCAAAAAGACGCGTCAGGAAAAGGACGACTCGGACGAAAAGGAAGAGAAGTCTAAGAAAAAGTCTTCCAAAAAGGACGAGGACACGAAAGAAGACGATACCGAAACCTCCAAAAAATCCGGCGGCGTGCAGAGCACGGTGATCGATCACTCAAAGCGCGTGCATGAGAGTACAGGGGTGTTCATCCGCCCGGTGCTGCTCACCGACGCGGCGATCACAAACCGGAAACAGCGGTATTCGCATGTACAGGCTTCCTCTGACTATCGTGTAGAAAAAGGCCTGAAGAACATCACCAACCTGGGCGATTACTATCTCATGGATGAGCAGAAAAAACAGCTTGAGGAGGACGGCTTTTATGTCTATGACACGGGGATGTCGGAGTTCTTTGAGATCTACGAGGACAACCGGTATGTCCAGAAGGCTAATTTCATCACCGTGGACTCCCTGATGCACAGCTACCATCTTTACTATGCCCATCTGCTGCGTGAGATCGAAAAGAACAAGCTCTTTGATCTGACCGATGAACTGACCGACCGCATGCTGCTTCTTTCCGCGGAGCTGAAAGAGGAGATGGAAGCGTGTGAGGAGGACACGGAGTATACGAAGATGTGCCTTGACGCAGCCGACCGCAACATCGTTTTCTTCGCGGTGGCAAAGGCGCTGCTTCATCCGGAATGGGATCCGGGCAAGGACGGGGGACTGTCCGGTGACGCGCTCAGGATCGCGCAGGAGGAGCTGGAGCTTGTGAACAGCGCAAACGGAATCGCGTTCTCTCCGCTCTCCGCAGTTCCCCAGGAGATGGAGGATTATACCCAGTATAAGGTTCGGGGTTATTACGAACTGGATGAAAAACTGGGGCGGTATTTCCGTGCGATGATGTGGTACGGCCGCCGCAATTTCAGACAGAGTGAACGCGCGATGGATATGAGTGCGCTGCTGATGACGCTCGCGATGGATGACAAGGCCTACGGCCAGTGGGGAGTGATTTATGCCGTGACGAGTTTCTTCGCTGGGGCGGCCGATGACAACGGCGTCTGTGAGTATCAGCCGCTCATCGAGGACGCGTTCGGCAAGGGAGTCAATGAGCTTGACGGCTATCTGGTGATCAGTGATCAGGAAGGCTTTGAAAGATTCCATGAACTGACCGAAAAGCTGGAACCCCCGGCGATCAATTCCGTGCCGATGATGGATGACGGCGGTGAGACGGATAAGAAGGCGGTGAACGCGGGCTTCCGCTTTATGGGACAGCGCTTCTCTCTGGATGCGGCGATCTTCCAGAAGCTGATCTACAGTGAAGTCCTGGTGAACGCTGACGGCGACAAGCGCACGCTCCCGGATCCGCTGGATGTTCCCGCGGCGCTCGGTTCAGAGGAGGCGCTGGAGATCCTGACGGAGGATAAGGACGCGTATTCCTATCCGAAGTATGAAGAGAACATGAAGGAGCTGCGCAAGACGATCGAAGACGCTCCGGACGAATCCTGGACGGTTTCCCTCTATGCCGGCTGGCTCAATACGCTGCGCCCTTTGCTGGATGAAAAGGGTGAGGAGTATCCGGAGTTCATGAAGAGCGAGAAGTGGGCAAGAAAGGATCTGGAGTGCTTCCTCGGCAGTTACACGGAGCTCAAGCATGACACGATCCTGTACAGCAAGCAGGTCATCGCGGAGATGGGAGGCGACGATATCGAAGATAAGGATGACCGCGGCTACGTGGAACCGGAGCCGGAAGTCTATGCGAGATTTGTCCAGCTCGCGGACGCGACAGCGGAAGGTCTGGATTCCTTCGGCCTGCTGGATGGCACGGCCAGAACGGATCTGCAGCGTCTTTCCAATATCGCTTCCACGCTGGAGGCAATCTCCGACAAGGAGCTGGCGGATATGCTGCCCACAGACGAGGAGTTTGAGTTTATCCGCAGCTACGGCGGCGAGATCGAGCACTTCTGGCAGGAGGCCTTCCGTGAAGATGCCGGCAAAGATGAGTTTACGGCACGCGAATTCCCCGCGGCGCTCGTTGTGGATGTCGCGACTGATCCCAACGGAGCGATCCTGGAACTGGCCAACGGCAATGTTTCCCAGATCACGGTATGTGTCAAGGTGGACGGAAAGATGAAGATCGCCACTGGCAGTGTCTACAATTACTATCAGTTCAGTGCACCGCTCGACGGCCGGATGACGGACAGCGAATGGCGTGTCCAGCTGGGGATCGACGCGGATGAGAACGGTGAGTATCACTGGGAGGAGGCGCTGCCTGACAAGGAAGACTGGACGATGGATTACCGTGTGCCGCTTTCCTGGCGGTAGACTTTTCGAAGCCGCTGCCGTCGGTATCGCCGCGGCTCTGATATTCCTGCAGTCACTGTGGCTGGACGGCGCGTTCCTGCCGCGGTGGATCCTCTGGCAGGAGAGGGAGGGCGTGCTGGAAGAGCCTTCCAGGCAGGGACAGTTTCGCTATGAACTGCGCGGCAGATACTTTTTCCTGTACCGGGATGGGGAGCGGATCTATGAGGCTCCGGGTGACTGGCGCATACAGGATGTGCTTACGGACGATGTCAACGGCGACGGAAAGCAGGAGATCGTCATGCTCGCCTGGCGGCGCGGCAATTATGGAGATCACATGCCGAGCTGGGTGGAAAAGAATGATACCTCTTTTTCCCAGCACCTCTTTGTCTATACGCTGCGGGACGAGGATGAAGACGGGCCGGCGCTTCGGGCTCTCTGGATGAGTTCGGCCCTCGGGTTTGACGTCCGGACCATGGAGAGCGGCGGAGAGGTCCGCGGGACAGGAAGGCCGTCCCTTACACTGACAGGGCCTGACGGGAGCGTCTCGCACTGGGCGTGGCTTTCCTGGGGATACAGAATGGTGGAGGAGATCTCCGTCAGACAGAAGTGACAGAAAAGAAAACATAAGAGAACAGGTGTTAACGATATGTTGTACAAATTAGAACGTAAAATAGAGAAAATTGCGATCCGTGATCTGACGATCAAGCTGCTCATCTGCTATGTCATCGGCTATATCCTTCTGTATTTTCCGGGACTGGAGCAGGTACTCGGATATCTCACGCTGGATCCGTATCAGATCGTGCACGGACAGGTCTGGCGACTCATCACCTGGATCGTGATGCCACCGGACTCCTCCAATCTGTTCTTTATCATCATCACGCTGGTCTTTTACTACTCTATCGGGAGCACGATGGAACGGCTGTGGGGGCCCGCGCGCTATAATCTCTACATCCTTTCCGGCCTGATCCTCACGGTGGTCAGTGCCTTTCTCACGATGGGGGCGGTATATGTGTTCCGGCCGGAGCTTACGTCGGAACTGATCGTCGCACGCAATTTCGCCGCGATCTCACAGTGTTTTTCGATCTATTATGTGAACATGTCGATCCTGCTCGCCTTTGCGGCGACGTTTCCGGACAACATGGTGCTGCTGTTCTTTGTCATCCCCGTTAAGATGAAATGGCTGGGAGCGATCTACGGGATCTGGCTCGCCGCGGAGGCTTTTCTGTCGCTTCGCGGCGGAGAGTACTGGCTCTTTTTTCCGGTCGCGGCTTCGCTCCTCAATTTTGCCCTGTTCTATTTCCTGAGCGGAGGCGCGCAGCACCTCAGGTTCTCCGATGTCAGACGCAAGGAACTGTTCCGGCAGAGCAAGGAACACGTGCGCGAGAACGTGCGGCAGATGTCGCCGAAGATGACACCTAAGGGGATCGCGCGGCACAAGTGCGCGATCTGCGGCCAGACGGAGCTTACGAACCCCGATCTGGAATTCCGTTTCTGCTCCAAGTGCAACGGAAACTACGAGTACTGTCAGGAGCATCTTTTCTCCCATCAGCATAAGCAGTAAGAGGTCAGGATGGCGGCAGATCAGAGGGACAGAGAAAAAGCATTCGGCGAAGCGCTGGCAAAGCTGACCCGCGAAGCGCGTGAGCGGGGCGGTACGACGACCACCGCGCGCGTGCGTGAGGTCTTTCAGGAGTTTTCCCTGGATGAAAAGCAGACGGCGGATATTCTGAAGTACCTGCAGGAGAGCCATATCGGCGTGGATGAGGAAGCGCCGGAGGCGGAAACCTATCTGTCCGATACGGAAAAGGACTACCTCGGGGAGTATCTGGAATCCCTGAAGAGCCTTCCCGAGATAAGTGAGGAGGAGCGCAGAAAGACATATGAACGTGCTCTTGCGGGGGACAGGGAGGCACAGTCCGCCGCCGCGCAGGGTCTGCTCAGGACCGTGCCTGATATCGCGAGACTCTATTTACAGCAGGGGGTTTCACTGGAGGATCTGATCGGAGAGGGCAATGTTGCACTGATGCATGCTTCGTTGCTTCTCGGAGCGCTGGAGGAGCCTGATGAGGTCGAAAAGGCGCTGACCGGTGCGGTGATGAATGCGATGGAGGCCTGCATTTCGGAGAACCTGCAGGAGGACGCGCGCGGCCAGCGGGCCGTGAACCGCGTCAACGAGGTCGCGGACAGGGCCAGAGAACTCTATGAGGACCTGCGGCGCCCGGTGACGATCGAGGAACTGATGAATGAGACCGGCTGGACACGGGACAAGATCGTCGAAGCCGTCAAACTCTCCGGATTCGCGATCGAGGAGATCGATACATCGTCTCTTAAGGACTGATCTTTGTGCAGAATGACCGGGGATTTTGAAATCCTTCGTCAAAATGACGGAAAAAGCGGGCAAAAAACGGGGAAGATGTACAAAAACCGAAAAACGCCTTGCACAAACTTATGATCTGTGGCAGGATGAGCGTGTTCTGCGGACGCATATCAGACAAATCTGAAATTTTTCTGTAAATCCGGTTGACAAATCCGAACATCTGTTCTATTATGATTCCCGAACAGACGTTCACCCCAAATGACAAGGAGACTATCATGGAGAGAGAAGAGAAACTGAAAGCACTGGAAGCAGCCCTTGGTCAGATCGAAAAGGAATTCGGCAAGGGCGCCGTCATGAAGCTCGGCGATCCCGCCAATGCCATGGCTGTGGAGACGATCCCTACCGGCTCGCTGTCGCTGGATATCGCGCTCGGACAGGGAGGTATCCCCAAGGGACGTATCATTGAGATCTACGGTCCCGAGTCTTCCGGTAAGACGACCGTCACGCTGCATATGATCTCCGAAGTGCAGAAGCGCGGCGGTATTGCGGGATTTATCGATGCCGAGCACGCACTTGATCCGGTATACGCCAGAAACATCGGTGTGGATATCGACAATCTGTACATTTCCCAGCCGGATTCCGGCGAGCAGGCTCTCGAGATCACCGAGACCATGGTCCGCTCCGGTGCGATCGATATCGTTGTTGTTGACTCCGTCGCGGCTCTCGTTCCCAAGGCCGAGATCGACGGCGACATGGGCGATTCCCACGTAGGCCTGCAGGCCAGACTCATGTCCCAGGCGCTCCGCAAGCTCACGGCCGTCATCAGCAAGTCCAACTGTACGGTCGTTTTCATTAACCAGCTCAGAGAAAAGGTCGGCGTCATGTTCGGCAATCCCGAGACGACTACCGGCGGCCGTGCTCTTAAGTTCTATTCTTCGGTCCGTCTGGATGTCCGCAGGATCGAGCAGATCAAGTCCAGCGGCGAATCGGTCGGCAACCGCACCCGCGTCAAGGTGGTCAAGAACAAGATCGCGCCGCCGTTCCGTGAGGCGGAGTTTGACATCATGTTCGGCAAGGGTATCTCCTACACGGGAGATGTGCTGGATCTGGCGGCGAATGCGGATATCGTGAACAAATCCGGTGCCTGGTATCAGTACGGCGGAGACAAGATCGGCCAGGGACGCGAGAACGCAAAGCTCTATCTCGAGGAGCATCCTGCGACTCTCGCCGAGATAGAGATCAAGGTCCGTGAGAAATTCGGGCTGCCTGTCGATGATTTCCTGCGCGAGAGGGCAGCGGGATCGAACACGCCTGCGGCTGCGGATGCAGCGGCCTCCGCTGCCGGCGATGATGCTGAGGCACCGGCCAGAAAGCGCGCAAAGTCCTGAGGATGTCCGGGACAGACGCCTGATCGATCGGAGCCCAGATGAAGATCACCACGATCCGGGAATTTGATAAGAAGCGGAGCGAAGTGCTGACAGACGAAGCGCTTCGCTTCGTCCTTTATAATGCCGAGATACGGAAGCTTGGACTCACGGAGGGAGAGGAGTTTGCCGCTGAGGTTCTTGAGGAGATCATGACGGTGATCCTCCCCAAGAGAGCAAAACTCCGCGCCATGAACCTGCTGAAAGACAGAGACTACACCGAGTCACGCCTTCGGAGCAAGCTTGCGGACGGAGGTTATCCGGAGCAGGTGATCGACGAAGCGATCGCTTATGTCAGGTCCTATCACTACATCGACGATGAGCGCTATGCCCGTGATTTCATCCGCGGACGCATGTCCAGATCGAGCCGCGCCCGGATCCGCATGGATCTGAAGCAGCGGGGGATCAACCAGGAGATCATCGATGCCGCCTTTGAGGAGATCTACGCCGATGAACTTCTTGCCGGTGAAGATCCGGAGCTGGAACAGATCCGCCGCCAGATCGCAAAAAAGCATTTTGATGCCGGGGAGGCCCCGTGGGAGGAAAAGCAGAAGTTTCTCGCTGCGATGGCACGCAAGGGATTTTCTCCCGACAAAGTGCGGCGGGTGATGGAAGAGAAAGAATAGTCAAAATCCCATTTCTCCGCTTTTCTGCGGATATATCACTGTATGATCTGGCGCCGGAGAGGTGCGCTCCCCTCGCGAGAGGGAGCCAAGGCGGCGGGAACTGGCGGATCTGGCTCCGTGTAGCTCCCGACAGTCCTGACGCCCGCGCGGGACTATGCCCCCTGCCGAGCAGACGGGATTGGGAATGATCCTGCAGAGCAGCCCGGTCTGGGATGAATGATAACATCTGTTTTTTCTCCTTGACACAGGAACCCTTTCAGCGTAAAATAGCATTTGTTGTAATTTTGTGGTAATACTGTCGGTATTTCGGACAGTTTTTGATGAAATTTCACAAACTTCAACAGTTTCAGACGCACAATGATAACTGAATAGGGTAAGGAGGTGCTCCTAAATGGGTTACACAGTAACAATTGTTGCTGCGATCGCAGCAGCGTGTGTTTCCGCCCTGATCGCTGTTTTCGCAACGATGGCACATCAGAAAAAGGCTGCGAATACCAAGATCGGTGATGCGGAAGGACGCGCGAGAAAGATCATTGACGATGCGCTTGAGTCTGCCAAAGAGACAAAGCGTGAAGCCGAGGAGAAAAAGCGAGAGGCTCTTCTTGAGGTCAAGGAAGAATCCATCAAGGCCAAAAACGACCTTGAAAAGGAGATCCGAGAGCGCAGAGCTGAGGTTCAGAGAAGCGAGCGCAGGATCCAGCAAAAGGAAGAGAACATCGACAAGAAGACGGAAGCCATTGAGAGAAAAGAGCAGTCCATCAGTGACCGCGAGGCATCGCTCGCCAGAAAGACCGAAGAGGTCGCAAAACTCAGCGAGCAGAGACAGAAAGAGCTTGAAAAGATCTCCGGCCTGACGACAGATCAGGCGAAAGAGATGCTTCTGGAATCGGTCAAGGATGATATCAAACGGGACACCGCCATCCTCATCAAGACGATGGAAAATGAAGCCAAGGAAGAGGCCGACAAGCGGGCTAAGGAGCTTGTTGTAGGCGCGATCCAGAGAGTGGCAGCTGACAATGTTGCAGAGGCTACGATCTCTGTAGTACAGATTCCCAGCGATGAGATGAAGGGCAGGATCATCGGCCGTGAAGGCAGAAACATCCGCACCCTGGAAACCATGACCGGTGTCGATCTGATCGTGGATGATACACCTGAGGCAGTCGTTATCTCGGGGTTTGATCCCATCAGGAGAGAGACCGCGAGGATCGCACTGGAGAAGCTGATCGTGGACGGCCGTATCCATCCGGCACGCATCGAGGAGATGGTAGAAAAGGCACAGAAAGAACTTGCCGTCACCATCAAGGAAGCCGGTGAGAACGCGGCTCTCGAAGCAGGTGTGCACGGGCTTCATCCCGAGGAGGTCAAGCTTCTGGGCCGTATGAAGTTCCGCACGAGCTACGGCCAGAATGTGCTTAAGCACTCCGTGGAGGTTTCCCAGCTGTCCGGCGTAATGGCAGCGGAGCTTGGACTTGATGTCCGGGCCGCCAAGCGGGCAGGCCTGCTCCACGATATCGGCAAGGCCATCGACCATGAGGTGGAAGGCTCTCATGTGGCACTCGGCGTAGAGATTGCCAGGAAGTACAAGGAAACACCGCTGGTCATCAACGCGATCGAAGCACATCACGGTGATGTCGAGCCGCAGTCGATGATCGCATGCATCGTACAGGCTGCCGATACGATCTCGGCGGCAAGACCCGGAGCCAGACGCGAATCTCTTGAGACCTATACAACGAGGCTCAAGGAACTCGAGGAGATCACCCAGAGCTTTAAGGGTGTGGAAAACTCCTACGCGATCCAGGCAGGTCGCGAAGTGCGCGTCATGGTGGTACCGGATCAGGTGAGTGATGACGATATGGTCGTACTCGCACGCGATATCTCCAAGAAGATCGAATCGCAGATGCAGTATCCCGGTCAGATCAAAGTCAATGTGATCAGGGAAAGCCGTGTGACGGATTACGCTAAGTGATCGAGGATCCAAAGACCGCAATACAGAGAAATCTGTATTGCGGTTTTCTTTTTGTTGCATCCTGCGTGAGAATTCATTAGAATACTATACTATGAGGAAAGGAGTTGCTCTATGCACAGATCACACGAATCCGGGGAAGATTATCTTGAGACGATCCTGCTCCTGAAGCGCAGAAAAGGCAGCGTGCGATCCGTTGACATCGCTAATGAACTGGGGTATTCACGTCCCAGCGTCTCACGCGCTGTTGGAATCCTCAAAAAGGACGGCTCGATCCTCATGGCGGACAACGGGGAGATCGAGCTGACGCAAAAGGGACAGGCACTTGCGGAAGCTGTCTACGAAAAACACACAAGCCTGACAGAATTCCTGATGAAGACCGCCGGCGTGGACGCTGAGACGGCAGAGACGGACGCATGCCGGATCGAGCATATCATCAGCCCTCAGACCTTTGATGGCATCAAGACCTATCTGCGTTCACAACACTGAACTCATGATCATTCAGTCCTGTCACATCATCAATAAGGAGGAAGAATAATTATGTTTGTTGGTACTTTCTGGTCACTTGCGCCCGCGATCATCGCGATCGCTCTGGCACTGATCACCAAGGAGGTGTATTCCTCACTGTTCATCGGCATCCTGGTGGGTGGTGTGTTATACACCGGTTTCGATTTCCCCGCGATCATGCAGCATGTATTTGTCGGTGACGCCGAAGAGTGCGAGATGGGACAGCATCTGAGCGGCGGTATGATCGCACAGCTTTCGGATTCCTGGAATGTTGGTATCCTGATCTTCCTTGTTGTCCTGGGCAGCATCGTCATGCTGATGAACCGCGCGGGAGGCTCCGCCGCGTTCGGCCGTTGGGCTGTGGCACATGTAAAGACCAAGGTCGGCGCGCAGATCGCGACGATCATCCTCGGTGTGCTCATCTTCATCGATGACTATTTCAACTGCCTGACCGTCGGCAGCGTCATGCAGCCCCTTACGGACAAGCACAAGATCTCCCGTGAAAAACTGGCTTACCTGATCGATGCCACGGCGGCGCCGGTCTGCATCATCGCCCCGATCTCCTCGTGGGCGGCGGCTGTTACCGGCTTTGTTGACGATGCGAACGGCCTGGCACTGTTCATCCAGGCGATCCCTTACAATTTCTACGCGATCCTGACCGTGGTCATGATGCTGTGTCTCGCGTTCATGAAATTTGACTACGGCCCGATGAAGAAGGCCGAGCTACATCCGGATCTTGCCGCTCTCGCGGAGGGCAAGGGACCGGCGTCCTCCCTCACAGGAGCCGAGGATCAGCCGACACCTCCTGTTTCCACCAAGGGAAAGGTCATCCACCTGGTGCTTCCGATCGTTGTCCTGATCATCAGCTGTGTCATCGGCATGATCTATACGGGCGGCTTTTTCTCTGGTGAGAGCTTTATCGACGCGTTCTCCAATTCCGACGCTTCCGTAGGTCTTGTATACGGTTCTGTCGTGGCGCTCCTGATCACGATCGTGTTTTATCTCATCACCCGCGTTTTGAGCTTTAACGAATGCATGAATGCGATCCCGGAGGGCTTTAAGAGCATGGTGCCCGCGATCCTGATCCTGACCTTTGCCTGGACTCTCAAGGGCATGACGGATGCCCTCGGTGCCAAGGAATATGTCGCATCGATCGTGGCGGGTGTCGCCGACAATCAGGCACTGATGAGCCTGCTTCCCGCGCTGGTCTTCGTGGTCGGGACATTTCTGGCCTTCGCGACCGGTACCTCCTGGGGCACCTTCGGTATCCTCATCCCGATCGTCGTCAGCGTGTTTGGCGGAGATCTGAACAACGAGCTCATGATCATCTCGATCTCTGCATGCATGGCCGGTGCGGTCTGCGGCGACCACTGCTCGCCGATCTCCGATACGACGATCATGGCGAGTGCCGGAGCACAGTGCAATCATATCCGGCACGTCTCCACACAGCTGCCTTATGCACTGACAGCTGCCGGTGTGTCTCTGGTCAGCTATGTGATCGCGGGATTTGTCCGCAGCTGGGTGATCAATCTGCCCATCGGTATTGTGCTGATGGTCCTGACCATGTTCTGCTTCAGACATTTCTCGGAGAATAATCAGAATGTCATCTCGGGCTGAAAATGATGGCGGCTGTGACTGAAACCGCGATCGCGAAACAGCTGGTCTGTGAAGCCCTGAAAGCGAGGGAGCGTGCATACGCTCCCTATTCGCATTATGCTGTAGGTGCCGCTGTTCTTACGGACAGCGGGAAGATATACAGCGGCTGCAATGTAGAAAATGCAAGCTACGGCGCCACGATCTGCGCCGAAAGATGTGCGATCACCAAAGCCGTGAGCGAAGGAGCCCTGCGCATCACGGCGATCGCCATCGTCGGGGGAGACGCCGGGATACAGGGGGAGCTGCCTGAGGAGGCGCCTCCCTGCGGTATCTGCAGACAGGTCATCCGGGAGTTTTCGGATCCGGCAGAATGCACGGTGATCCTGGCAAAAAGTCAGGAGAACTACCGAAGGATGCTGCTGGAAGAACTGCTCCCGCTGAGCTTTGGACCGGATCACGTCTTACCGGTTCAGGCGTAGTCCTTTCGGATAGAGATTCTTCAGCTGCCCGCCGGCAAGTCTTGCCCATCCGAGCGGGAATCCAAGATAAGCCATCAGAATATGGCTTCTTCCGGAAAGAGAAGAGCGCAGAGCCTGCCCGCCCAGGTAGGCGGCGGCTTCTTCTTCAGTGAGCCCCTGCACATTCCTGGCCTGTCCGGGGGCGAGAGCGTGGGAGAGGGCGTGCGCCGGGACAAACTCGTCACCGGTCCGTCTTTTCAGTATGTCTGCGAGATGCAGCCCCGGACGCAGGACCCGGATGCCGTTGATATCAGAAAGTCCGCGGGGAATCAGATAGAGATGATCTCCGTACGAATGCAGCCGTCCTTCCGAGCAGTCGATCGCTGACGGATCGCATAGAAGCTCCTCCAGCCATTTTGAGAACTCCCGGACCGGGACTCTGCCTGCAGTGCCGCTCTGCCGGAAGGGGCGCGGACTGCTTTTTACGGGAGATGAATTTTGCCTGAGCAGTGCACAGAAATGACCTTCTCCCCGGACTTCATGCGGCAGGAACTTTTCTCTCCTGAGAAGTGAGAAGTCCGGGTGTTCTCTGAGGAACAGATCGATCATCTCTTCATCCTCGGCCGGAGCGAAGGTACAGGTGGAATAGACAAGATATCCGCCGGGTGCGAGCATCTGACAGGCTCGGGCGAGGATCTGGCGCTGTCTTTCGGCACATTTTTCCACAGCCTCCGGTGACCACTCCCTGACAGCCTCCGGATTTTTGCGGAACATCCCCTCTCCGGAGCAGGGCGCGTCGACCAGGATGCGGTCGAAAAACGCCGGAAAATGTTCGGCGAGCCGCTCGGGAGATTCGTTTGTCACCACGGCGTTCGCGATCCCCATGCGCTCGATGTTCTGGGACAGGATCTGGGCGCGGGCAGGGTGGATCTCATTGGAAACAAGCAGCCCCTGTCCCTGCATCCGCATGGCGAGCTGGACACTTTTTCCGCCGGGGGCGGCGCAGAGATCCAGCACCCTGAGCGGTTCAGCATCATCATGTACGGACGCCAGGAGCTGCGCGGGAAGCATGGCGCTCGCCTCCTGAATATAATAGGCGCCGGCTTCATGCAGGATGTGCTTTCCCGGACGCATCCCGGATGATTCCTCATAGTACAGACCATCCGGCTCCCAGGGAACGGAGCCTGAAAAAGCAAACGGAAGGTCGTCTCTGCGGGCACCCCGGAGGGTATTCAGGCGCAGCGAATGAACGGGAGGTGCTGTATAAGAAGAAAGAAAGGCGTCACAGGCACCGGGGGTATCCGAGAGGTCCTTCTTCATCCTCTCCAGAAAAGCACCCGGGAGTTCTTCGGGGAGGCGCGGCGGTGTTTCGTTCATTCCGCGTGCTCCCGTTTCCACTTTTTGATCTCTTCCAGACGCTCGCCGAAGCGCTTCTCGGCTCCCTGCGCGGTGGGACGGTAGTAGGTGCGGCCCTCCAGGGATTCGGGGAGACATTTGAGCGTCGTCAGCTTCTCTTCATAGTCATGGGCGTACATATAGCCCTTGCCGTAGTCAAGGTCCGCCATCAGCTTCGTCGGCGCGTTGCGGATCTGCAGGGGGACGGGTTCGGCGAGCTGCTCGAGCGCGTCCGCTTTTGCTTCGTTGTAGGCGACCTCCATGGCGTTGGATTTGGGAGCAAGGGACATATAGACCACGGCTTCGGTCAGGTGAACACTGCATTCGGGCATGCCGATGAGCCTGCAGGCATCAAAGGCCGCGACGGCGATCTGGATCGCGTTCGGATCGGCGAGACCGATGTCCTCACTTGCCATGCGAGTGACACGTCTCGCGATGTAGATCGGATCCTCTCCGGCTTCCAGCATGCGGGCGAGCCAGTAGACCGCCGCGTCGGGGTCGGAGTTACGTACCGATTTATGCAGTGCGGAGATCAGGTTGTAGTGCTCCTCGCCGTTCTTATCGTAGAGAAGAGATTTGCGGGAGGTACACTGCTCGATGATCTGCGTGGAGACGTTGATACTGCCGTCCGGCTGCATGTCGCCGTTTGTGATGACCATCTCCAGTGTGGAAAGGGCGCTGCGGGCATCCCCGCCCGCAAAATGGGCGATCAGTTCGATGTTCTCTTCGGAGATCCCGATGTTCTGACCGCCGTAGCCGCGCGGGTCAGAGAGCGCGTGCTTAAGGAGCTTTACGATGTCCTCTGTCGTGAGCGCCTGCAGAACAAAGACCCGGCAGCGGGAGAGCAGAGCGCTGTTCAGTTCGAATGAGGGATTTTCTGTCGTCGCACCGATGAGAGTGATGCTGCCCTTTTCCACAAAGGGGAGAAAGGCATCCTGCTGCGCCTTGTTGAACCGGTGGATCTCATCCACGAAGACGATCGTGCGCTGCCCGGCGAAACGGTTCTCGTCCGCCTGCTTCATGACATCCCGGATTTCCTTGATCCCGCTCGTCACGGCGGAAAAGTCGATGAAACGCGCACGCGTGCGGTTCGCGATGATCCGGGCGAGCGTCGTCTTGCCGACACCGGGCGGCCCCCAGAAGATCATCGAGGAAACGGCATCGGACTCGATGAGCCGGGAGAGCACCTTTCCCTTGCCCAGAAGGTGTTCCTGACCGATGTATTCATCCAGATCGGCGGGCCTGAGTCTCGCTGCCAGGGGCTCGGGGACGGTATTTGCAAACAGGGACATCTGTTCCATATGTATGACCTCATATCGGGTTTCTGATACGGGTATTATTGTATCACTTTTCGATAATCGGGGTGGTCTTTTTGGGTGTTTTCTGATACAATATTTTGAGGTGCGGTCAGCACCATATGCGATAAATTGAAAGGAGAAGAGTCATGCAGCAGGAAAACAAAACAGCAATTTACAATGCCGCGGAACTGGGCCATGGGAGGATGCTCCTGCTAGGTCTGCAGCATATGTTCGCCATGTTCGGCGCGACGATCCTCGTCCCGATCCTGGTCAACAGTTTCTTTAAGGGAGAGGGTCTTTCCGTTCAGGTAACGCTGTTCTTTGCCGGTATCGGCACACTGTTTTTCCATATCTGCACGAAGATGAAGGTTCCGGCATTTCTGGGATCTTCTTTTGCGTTTCTGGGTGGTTTTGCCACCGTGGCGGAGCTCGATGTCGGTATTTTCGCCAACATGAGCTACGGTGAAAAGCTCCCCTATGCCTGCGGCGGTATCGTTGTCGCGGGTCTTCTGTATCTTGTGCTTGCATTGATCATCAAGCTGGTCGGGGTCAGGCACGTGATGAAGTTCCTGCCGCCGGTGGTGACGGGGCCGATCATCATCTGCATCGGACTGTCGCTGGCGCCCTCCGCTGTGAGCAACGCCTCTACGTGCTGGCCGCTGGCACTGATCGCCCTGGCGGTCGTTGTCATCTTTAACATCTGGGGCAAGGGCATGTTCAAGATCATCCCGATCCTGATGGGCGTGGTGATCTCCTATATCTTCGCACTGATCTTTAACGCGGCGGGCATGACCAATGCGGACGGCAGTGCGATCCTGAACTTCGATACCATCGCATCAGCCGGCTGGGTAGGCGTACCGGAGTTCATCATCGCCAAGTTCGATCCCACGGCGATCCTTGTCATGGCGCCCATCGCTCTTGCGACGATGATGGAGCACATCGGCGATATTTCCGCGATCTCCGCGACGACCGGCAAAAACTTCATCGAGGATCCCGGTCTGCACAGATCCCTTCTGGGCGACGGTCTTGCGACTTCGATCGCAGCCATGTTCGGCGGCCCTGCGAACACCACCTACGGCGAGAATACAGGTGTTCTTGAACTTTCCCATGTATATGATCCCATGGTCGTCCGTCTTGCTGCCGTCTATGCGATCGTACTTGCGTTCATCCCCAAGATGGCTCAGATCTTCGGCACGATGCCTTCCTCGATCATCGGTGGCATCAGCTTTATCCTTTACGGTATGATCTCCGCGATCGGCGTGCGCAATATTGTTGAGAACCACGTTGATTTCACCAAGGCGCGCAACCTGATCATTGCTGCGGTGATCCTGGTCTGCGGACTGGGCTTTTCGGACGGTCTCACCTTTACCATCGGTTCCACGAGCGTGACGCTTACCGCTCTCGCGATCGCCGCGATCGCGGGTATCCTGCTCAATGCCATCCTGCCCGGCAATGATTATGAATTCGGCAAAAACCCCGAGGGCGACGAGTACCGCGGGCTGCACTTTGACACGAAGTAAAGGAGACGATCATGGCTATGGATTTTGCCAACGAACCCAACATCTTTATCCTGAACCATCCGCTGATCCAGCACAAGATCACGCGTCTGCGCGACAAGAACACCGGGACTGCCGAGTTCCGCCAGGTGGCAGGTGAGATCGCGATGCTCATGGGGTATGAAGCGCTGCGTGACCTTGAGACTCAGGACATCGAGATCGAGACCCCGATCGAAAAGACCATGGCGCCGGTGATCGCCGGCCGCAAACAGGCCGTGGTGCCGATCCTCAGAGCAGGCCTCGGCATGACCGAGGGGATCCTGAGCCTTCTGCCCACAGCCAAGGTGGGACATATCGGCATGTACCGCGATCCCGATACACACAAGCCGCACAGCTATTACTGCAAGCTCCCCGATCCGATCAACGAGCGCATCATCATCGTGACGGATCCGATGCTCGCGACCGGCGGTTCGGCGGTCGATTCCATCAATTTCATCAAGGAAAAGGGCGGCGTCAAGATCAAGTTCATGTGCATCATTGCTGCGCCGGAAGGCCTGCAGAAACTGCATGAGACGCATCCGGATGTGCAGATCTACGTGGGGCATCTGGACAGGCAGCTCAACGAAAATGCCTATATCTGCCCCGGTCTGGGAGATGCCGGGGACCGTATCTTCGGTACCAAGTAAGAAATACGAAGGGAAATCCCGGGGGGACTTCGTATGCACGATTGGGACAAGGCTTCGGAAGAAGAAAAACGGGTATACGTGACCAAAAACATTGACCGTGCGGTCCGGAAAGACTGGCTTAAGGTTTACTATCAGCCGGTCATCCGGACGCTGACGGGAGAAGTATGCGGTGTGGAAGCACTGGCCAGATGGCAGGATCCGGTCCACGGTCTCCTCAGACCGGATGAGTTCATTCCGGCTCTGGAGAAAGCCCGACTGATCCACAAACTGGACAGCTATATCATCCGCAGGATCTGTCAGGAGTATTCGGAAACCGTGCTGACGGGTCACCATGTCGTGCCGGTCTCCTTTAACCTTTCCCGTATGGATTTCCAGCTCTGCGACATCCACGGGGTGATCGAAAATGCCATCCGGGAGTACAAAATTCCCAAGGACGCGCTGCATGTCGAGATCACCGAGAGCATGATGGAGAAAAATGAAAAGCGCATGCACCGTGTGATCGACCGGTTTATCGATTTCGGCCTCAATGTATGGATGGACGATTTCGGGAGCGGGTATTCCTCGCTCAACGTCCTCAAGAACTTTGACTTTGATACGATCAAGATCGACATGGTATTTCTCCGGGACTTTGATGTCCGCTCCCGTGAGATCATCAAATCCGTGGTGGATATGGCCAAGCGGATCGGCGTCCACACACTCGCCGAGGGTGTGGAGACGGAGGAGCAGCTGGCGTTCCTTAAGAGCATCGGCTGTGAAAAGGCTCAGGGCTATCTGTTCAGCCAGCCGGTGCCGCTGGATGAACTGCAGAAAAGGGTCAGGACAAAAAACTACAAAGCGGAATCTCCCGCCAGAAGCCGCTATTATCACGATATCGGGCGGATCAATTTCTTAAGTCCCACACCCTTCGACATCAGTTCGGAAGAAAGCTATGAAGAGGAGTACCGTGAGGGCCAGTTCCCGCTCTCTGTGCTGGAGTGCAATGAGGACGGGACGGGGTTCCGCTATCTCTTCATGAATGAGAACTACGCGACAACGCTCCTGCATCTGGGGTTTCCCACGGCGCAGTCGGTAGAAGAGGAGTTTGCCAGACCGGATTCCGTCATACGCGAAAAGCTGTTCTCGATGATGAAGAATTCTCGCGAGAGCAAAGAGCGTAAAACCATTGATTTCATCCTGGGGAAAAACCACTGTATCGGCACAGTCATGTGGGTCGCGGACCATCCCACAGGAAGTGCCTATCTCTGTTCCTTGATGAATCTGAGCGATAATCGGATGGTCTCCCGAGGCAGCGCACTCGCCGGATATACCCAGGCGATCTGCATGCTCTATGAGCGGATCACATTGGTGGATCTCAACACGATGCGCTCGGAGAATCTGTTTGAGGCGCATCAGACAGCGGAGCGTTACAATGAGCGTCCGGTGCCCGAGGAACTTAAGGATTTCGCAAAGGCCGAGATCTATCCGGAGGACCGGGAGGAGTTCCTCAGATTCCTTGATATGAACACGATCGAGCAGCGGATCCGGGAGAGCCGTTATCATTATGACGCGGCGCTCCTGCGCATCAAGTCCGGCACGGGGAACTATGAATGGAACTACTGTGTGTCCCTGTTCGCGGGGGATCCCTCGGAACGGAGGGTCTTGATCTGCGTCCGCAGGACATCGGAGAGGAGCAGGGAGTATCTGCTCAGCAAGATCGGCGGGCGCGCAGCCGCCTCCGAACAGCCTTCAAAGTGGGGGTTTCCTGCGGAGAGTCTCTGGGAAAACTTCACGATCAATTCGGACACGGCATTTTTCTGGAAGGATACAAAACGCCGGTATGTCGGTGTCAACCGGAAATTTAAGGACTATTTCGGAATGAAGGATCTGTCCTCCATTCTCGGAAAGACCGACGAGGAGATCGGCTGGCTTGTCGATCCGGAGCAGATGGTCAGGGACGAGGAAAAGATCATCGAAGACGGTTTTTCTACATACCTGGCACCCGGGAGCATCATCCGCCGGGGCGAGGTGCGCGGGATCATATCGAGCAAGTTTCCGCTGTATCGGGACGGCAAGGTGATCGGCCTGCTCGGCTATATGCTCGACACGACGGATCTTAAGGTTATGGGGCTCGAGACCGGGCCGCGCCTTCAGCGCACCGACGCGATCACCGGTTCGGTCAGCCTGATCGGCGTCATGGAATCGGTGCTCCGTTATCAGGACAGCTATGTGTTCCAGGGGACCGACTTTGTCATGATCATCTTTGACATCAACCACTTCCACATCTTTGCCCGGGATTACGGACAGACCTGGAGCAGTCATCTGCTGCGGGAATTCTCCGATCGGGTACGAGCTGAGGTCGGCATGGATTCCGTCTTTGGGCGGATGAACGGAGACCATTTCCTGCTCGTACACCAGATCTCGGACCGGGAGGAAGTGGATCGGATCATTGAAAGGGTCCATAAGGCCGCAGAATCGATCGAGGAGATCGACGATATCCCCTGCACGGTCTATCTGATGGAGGGTGTTGCCGTCTACTCGGATCACAAGGATCTGCAGGCCATGCTGAATGCCGCCGAAGAGGATCTGAAACGCAGCAAGGAACTGCGAAGCCGTAAGGTACAGAAATAAGACAGCGGCGGGGGAGGGACAGACAGGATCATGAAAGCGACAAAGAGAGAAGCCGCGTTCGCGGCGGAGCATTTCGGTGAAGTCCACCATACAACACTCAATCCGGAGGGCCCCGGGGTCGTCCGGATTCATCTTGTGCCGCCGGAGATCAGGGGCCGGGAGATTTCCTCGAGCGTAGCGATCATCAACGGACAGGATATCATTCCCGTCGGCCTCTCCTGGAGCATTCTCCTGACGGCCCTGATCGAGGAGATCAATGTTTACAGCGGACAGGAGATCACGGAGGCACAGTTTGAGGAGATCAACGGGCGCGCCATCAGGTCTGTCCAGAAGGTCTATCCTTTCGTCTCAAAGAAGCGCCTGTCCCGGGATATCTACAGGATCATGAACACCTTTAAGCAGGTGGCCTACGGAGAAGAGGTCGAGGAAGAGATCGGCTACATGAACATCGGCGACTACGCTCCGTACATGAAAGCACCGCATCGGATGGACCTGATGGTCAGTGCCATGACCAGAGAAGGAACCTGGCACTGCAATCAGAACTGCATCCACTGTTACGCGGCCGGGCAGAGCGGCTCCGAAGAGGAGGAGCTCGATACGGATACCTGGAAGAAGATCCTGGAAAAGCTTAAGGCGATCGGCGTTCCGCAGGTCACCTTTACCGGCGGGGAGCCCACGATGCGTGAGGATCTGATCGAACTGATCGATGCCGCGCAGTGGTTTGTGACGCGC
>JAILFA010000125.1 GCA_024687125.1 Lachnospiraceae bacterium
TCACGGACGGGATCTTTTCCGCGAGGATCCTCCGCTGCGTATCCTCCTGCGCGCGAAGCCTCTCGAATGCTTCGATCAGTTTTTTTCCGTCCAGATCCCGGACCGGTACAACGTATCCGTCCTCACTTCCGAACAGATCGCGCGCGATCCCTTTTGACTTTACACTATACCCTACCACCAGCGTCGGAACAAGCCCGGAATACGCAGCGATCGTCGCGTGTGTCCTCGCGCCCACAAAGAATCTGCAGCGCGTGATAAAGCCCTTGAGTACCGGAGCCGGCGCGTCGCCGATGAGCGTGATCCGCCCGCTTTCGCCGTACCTCTCCAGGATCTTTTTGAGAGGCACGAGATCATTGCTGCTGGCCCAGACTACATGAGGGATCAGAGCGATCCTGAAGTCCGTCGTATCCAGAATGTGCTCCGTAAGCGCCATAAACGCATCCAGCGCACTCTGCCCGCTCTCCCTGTACTGTTCGATCAGCGGGCTCACGTTCAGTCCCACGGTGCTTTCCGGTATAAATCCCTCGGGCAGGGGAAGACACTCCTCCTGCATGGCAAAAGCCGGATCCGGCAGAAGCATGAGCCGTTCGGGATCCACGCCGGCCTGCGCGAGGGCGTCATGACTGATGGATTCCCGCGCGATGATCATGCGGTGTCCCTGCATATCACGGACAAGTTCCGGCGACTTCTCCAGCATTTCGGGTTCCACGGAGCAGCCGACCAGCGTCGTGGCCGCGCCGGCTCTCCACAGCATGCTGTCCGCCAGAAGCAGATCCGGCACCATATCCGGGTAGCAGTAGTTGTCACCGCCGATGGATACCGCGAGCGCCGGGCATCCGCGTCCGCGCAGCATCGGAAAACGATAGCGCTGAAAGCTCTCTCTGTCCCCGGTAGCCTTGCGCCAGACATACCAGAAGAGGTGCGGAAAAAAATGGCGTTCGATCCGCCGTTCCTCTTCAACGCGGCAGAGATCCGAAGGAAGATATCGTTCATCTTCACCCGCGTTCACCGAGATGAGGCGGAACAGAGGCTGCCGCCCCTGCTGCGCGGGCATTCCTTCCGCGAGTCCGGCGGCGATCCCCCGTACGATCGCTTCGCACCCATGATTTCCGCTTCCCGCATGCTGAAACAGAACAAGTCCGTTGTTCATCCTGTTCCCTCCCGTATGATCAGCCCGGGAAGTCCGTATCTGTTCCCGCCGCCTTCAGCTGCCGCGGCCGCGAGCGCCGCGCCGAGGATCAGGAGCAGATAATTTCTCCCGATATAGACAGAGATCAGATGCGCCTCGACAACAGTGTAGATACACAGGATCACGACCATCCAGAGCGACGCGATATCCGCGGTCTTCCTGCACCGATAGATCAGCCAGAGAAGCGCCGCCGCCGTCAGCAGCGCGGGCACGATCCCATACCAGTAGAACAGCCGGCACCATCCCATATCAAAATACCGTACAGCGCCCGGCTCCGAAAACAGCTTCCAGGTCGGCAGATCCGCATGATCCGAACCGCCCCAGTACAGGTCAGTGATCCGTCCGGTCAGCTTTTCATCCAGAAAGCGCTGCCATCGGATCCGGTTTGCGTCTATGATCCACAGGTTGTAACTCATAGAAGCGGCCCATACAGAAAAGCCGATACAGAACAGCAGGATCACACTCCCCGCGATGTACGGCCACCTCTTTCTGCGCCAGGCTCTTTCGGCCGGAGCTCTCTTCTCCTGCACGGCGATCAGTGCCGCGAGCAAAATCGCGGCCGCGGTGATCCCCGTTCCTGTCCGCGAATCCGTGAGCAGATACAGACCGGCATTGAGCAGGAACAGGCACAGATAATGCGGAAGTCTCAGTTTTGTATGATAGCTGAGGATCCCGAGCACCACGAGCATGAAGGCCATGGTGTGCAGCGCGTTCGGATGGCCGAAGCCGAGTGTGTAACGCGTCTCCTCGCCGACATCTATCCGGTAGAGCATCGTCAGGGTCATATTACCGAAGACCCCTGTCACGGCAAGTCCAAAGATTACCAGACAGCCCGTAAACGTCTCCCAGAAGGCGGTTTTCAGCATCTTTTCCCGGGATTGATCGCGGCAGGCGGCAACAAAGAGCACGATCCTGAGGATCTCATTGCGTCCGGTCACCCGATAGGAGATGAGGCCCACACAGACTGCCGCCGCCAGAAGCACCCATTCCTTCCATGTCCGCTCGGAGAGCAGGATCACCAGAACCGTGAGCGCAAAGGTCACCCGGAAAATATAGCTTTCATACGGATTGACCAGCTCACTCTTGTCGATCAGCACGACCAGGATCTCAATGGTCAGCGCCGCGTAGAACAGCGCTGCACGGATCTTCCCCATCATGGCGCTCAGGTCTGTGCCGCGCCGTTTTTCCGCTGCTGTTCCCATCAGTTCCCGCCTCTCCCAAGCATTCGGCGGACCTTTCTGAAAGCCCTGCGGAAAAATCTCCCGGCGCTGAGATCCAGACGCGCTGAAAGCCGCTGCCAGCCGGTGATCTTCGGAAGGATCAGATACGCGTATGACTCCCGATCATCCCGCAGAACCTGCGGATATCTTTCGTTGATCTCCACCCGCGTAAACTGCGCATCCCGTCCGAAAATATCCTGTCCGAGCAGCAGGTGATCCATCGTCTCACGCAGGATCTCCGCGTCATTGTATTCCTGATGCGCTGCCGCGCGGACCTTGTTTCCGATGCGCTTCATCACATCCGTTTCTCCGGATCCCCCCATATAACCGAAGTGCCAGCCGCCGTTTGCTACGCGCACACTGCGCGGATCCGTCGGGGGTACCAGATCGCGCAGACGCACGATCCCTTCCGCGGGAATATGCTTCGGCGAACACACCTTTGTGCCGAGCCATTTCCGCTGTTCCTCGGGGATCTCCGGAAATTCACCGGTGATGGAAAGCAGTTTTCCAGAGGTCTCCAGCATGTTCATATAAACGTAGAAATTATCCTGCGCCAGATGATAGACCTTTTCCGGATCAAAATCTTTTATCAGAACGGCAAGTACCTCCGGATTCGGAATCTCATCAAGATCGCCGAAGATCAGGATGTCATTCTCACCGAGATCCCTGATCCCGGAAGCGAGGTGGTTCTTCTGAAAATAATCGCGCTCGCAGGTATCATCTGTCTGAAAACGTTCCCGCACCGGGATATAGGTGATCTTGTCGAGCCAGGGAGCAAACATCTCCCGGTTCCTTTCAAACAGCAGTTCTCTGGCTTCGCCGGAAAACGTTTCCGCCGATTCCTCGATCACAAAACGGTCGACCAGCGGATCCAGAACCGCCAGTCTCAGTTTTAAAATATCCAGTTCGTTAAAAAACGGAAAGCAGTCAACTACCACGTCCGTCACTCCCTGTTCTCATCCTGAAACCCATGTGCCGCGCGCCACTTCGCCGACCTGCGCCAGAAAAGGAGCGGGCGGATGAAATCCTCGCGAAATCGTCTGGCAGGTGCGCGGAACTTCGGATAATCCCTGTTTTCTCCCCACCACTTATGGAAGACGAAGGTGTCCATGCCTGCATTCTCCGGAAGCGGATGCTCCCTGCCAAACCGAAGCGCCAGTTCAAACGGCGCCCACTTCAGACCTGCTGCCTCCATCTCGTTTTTAAAAAGACAGCAAAGATACGCGTCCTCGTTGTAACTGCCGTCCCACACGGGCTCCCAGGGAAGCTGATGTTCCGAAGGATACTCCAGCAGCCGCCGTGAACGGATCGATACACTGTTTCCCACCCGGCAGATCCTGCCCGCGGCATCACGGTAGGAAATGTCATCCTCCGGCAGAGGCCAGGGAGAACCGATGTAATCATAGTCCAGAAATCTGTCATCCCAGCACTCCGGATGAACAACAAACCCGTCCGCATGTACAAGCAGGACATAATCCGTGCGGATATAATCCTTGAGGCGATAGACCAGGTCATAGTTGAACCTGTCAATGCTGTCGAGCGGATCGATCTCAGCAAAACGAATGTTCCGCGGCAGATACCAGGGCTTTTGATCAGAGATCAGCACGGCATCTCCGAAATCGATCCCGCGCATGCTGTAACGCATCGCCTGGACCGTCTCATAGAGATTGACGCTGGTCACCGCCGCAAGTGTTACCCGGGGGAGCTGCCGTTTCATTGTACCTCCGGGGATTTCCCGGTTCCCCTGTCCGATGCCGGTGTAAAAAGCGCTCTGGTTCTTTTCGACAGCGATCGGAGTGCTCTTTTTCCATAAAAAACCGCGATCCGGCCCCTGCACTCCAGCTTTGCCATCGTCAGCGCCGCCCCTGTCAGCCGGATATCGCGGCGTGCATATCGGCCGGAACGCTCCTTATAGAGCGCAAGCTCCTGACGGCATTCCTGTGCTGTATACTGCCTGCCGTCACGGCCGAGATAGTGCAGAAAACTGTAGATATTCTGTTCCGAAGCCCAGTATCCGTCGGAAACGTTATGCCTGGCCCAGTATTTCGGCGCGATCGCGTACTTGAGTTCTGTGCTCGTCATCGCGGGGAGCACGGCAAAGGACGAGTTCGACAGAATGAGGTACCGCGCATTGTGGATCGCCACATAATCCCTGCCCATGTCAAAATGGTGTGCCTCGTACTCCGGCAGGATCCTGTGCGCCGTCCCCTCATCCTCGGTCACGATCATGAACCGCATGGCAGGATTGAGCCTGCGCATCTGCCGCACCGCACTCACCCAGTAGCGCCGGTCCAGACAGAGTGCGGGATCACCCGCGTATTCACCGCCGCGCATGTTGATGATACACAGATCGTCCGCCGTATGCTCAAGGGAATCAAACTCCGGCTTGATCCTGAGCCATTCCCGCAGCTGATCACGCGCGGACTCAAAATAACTCTCATCCTGAAGGTTCCCCGTCAGGAGCGTGTTGTCAGGTACGTTATGGATCGAGGCTTTGGCCCCGCTGATATAGCAGCCGTGCGTAAGATCATGCGTAGAATTGCCCAGGTACAGTCTTGTGTCATCATCCGCAAAGCGGTTCATGCCGGCAAGCTCCTCCGGTGTGATCGGCTTTCCCAGATCCACATCCATGAAGTACATCCCCCGCTGGGAATGGATATTGTTGGCGAACCGCTCCTGTCCGGCTGTGCCGAAGGTGCACCCCCGCTCCTGCGCGATGGCCCGTGCCGTAACGTAACTGAACAGCTGGTTGCCAAGTCCCTGGCCGTCCAGGAATTCCGTCCCGATCATCGCGTGATCAGTCCTTTCCCCTCAAGCGTCGTCTCATAGAGCCCACCGTCCCGGACCTCGTAGATCCGATCGCACTTGGCGATCGTATTCAGGCGATGCGCAATGATGATCATGGTCTTTTTGCCATGGAAGCTGTTGATAGCCTCCATGAGCGCCTCTTCCGTATCGCCGTCCAGGGCGCTCGTTGCCTCATCAAAAACAAGGATCTCCGGGTCATGGTACAGAGCGCGGGCAATCCCGATGCGCTGCCGCTGACCGCCGGAGAGCCGTACGCCGCGGTCTCCGATCTTTGTATCCAGCCCCTCGGGAAGAGCTTCCACAAACTCCTTAAGTTGCGCTTCCGCAAGCACCTCCCACAGACGGTCTTCATCAATCCTGTCCGCGTCAATACCGAAAGCGATATTATCCCTGATCGATTCGTCGATCAGATAGATCGCCTGCGGGATGTAGCCGATCTGGTGAAGCCATGCCCCATACCGTTCAAAGATACTCACCCCGTCGCAGGTGATCGTCCCCGCCTGTACCTTGAGCAGTCCCAGGAGAATATCTACGATCGTGGATTTGCCGGCACCGGAAGCGCCCATGATCCCGACAGATTCTCCCCTGTGGACCGTCATCGACGCATTGACAAAGATGTCGCGGTCCGTACCGGGATAGCGGTAACAGATACCATCCAGCTCGATCCGATCCGTCAGCGTCAGGGTCTCCTCCGTACCGACGGCCGGGGTATAGCGCATGGCGCGATCCGCCTTCATGGCACCGGAATAATTCTCATAGACATAATCGAGTGCCGGCTGTTCGTAGGCGATCTCCGTAAGATAGGTGTTGATGCGGTTGGCACTGGGCATGACTCTCACCGCAGCGGCCGCGAAAGCCATCAGCTGCGGGATCAGCGGCTTGACGTCTCCGCCCGTGCCGATATAGACCGCCAGAAACGCGAAGATGCTGCCCAGAAAGACCGTTTCGATAAGGAGTC
The DNA here is from genome assembly GCA_024687125.1 of Lachnospiraceae bacterium. Lineage (GTDB taxonomy): Bacteria > Bacillota > Clostridia > Lachnospirales > Lachnospiraceae > Butyrivibrio. Next base: position 6,176 of record JAILFA010000125.1, read on the forward strand.
TCGGCAGGTTGTTCAGAACAGAGTAGCTCCGATCGGTATCCGCTCCGATCCGTCCGCTCTCGTAATAGTTGCGGATGAAGAAATCCTCGCGGTTCAGAACCTTGACATCCTTCAGGCCGTAGATCGCTTCTATCCTCCATTTGGCGATCCTTGACTGAATATCCTGATTGGTCTTACCGATCCGATTCAGCCGTGGTTTCAGGACCTTCAGATTAAACCCTGTCATCAAAAGGAAGATCAGGGCGGTAAAAGCGGTAAACTTCCAGTTGACGATCAGCAGTACCGTACAGATGCAGATACTGACCACCAGCTCCGTGGTCAGATTCAACAGCGCAAGGATGAGCGAGAACATCTTCGGGATGTCACTGTCCGTGATCCTGAAGACCGTCGGTATATCCGCGCCCAGATACTCCTCATAGGGACGGTTCAGGAACTCACGCATCACCCGGCTGATCATGTCGTTGCGTGTTCGCGAGATAAAGGTGCTCTGCCGCCAGGTGAGCAGAAGAATATACAGATTTTTCAGGATAAACAGACCGATGATGGCGATGAGCAGCATCACAACGAGACGAGTGTCGGACTGCAGAAGCCCCAGCGCGTCCGCAATATCCGAAAGCACACCCATCCCCCGGATCTGCTCGCGTACGGCAGCCGGATCCGTCACTGCTCCCATCACCGGCACCATCATGGAGACTCCCAGAGTCTCAAAGAGACCGCCGATCAGGATCATGATCCCCAGTCCGAAGAACTGCCACTTCTGTTTGCGGCCGAAAATTGTGTAGAGTTTCTTTAACACCATAACTTTTTTATTATATCATGAACGCCCCGGATATGGTACAATAGTTGTTACTTAAGGCTCATAAGGTATCAGACGCATGAAGGTCAGGAGTACCCATGGATTTTTACGACAGAATATTAAAAAAGCTGGATCAGCGCATTCTCGCGCGATATTTCGCAAAAACAGCCGGAAGCGGCGATCAGAGCAGCGTCTCCGATGACGGCAAATATCCGACCTTCTGCCGCGCGGCCAGCGAGAATCGTTTCCTTTTCCATCACTTCCGGCGGAATGAGATTTATAACCTGATCCTGGAGCATCTTTCGGCGGAACGAGGACAGCAGTATCTGGACGAGATCCTCGCAAAACCGCAGGCAGATGAGCTGGTCAGAAGCCTTTCCGTTTATCGGCAGAATGACCGGGTCGGCTCTCCCCGTGTCAGTGAATACACCCTTCGGGGACAGCTGCTTCGCATCTCCCCGACAACACTGCGCTATGTCAAAGTGCTGGCAGATCTGCAGGAGTGGATCCCCCTGCGGGAGGTTCATACCGTAGCAGAGATCGGTGTCGGTTACGGCGGACAATGCCGCGTGATCAGCGCGGCACAGCCCATGAAATGTTATCGTCTGGTGGATCTGCCGGAAGCTCTGGCACTGACCGGCAGATATCTGCGCCGCTATCCCCAGGTGACCGGTACGGAGTTTATCGACGGCATGACCATCGGCGACCGCGAGCCCTGTTCACAGGACCTCGTGATCAGCAACTATGCCTACAGTGAGCTTGCCAGAAACGTGCAGAAGATCTATCTCGAAAAGGTGATCCGGGGTTCCGCGCACGGATATATCACATGGAATCTGGAATCCGAACAGAATCTGGACGGTTTTACGACCGAAGAGTTCCTTGCGCTCGTCAGAGATTTCGGCCGCAATGTCCGCGTTATGGAGGAAAAGCCCCTCACCGCCGAGGGCAACTGCATCATCGTCTGGTAACGCTTAAGCGTCAGTCCTCTGCCCGCAGTACAACCCGCCGCATATCTTCCGTATAAAGAGCATCCGCCCGACGGTTATTGAACCACCGATCGGGGGCATAGGTAACGCCCTGTCCATCTGTCTCCGAGGATCGCGCGGCCCGTCTGTTTCCCAGCCAGGCACCCCACCAGGAGAAGCTGGAATTCGCCAGGATGTGGTTCCGGCAGTGGCTCATCAGCAGAAGCTCCGACGCGTCCTGCCCGCCCCCTTCCGGCAGTTCGACAACAGTCATCTGTTTCCCCGCCGGGATCCCCAGTTCACCGCGGGCGAACTGTTCGGCGAATGCATGACAGAATGCCTTGTCGTCACCGAACAGATAGTATGACGCTCCGGGAACTGCCTCCTCCATCTCAGCAAGCGCATGTCTGTAATACGCCTCGGTGCAGATCCCGCCGTGTGTGATCGTCTGCTGCGGCAGCAGGTAATCCCCGCGGCGGATGTGAAGGCTGACGGAGCATTCCCCATCGGCATCCATTTTCGCCGCAAAATCTGCCGCGGTACTCTTCCAGAAACCGCGAACACTCAGCGCCTCCTCGGAAAACTCTCTGACGAGCTGCTCCCGTACCACTTCCTCGGGAAAGTACTGCTCACTCTGAAAATATCCGTCGTAATAGACTTCGTCCCTGCTGAGAACTTCCGGATAATACTGCCCGTCCGGTTCAACCCATTCCAGATTCCTGCGGCCGAACAGTTTTCTGCGGATCCGATGTATGGGATCCATAAAGGAATCCCGAAGCCTGCGGATGTCCCGGTCGTCGGCAATATCGTAAGAGACACCGAACAGGGACGAGAGCGCCTCGCTGCGCTGCGGATCCTCCGCAAAGCCGCTCACCGTGTCGATCCGTACATCATATCCCGTATGCTTCAGCTGCAGATACAGAGCGTACTGGAATAGCTGATTCCCCAGTCCTCCCTGCAGACGGATCACGATCATGCGGCTTCCTCCGTCGTCCGCCTGCCGCGGAGTTTTAACCTGAGCGGCAGGACAATACCCTCGTTCAGCGCCGTAAAGGCTCTGTACAGCACCGGATGGATCAGAAACAGCCGCATCCGCAGTGCATGATGTTTATCGGCGATCGAGCAGTGATAGATCTCATCAAATCTCGGACGAAACCATTCCCGGATCGCTCTGCCCAGAGCATCGGCGGCTTTTCTCGTTTCCCGCCGGGAATGCCCCTGTGTATAGAGGATCAGGAGCTTTTTGCCGATCAGATAGTCACCCATCGGGATCAGTTCCCTGTGCCCGATCTCCTCAAAAAAGGCGTTTCGCGCCCGGTAGGCCGGGATCTGCTCGGTCAGGATGCTCTCCAGTTCGCTTCCGTTCATGATACTGGTACCGCGGTTGCCCGTATACGCGTACAGTCTGCGGTCCACATAGCAGACGCTCTTTACGGAAGCGAGTATCCTCGCCATCGTCAGGATGTCCTCGTATCTTCCCGCCGGATAGCGGATCCCCTCGAACACCTGCCTGCGGTACACCTTATTCCATGCGGCATTCTGGATCACCGGAGCGTTTTCTTCCTCATCCTCGACCACCAGAAAATGCAGCGCTTCCTCCCTGCTCAGCAGGCGGATATCTTCTGCGCCTTCGCTTGTGCTCTCTTCCGCACTGCTGCCCGTCATCCCCAGTCCCGGTTCACCGGCTCCCTGCGCGGTCTCCACCGGGACAGTGCGGAAGGGACAGACAGCAATATCAGCGCCCGTGCTGATCAGCGCCCCCGCGAGCGATGACAGCATCTGCGGATACATGGCATCATCTCCGTCAGCGAACGCAAGGAGTTCGCCGCGGGCATTGTCAATCCCGGTGTTGCGTGCCGTCCCGGGGCCGCCGTTCTTCTGGTGAAACGCCCGGATCCGCGGATCATCCCCGGCCAGCCTGTCGCATACATCGGGCGTCCCGTCGGTGGAGCCGTCATCCACCAGCAGGATCTCCAGTTCCTGAGAACAGTCCTGCGCAAGAACCGAGCGCACGCACCTCTCCACATACCGCTCAATATTGTAGCATGGTATGATCACACTGATCAGCATATCGACTGCGCCCCGGTCTGCCGGTCCATCCATTCCTCAAACATCAGGAGATACCAGATCTGTACCCGCCAGATTCCCCTCTCCGTATAATCCTTCCAGATCCTTTCCACGGTATCCGCGTTCAGGATCCCCTCGCTGCGGATCCTGTCCGGCGAAAGAAGCCTCTCCGCCCAGCTCCTGAGCGAGTCCTCCAGGATCCATTCTTCGATCGGGATCCCGAAGCCCTTTTTGGGTCGATCCATCATCTCCCGCGGGATATGCCGGTACAGTACCTCGCGGAGAACACGCTTGCCCGTGCGGACCTTCTGTCCCGCGGCATCGGTTGTGTACTCCAGCAGGTAGTCGATCGGCAGCCTGAAGGCAAATTCCACGACATCCTGATCCAGCATCGGAACGCGTGTCTCCAGCGAATTCGCCATGGCACACCGGTCCACCTTGACCAGGATATCATCCGGATGATACAGGAGCAGATCCGCCAGCATCACCTGCCGGTTACACTCGGATAAAATCCCCTCCTTCAGCTGATTCAGCGCATAAGGAAGCTCTTTTTTGTCCCAGGCTGCCACGATCTCGTCGATGATCGGGTCGTGGTCGGATTCCAGAAGATGCAGCCCGATCGGTCCCTCCGCGGTCAGAAGCCTGGCCTTGGTTTTCAGGATCGGATTCTGAAGAGGAAGGCGCTGTGCGGTCTTTCCGACAAACCGCCGCAGTGCCGCCGGATACCCCTTCATTTTGCCCCAGATGCGGTCGATGGAAGCATAAGAGGTATATCCGCAGAAGAGCTCGTCTCCCCCGTCTCCGGAGAGAGATACCGTCACATGCTCCCTGGTCATCGCGCTCACCAGAAAAGTCGGGATCTGTGAGGAATCGGCGAAGGGTTCGCCGAACATCCGCGCGAGCTTCGGGATCACCGCCAGTGCGTCCTCCTTGGTAATGATCTTCTCTGTATGCTCCGTGCCCAGATGTGCCGCAATTTCAGCTGCCGCCGGCGCCTCATTGAAGCCCTTTTCCTTCATTCCGATCGTAAAGGTGCGCACCCGGGATGCGCCGTCAGCCGCAGCGATCTTCTGCATCAGCGCAACGATCGTCGAGGAGTCGATCCCCGCGGAAAGAAAAGCGCCCAAAGGAACATCCGCCACCATTTGTCTGCGGACGGAAGCGGTAAGCAGTTCCTCCAGCTGATCCGCGGCTTCCGCAAAAGATCCCGTAAACGGATCCTTTTCCCCGCGGCGCGCCGCTTCGCGCATGGACCAGTAAACCTGAAAGCGGTGCCCGTCCGCGTCCGTTTCGCCGCCTGCCGAGTAACGCTCCTTCATCAGAACATCAAGTTCCGGGACAGGATCAAAAGGCGCATATGGCGCGTCGACTGTAAGGATCGTGCCCGGGAGCAGCTTCCAGACATTCCTGTAGATCGTATGCGGTGCCGGGATATATCCGTGGATAAAATAGGACGTCAGTATGCCACGGTTGATCTCCGCCGGAAAATCCGGGAGATCCTTAAAGCACGAGATATCCGACGCAAAGCAGAAAACCGGGCCGGCGAAGCCGTAAAACAGCGGTTTTTCCCCGACACGGTCTCTGGCGAGCGTGATCCTGCCGCTCTCATGATCATAAAGAGCAATGGCAAACATCCCTCTGCACTTTTTCAGAGCCCGCGCGACACCCCAGGCTTCACAGGCCTCCAGCAGGCTCTCCGTGTCCGACGTTCCGCGCCAGTCACCGGCGGGCACCTTGCCCGAGGCTGTCAGTTCCTCACGAAGTTCTTTGTGATTGTAGATCTCTCCGTTGTAAGCGATCGAAAACCGGCCCGAATGGGACGTCATCGGCTGCGCGCCGGACTCGGTCAGATCGATGATCGAAAGGCGTCTGTGTCCGAACGTGATATCATGGCCCGCAGTCCCTCTCCCGAACAGCCAGGACTCCGCGCCCTCCGCATCCGGTCCGCGCTCCTTAAGACGGTCCGTCATCCGGCGGATCGTTTTCATCTGCTCGTCTTTTTCCCGATGCAGATTACAAAAGCCGGCGATCCCGCACATCCGTTACTCTCCTTCCCTCTGCGAAGCGTTTTCGGAGGCGGCATGTTCAAGAACCTCCTCCCACGCATCCAGGACAGCGCTCCGTTCGTATTTCTCCCGGATCTTCCGGGCGTTCTCACCCAGTTTTTCCGCGAGCGCGCTGTTGCCCATCAGGCGCCGTAAGGCCGCTGTCAGTGCTGCCTCGTTATCTTTCCTGATCACGAGCGCATTCACCCCGTCCGTTACAAACTGCCCGATCCCGCCGTAGACGCAATCCGTCGCGATACAGGGCAGTCCCAGGCACATGGCCTCCAGCAGCGTATTGGGCATGCCCTCCTGATGGGATACCAGACAATAGATCCCGGCGTGACGGATCCGTTCCGCGATTCCGCGGCGCTGTCCCAGAAAGCGGACCTTGTCGGCGATCCTGAGTTCCGACGCCACTCTCTGCAGATAACTCTTATCCTCCCCGTCCCCGTAAACCATGACACGCCATCCTTCCGCCTCCTGCGCGGGGATCTTTGAAAAGGCTCGGAGCAGCATGGAAGCGTTTTTGTTCTCATCAAGGCGCCCCACAAACACAATGCTCTTTTCGCGCGGAGCCTCCTCCCCGGGTTCAAAGAATTCCTGTGCGACCATATTGGGGAGCACGACCGCCCGCTTTCTCACCTTGTCCGAAAACCAGTCCGCGGCTGCCTGTGACTGAACCGCCACGGCCGCCGCACGCGGGAACAGCGCGTTTGCCGCCAGCTTCAGTTTATTCGTCGGATACTCCTCATCGGGCGTTGCCCGGACGGACACAACAACGGGGATCCTGCCCTTGTCCGAAGCAAGGATCGCCATCATATTGTTCTTGCCGATAAAGGAGAGGATAACATCGGGCCGCAGCTCCCGGATGATCCATTTGAGGCTCTTCAGCCGTTTGAAAAATCCCTTGATCCGTCCGCCGGTATCGCGCATGGCGACACCCGAGAAGACTCTGCCGATACGGGCATCATCACCCGCCGCGCCGCAGATCTGCCCGGACGGTGAAGTGACAAACGCAGCGTCCTCCGGAAACGCGAGGCGGACGGGACAGTCCAGCGGATCCAGCGCGTCGATGAAACGAGCCCGTTCTCCGATCTTCATGGATCTTGCTTCGCGCCAGCAGCCGCTTTCAAGACCATACTCCTTTTCCGCATAGTAGGTAGTCACAAAGGTGACCCGCCAGCCGCGCGCAAACAAACCCTCCGCAAGGTTGACGAGAACGCGCTCCGCGCCTCCCGCCTGAAGAGAACCGATGTATAAAACAATATGCCTGCTCATGCTCTTCCCTTCCAGGAACCTTTCTCCAGACAGATCATATCCCCCAGGATACGGTCGTATTCCTCCGGTCTGAACCGTTCCAGTCCCGCCGCGTCATAAAAGGTAACCTCTCCGAACCAGATCCGGTCCCGCGCAATGTAGAAATCAATACGGACGAACGGCGGCTGCGTGCCTATCCCCGCTGCCGTCTGCTCCGCCAGTTCAAACAACTGATCACCGTACCGGACAACCTCCTCCGGAACCTGATACTCCGGATCAGTCGCATAACAGGAGGACTGTGCAAACGGGACATATTTCCAGTCTCTGTCATAGAAATTGCGGCGGTGATTGGTGAACCGGTCGATATCCATCTCGATGAGCCGGCTCTCCCCGTTCATCACATAGACTTTATAATCCGGCGGATCTCCTCCGTCTTTTCCTTCCAGCAGTTCCTCCGCCAGGATCCTGCGCTCGATATCCCGATAGGGCATCTCCCGCCGGTAATGGAAATAATCCGACCGCATCGCCTTGTCCATCATCCTGCGCACGGCGTTCTCATCCAGCTTCGCACGGTCTCTGCAGATGTAGATCCCGGTCGATGAGGTGTGGTTGCACTTCATGACAAACTGCTCCGGAAGCTTAGAAAAGTCAATATCTTCCGCCTTTTCCCACACGGCATAGGTGGGAATGATATAGTCCCTGCCGAGGATTCCCTCGACAAGCTCCTTGGCTTTGACCTTGTCCGCGTAGTCCGTATATATCGGTTCGAAGCCGAAGAGCTTGAGCCACTGCATCTTCTCGTTAAAAGTCTTCGGATCCTCCAGATTCAGCGGATACCCCAGTTCGCTCTGAAAGATACGCCGCAGATACGCTTCATCCGGCATGTTTTTATAGAACCCGAGCTTGGCCAGATAGTTGAACCGCATCGCCGGGTCGGTCAGAAACCGGCCCATCATACCAGGCAAACGCGAAATCTTCATGTCCTCTCCTTATAACGTCTGAACCATCTCTGAAACACAAAGAACGACCATACGATCCCGGAAGGATTCTCCCCGGTTCCCGCGCCTCCATCGCCTTTCAGTATGTAGTCCGTCACATATTTTGTCACAAACTCCGGATCGAACAGTCCCTGCTTCTGCAGAAAACGGACATTTGCGTACTCCAGCAGTTCCTTCTGCAAAGGCCCTCTCAGCCACTTGTCGATCGGCGGCGTAAATCCCTGTTTGGGCCGATCCAGCAGATCCTTCGGTATATATGTGTACGCGATGTCCTTGAGGATCGCCTTCTTTTCCCCGGCGCGGTATTTAAAGGCATGCGGAAGCCGGAAGCTGTATTCCATCACCCGCGTATCCAGGATCGGGCAGCGCGCCTCCAGTGAGTATTTCATCGAAGCCCGGTCCACCTTGCAGAGGATATCATCCGGCAGATAGGTATCCATATCCAGGAGCATTCGGATGACCTGCCAGTCTCTCGCCGGATACCGGTCCTCCTGCGGGTACAGGATCGGCAGGGTATCGGAAAGCAGGGTATGCCGGCGTTCTCCTTCCCTGTCTCCGCCGATAAATGACGCGGCTGTATCCAGATACGCTCTTGAAGCGATCTGCGTCTTGGTCAGAGGATCGCGGTTTTCGGCGACCGCCCGGATACTCGGCGAATATCTCTGAGCCAGCGTCTTTCCGCCGCCCAGCGGCAGCTTGCCGAGCAGATGCGCCGCCATCCCCGCGCCGTCCAGCCGGCGCGCCAGTGCCACCCTGTCGTAGATGGCGTAACCGCAGAAAAACTCATCCCCTCCGTCTCCGGAGAGCGCGACCGTCACATCCTGTCTGGCTGTCTGCGAGACCAGCATCGTCGGGATCTCGCTGGGATCCGCGAAGGGCTCGTCATAGGTTGCGGGCAGATCTTCCACCAGTGCCAGCATGTCGCTTTCTTCAATGATCCGGGTCGTATGTCTGGTTCCGAGATGCCTTGCCACCGCCTCGGCGCACTTGGATTCATCAAACGCGGGATCGGAAAAACCGACGGAAAAGGTCCGTACCGGTTCGGGACTCAGTTCTTGTGCGATCGCGGTGATCAGCGACGAATCGTATCCGCCGGACAAAAAGAGTCCGACCGGAACATCCGCAACCATCCGGTCGGCGACAGCGAGCTTCAGGTATTCCCTGAGCTGTTCCTTTGCCTCTTCGTAATCGGCGACTGGCGCGGCGGACAGCGCCTGGTAGCGATCCGCGATATCCCAGTATTTCCTGCTCTCCCGGATCAGGCCGCCGGCTCCGAGACGGATCGTGATCATCTCGCCGGCCCTGAGACGCCGCACGTTTTTAAAAATGCTCTCCGGTGCCGGAATGTACTGATGATACAGATATCTGGGCAGTACCCGGCGGTCGATCTCCCGGCGGAATCCCGGGAATTCCATGATCGGTGCCATCGTCGACGCAAAGACCAGTTCCCCGTTTTCCTCCCAGTAATAGAGCGGCTTTTTGCCGATCCGGTCCCGGGCGAGGATCAGCGTCTCCTGTACCCTGTCGAGGAGAGCGATTGCGAACATTCCGGACAGGTGAGAGACAAAATCATCTCCCCACTCCAGATATGCCGCAAGGATCACCTCCGTATCACAGGTTGAACGGAACGGATAACTGACGAGCTCCTTTTTCAGTTCCTCGGCATTGTAGATCTCCCCGTTGAAAACGACTACAAGCTGCTCGGTTGCCGCATGCATCGGCTGATGACCGAGCGACGAAAGATCCCGGATAGACAGTCTTCTCTGGGCGAGGCCGACCGTGTAACCGCCCCGCGCAGCGTAGATCTCCGCTCCCGAATCATCCGGTCCCCGGTGAACCATCGTGTCGTTCATGCGGATCAGATCCTCATGCGTGATATTCTGTTTGGAAAAAAAGCCGCAAATGCCGCACATGATAACTCCGACCGGCCGCTCAGCGCGATGCCATCAGTTTACGCAGTTCCGTTTCCGCCCGCTGCCGCTGATTGTCGATCCCTTCCTTTTGCTTGATATCGGGATCGTATTCAAGTTCGACATCCGGTACCAGGCCGATACCGTTCAGATTGTAGCCCGAAGGCGTGAAATAATTCTCCACTGTGAGTTTCAGCGCCGTACCGTCCTCCAGGCGGAAGATCCTCTGTACGACACCCTTGCCAAAGGTTGTTGTCCCGAGAAGGATCCCCAGTTCATAGTCACGGATGGCGCCGGAAAGGATCTCGGAGGCGCTTGCGGTATATCCGTTGGTCAGTACCACGATCGGGAAATCCGCTGCATTTTTACCGTCGCAGGTATAATCCTGACGTTCTCCGTCTCTGTCGAGTGTGTAGACGATCACGCCCTCCGGCAGGATCTGCCTGGCAATATCGCAGACAGCGTCGAGGCTTCCGCCGGTGTTGCTGCGAAGGTCGAGGATCAGTCCCTTCATTCCCTGTGCCTTTAAGTTCGAAAGCCCCTCTTCAAACTGCCCCGGAGTTACTTCGTCAAATTCAGATATTCTGAGATATCCGATACCGTCCTGCACGTCTTCGGTCGCTACGGTCGGCGACTCGATCCTGCGGCGTTCCAGCGTCACATCCAGCGTTTCATTCCCGCGCCGGATCGTGAGCGTCACAGATGTTCCTTCCTCTCCCCGGACGATCGCGATCACGCTGCTCAGATCATAGCCCGAAATGGATTCACCGTTCACGGCGGTGATCAGATCATTTTCCGTAATGCCCGCTTTTTCTGCGGGTGATCCCTTGATCGTCCCGGTGATCACAGGATATTCGCTGCCCTCCATCAGATAGGCGCCGATCCCGCTGTAGGTCCCCTCGATGCTCTCAATGATCTCATCGTACTCCTCTTCGGTGTAGTAGACGGAATACGGATCCCCCAGCGCGTCTACCATGCCCCGGTAAAGCCCGTCACGCAGGATCTCCGTATCGACATCCTTCTGGTAATACACCTCATTGATGGAGTTCTCGATGAGTTCGATCTTTTCTACAGTTTCCTCGTTGACCAGCTTCTCCTGCCTGTCCTGTTCATCATCTTCGGATCTTGTCCTTTTCGAACCTCTGGATTCCGACAAAAACACGATCAGAATGGAGCACGCGACCATGAGAAGCAGCGCTCCGCAGAGGAACCCCAGGAAAAAGAACAGGCCGTTTCTGCTTTTATTTGAATTTTGCTCTTCCATTGCTTATGACCTCAGATAATTCCAGGGATTGACATAGGAACCGTTCAGGCGCACACCAAAATGCAGATGGTTGCCGGTGGATCTGCCCGTCGATCCGACGGCTGCGATATTCTGCCCCTTGGAGACCTCCTGTCCGCGGGAGACAGAAAGCGATGAACAGTGCATGTAGACCGTGAAGAGCCCGCTTCCGTGATCGATCATCACATAGTTACCCATTGACGAGGAATAAGCCGCCGCAACAACCGTGCCGTCATAGGCGGCGATCACGGGCGTTCCGTAAGGGGCTGCCATATCAACACCGTTGTGCATCATTTCGGTTTTCAGCGTCGGATGCATCCGCATGCCGAAGTCATCGGAGATCCTGGTGTACTTAGGGCAGGGCCAGGCAAATACACCGCCATTGTACTGTCTGCGGTTGGCTTCTTCCAGAGCGGCCTTGTCCGCGGCTACGGCCTTTTCCAGTGCCGCGATCTCAGCGGCCTCCTGCTGTACCGCCGCTTTATAGGCATCGATCTGCGCCTGCTTGTCGCCGATCTCCGATTCGATCCCGCTGAGCTGCTCGTTTTTCTCAGCCAGCAGCTCCTGAACGGTATCCTGTTCTTTTCTGACCTCCTCCTGAACAGCCTCAAGAGTCTCTTTTTCCTCTTCGAGGGTCTCGGCGACCAGCGCAACGTAGTTGGTGTTGGCAACGTATTCGTCAAGCTTCATCCGGTCATACGCGGAGATCTGCTCGATATAATCCGCGCGGTTCATCATGTCCGCGTAGCTGTCCGATTCAAACAGAAGCGCCAGATAATAGGTCTCGCCCTTTTCGTACATGAAGCGTATCCTGTGCTTCATCGCTTCGTACTGTGCCTGCTGGATATCCTGCGCCTCCTGCAGCTGCGCCTGCGTCTCTTCGATCTCGGCTTCCTTTTCCGTGATCTGCCCGGTAAGCTCCTTTATCTTTTCCTCGATCTCCACCAGATTTCCGTCCAGCTCCGTGATGTACTCGGCAAGATCGTTCTTGCTCTTCTGGAGATCCGCTTTGACCTTTTCCAGATTGGTCATATTTGCCTTGAGCGCATCCCGCTGCTTTTTCTGCTCGGCGATCTTCTGCTCCTGCTCCTTAATGGAAGCCTCCGTCGGAGCCGCATACGAAGAAAGCCCTGCGGGCGCAGTGAAAATGGCGCACACAAGGCAGAGAAAGAGGATCAGCGTTCTCTTCAGGCGCCGCTCCATGCTCAGACTCTGAGGTGTCTCCGCACCGTGACAAAGCTGCCGATAAACCCGATACCGACACCGATGATCAGAGAAGCCGGCACAAGCTTCTCAAAAATGACACTGATCGGCAGGAACCGGAGCAGGTTGGACAGGATCGTGAACTTGCTGCCGATGAACTCCGTCAGCCGTCCGTATACAAAGTAAATGACGATCAGCGGAATAGAAGATCCGATCAGACCGATCAGGATACACTCAATGACAAACGGTGCCCGGACAAAGTAGTCTGTCGCACCGATATACTTCATGATCGTGATCTCCTCCTGGCGGACGGAAATACCGATCGTAACCGTATTGCTGATCAGGAAGATGGAAACAGCGAACAGGACCACGATGATCGCAACGGAAATATAGGCCACCAGACGGTTGACGCCGGACAGAGTCGTCGCGGTCACCTCGGAGCGGTTGACATCGCGGACCTCACTGATCGACTCGAGATAAGTGACCAGGTTGGGCTGCATCGCAACATCGCTCAGATAGATCTGCAGGTTGGCGGAATCCACCAGCGGATTCTCCGTAAAGCCGTCCGCATACTCACCGAGATAGTCATTACGGAAGTCCTCCCAGGCCTGATCTGCTGAGATATAATCGACCTGGCGCACCTCGGATCTCTGTTCCACCATGGACTGCACCGCCAGGATCTGCTCTTCCGTTGTCCCCTCTTTGAAGAAGACGGTGACCGAGACACCTTCCTCAGCCGCATGGACCATGTTCTGAAAGTTCATGACGACGATGTAGAACAGACCGAACAGGAAAAGACAGGCGGCGATCGTTGCTATGGATGCCAGGGTATACCATTTATTCCTGGTCAGATTCCGGATGCCCTGACCGATCGTGTAGAAAAAAGTACTAATCTTCTTCATCGCGGTAGACTCCTTCCTCCTCGTCCTCAACGACTACGCCGCGCCTTAATGTGATGACGCGCTTTCTCATGGTGTTCACCATTTCCTTGTCATGGGTTACGACAAGTACCGTGGTCCCGTTTTCATTGATCTTTTCCAGAAGATGCATGATCTCACGGGTGATGCCCGGATCTAGATTTCCGGTAGGCTCATCCGCCAGCAGGATCGCCGGCTTGTTCACCAGCGCACGCGCCAGGGCGACTCTCTGCTGCTCACCGCCGGAGAGATGCCGGATCTTGTTTTTGTATTTACCGGCCAGACCGACCGTCGCGAGCACTGCCGGGACATTTTTCCGAATGTCGCGCCCGGGGGTCTGCACGATCCTCTGGGCAAACGCCACATTTTCGTAAACATTCCGGTCCGGAAGCAGACGGAAATCCTGAAAGACGATCCCGAGATTCCGGCGGAACTTCGGGATCTTTCCGTGGCTGATACGGTTCAGATCGTATCCCATCACCGTGATCCGTCCCTCTGTGGGGACCAGCTCACGGAGCAGCAGTTTGATCAGGGTGGATTTTCCCGATCCGGAATCTCCCACGATGAAGACAAACTCGCCGCGCCTTATATGCAGCGTTACATCGTTGAGCGCCGGGATGTTCTTCGTATATGCCTTGCTCACGTGTTCCATCGTGATGATCTCATCGGGCGGTATCTTGTTTCGTGCGCGCCTTTTCTGTGCAAACATAAATCAAGCCTCCATATACTTCATGTAACTGACGACCATCATGGCAACACGGTACGTCAATGCATCCTCCAGTACGCGGATATCCAGACCGGTCTGCTTCTGAATCTTCTCCAGACGGTAGATCAGCGTATTGCGATGAATGAACAGTTCTCTTGCGGCCTCCGAAAAACTCAGGTTATTCCTGAAAAAGGCGTCGACCGTCTGACGGATCTCCTCTTCTTCCTGCCCAGGCTGATAGTCGCCAAATGTGTCCCTCAGGAATGCCTGGCAGAGGGAGAGCGGCAGCTGGTAGATCAGACGCCCCAGACCCAGTTCGCTGTAGCTGACAACGCGCGCATTCGGGTAGAACACGCGGCTCACATCCAATGCCATTCTGGCTTCCTTGTAGGACTGGCTCAGATGCTTCAGTTCCGCAGCCGGTGAACCAGACGAAATCCTGAAGTTCTCCGCGCCGCCGCTCTCAAGTGCCCGTATCAGTTCCTCGCTGTATTCTCTGATCTCTGCCTTTCGGGCAGCCGTTTCCTCTCCGGAATCCGCGAGCACATGTATGATGACCGTATTGTTTGCGTCAATCTGGGTCAGAATATCACCGTCGGCCAGTGCACTTTGGATCAGCCCTGATATTTCCGGAGTCGGCGGCTGATCAAAGCGGATCACCAGGCAGATGCGTTCCGCCTTTTCGGGAATATGCAGTTTTCCGGCTCTGGTGCCGATATCGACCAGAAGAAGATTGTCAAGCAGCAGGTTTTTATAAAAATGTTCCTCGTCAAACCTGTCGCGATAGGCCTCCGCCAGGCCGGACAGCTGAAATGCCGCCATCCTTCCAAGTGTACGGGTCAGTTCATCTGTCCCGTCAAGGACGAGTACATACTCCGGCTGATCCGCTCCCATGATCCGGAAGTAAAGCTCCCCGTGGATCTCCTGTATGTCCGCCGCGGAACCGGCCACCTGCCGCACGGATGTACTCCTTTTATCCGCTGCGCTCTCCCCGGAACCCGAACAGGCAATGAGCTGTCCGTCTGTATCATAAACACAGAGTTTTCTGCCGGCGATGGATGCGATCGTATCCACCGTATTCTGCATGACGGGCTTCGAGATCATTCTTCCGCTCCTTCTTTCTTCACAAACGACATCTATTGTACTAAAAAAATGCGGATTATTCAATGAATACTGGATAATTATGGCTTGCATCTTTCCCGGTCCTGTGATACTTTGTTCTTGTAGGGGCGCACGGAAGCGCCGATCAGGCTTTCATCCAGGGAGGGAATGCTTATGGAAATAATGCCAATGCTTGATATTCCGCAGCTTTCGATGGATCTGTCGATGAACAGAGTACAGCGAGACATCGGTGTGGCGATGCTCGATATGAGCCTTGAAAATGCATCATCTCAGGGAGATGCATTGATCGATGTCATGCGTAGTTCCATGGAATTGTCCGTAAATCCGGATATTGGGGCAAACATCGACGTGTCTGTCTGAAATTGCGGCGATCGGCCAAAATCTGAAGCCGGCACTCCGAGAGGGGTGCCGGTTTTTTATGCTTTTTCGCCGGGCAGGATCGCTTCGTCTGTCAGAATGATCCTGCCTTCCTTGAGCAGTCTGCCGACTGCCCGCTTGAACTGGTTTTTGCTCATGGAAAAGGTCTCACGGATCTCTTCGGGGTCCGCGTGATCGGTAAACGGGATCTTTCCGTTCCTCGCGATATATGCCATCAGGATCTCCGCGTCATCCTCCATCTGCAGGTAGCCCTTTTCTCTGAGAGAGAGGGAAAGTCTGCCGTCCGGCAGGACAGCGGCCACGCGCGCCTCTACGTGTTCACCGACCGGCACCTCGCGGACCAGTTCCTTTTTCGGGATCAGGGCAGAGTACCGGTCATCCACGGCAACAAAAACACCGAAATTATCACTCGTCTCATAAGCGGTACCGCTGACATGGTCGTCCTCCTGATAAGGCGACTTTTCTTCAAGATACGGATAGACGTTCATAACCGCGCAGAGCCGTCCGCTCTTGTCGATGATCGGCGCGCACAGGACACTCTCGCCCTTTTTCACCTTTTTCGTCTGGCCCGCGAACGGCAGGAACAGATCCTTGGCCAGTCCCCAGTCCAGAAAGGCGCCGATCCGGGATGTCTCACGCACTGTCAGATGACCGACCTGATGCAGCACAAGGAGCGGCGTCAGCGTCGTCGCGATGAGCCGGTCCTCCGAATCCTTGTACAGAAAGACCGTCAGCCTGTCACCGGTTTTTGTGCCCTCCGGCAGATATCGTCCGGGGAGCAGCACCTTTTCCGTGCCGGTCTTTCCCGGATTCTGCCCCGCAGTGCCCTCCGTCAGATAGGCGCCGTGTTCCGTGAGCTCACAGACTGCAAGCTCCTGTTTTTCGCCAAGCTTAAACAATCGCTGCCTCCCGCTTTTTCTGCGTTTTTACTTCTACTGAGCAATACACTTTATTCTCCGCATCATTCAGCGCGATCGTGACAACCCCGTCCGACCCGCGGCAGATCCTGGGATAGAACACATCTCCCAGATGTGCCTGCATCTTATACTCTGCGCGGATCCTCTCTGCTGCGGGGTCTGTATCCCCGAAAGCCGCCTCCATCGCGATCTTGATAAACTGCCCGTTGTTCACATGCCGGTTCGCGTCCAGATGGGACGTCTGAACGCAGACCTGCGGCGCATCAATGATTTCCCCGTCCGTCGGAAAGGGAATCTTGCGGGACAGGTATTCCATCTCCAGTTTTTCCCCGATGCCGTACGCTTCCTTCATTTCCTCAGGAGCGCGTTCCAACTGGCCGTTTTCCAGGTTCAGATAGGACCAGACGGAATTGGCCAGGGCAAGTTTTTCCCCTGATTCCGATGCCATAAAAAAGTTTCTGAGTCCCATAAATCCGCGAAATTCGTAAGGATTCGTGCCGATCGTCACATTGTCGCCCATATGCGGCAGGCGCCGGATCTCGATCTGCCACGCGTTCACAACCCAGGCGTGACCGGTCGCGAGAACCTTTTTAACCCCATAGCCCACATCTTCGGATTGAAAGGTGGAGCAATCCTGAAAATAATCGATCAGCGACGATAATCTGAGGACGCCGTCAGCATCCGCCTCACTGAAACGGATCCTGGAAGAAAAAGTGTACACTGCCGTCACCCTCTTTCCTCAGACTGCCAGGATCGCCGCGAGGAATGCGTCATAATCCTCAAATGCCGAAAGCTCCGGATGAGAGGCACGGATCGATTCCGTCGTACGGAACAGAAATCCTGCCTTGGAGGCTTCGATCATCGCAAGGTCATTGAAGCTGTCCCCGGCCGCGATCGTTTCGTAGCCGATGGACTGCAGGGCCCTGACCGTTGTCAGCTTGGAATTCTTACAGCGCATCCGATAGCCGGTGATGCTGCCGTCTGTTCCGACCTCCAGGCTGTTGCAGAAGATTGTCGGCCGGCCGAGCTTTTCCATCAGCGGAGAAGCGAATTCCTCAAAGGTGTCACTCAGGATCAGCACCTGACGCTGCGCGCGAAGCGCATCCAGAAATTCTCTGGCGCCGGGCAACGGATCGATCCCGCGGATCGTCTCCTGGATCTCCTTTAGTCCCAGACCATGTTCCTTAAGGATCTTCAGACGAAACTGCATCAGTTTGTCGTAATCGGGTTCATCACGTGTCGTCCGCTTCAGCTCCGGTATTCCCGTGGCTTCGGAAAACGCGATCCATATCTCCGGTACCAGCACGCCCTCCAGATCCAGACAGACAATATTCATTGCAACCCTCCCCTTGCTCTTGGTATAATACACTATTGTGTTTTGACACCTGTAACATAAGATATCATGAAACAGCTGCAAGGTCAAAGAAATACAGGAGACCGGATGAAAAGAACCTCACAGACCGCAGTCCCGGCACGATCCCGCCGGAACGACCTCATAGAAGGCATGCGCGACGGCATTCCCATCGCGCTTGGGTATTTTGCGGTTTCCTTTACTTTTGGCATGGCCGCCGCACGCGACGGCATCGGTGCCTTCTGGTCCGCTTTCATTTCCATGACCTGCGTCACGAGCGCCGGTCAGTTCGCGGGGCTTTCGGTCATCGCGGCCGGGGGCGGTTTTCTGGAGCTCGCACTTACGCAGCTGGTCATTAATCTGCGATACCTGCTGATGTCCTTTTCGCTGTCGGCTAAGATCTCCGGCAAACAGGGAAGCGATCCTGAGGGATCGCAATTCCAGTGCTCAAAGCCGCACGGGCTCCCTCGCCCTTCGGGCGGGGGCAGCATCGGAACCGCACCCAGATTTCTTATGGCGCACGGCGTAACCGATGAGATCTACGCCATCAGCATCGCCCGAAAGAATCTCTCGCCGCAATATACCTGGGGTGCCATGCTCGTTGCCATCCCCGGATGGACCGCGGGAAGCTTTCTGGGCGGCTTCCTCGGAGATCTGCTGCCGGCATTTCTGCTGTCCGCGTTCGGCGTCGCGATCTACGGAATGTTCCTGGCGATCATCCTGCCGCCGGCGGGCAAAGACCGGGCAATCCTCGGCGTGGTTCTCGCGGCAATGGCTTTCCGGGCTGTTCTCACCTGGACGCCGGTTCTTAAGAACATCAGCCCCGGTTTTGCGATCATCATCGTGACAGTTGCTGTCGCGGCTGCCGCGGCATGGATCGCTCCGCGGACGGAGGAAGAGACATCATGAGCACAGAAAGACTGATCATCTGTATCCTTGTCATGGCAGGGACAACCTATGCGATCCGTGTTCTGCCGCTCGTGCTTTTCCGCAGGGAGATCAAAAGTCCCTTCGTAAAGAGTTTTCTTTTTTACATCCCGTTCGCCTGTCTCGCGGCCATGACGTTCCCTGAAATCCTGACGGCGACCGATTCATACATCTCCGCCGCGATCGCGCTGATCGTGGCATCAATCCTCGCATTCTGGAAAAGGAGTCTCCTGACCGTGGCGCTGGCAGCCTGCGTCACGGTATTGATCGTTGAGAGGATACTGGTCTTCCTGCCGGGCTGACAGTCCAGCGGGGTTCTCCGTTACAGCCATAAAAAAGCGGTGACCGTCACGGCCACCGCTTTTTGAAATCGCTGTCACATTAAATCCGGCCTTATACGCTCGCTTTGAGAGCTTCTGCCTTGTCCGTCTTCTCCCAGGGAAGATCCAGATCATTCCTGCCGAAGTGTCCGTACGCAGCCGTCTGCTTGTAGATCGGTCTGCGCAGATCGAGCATCTTGATGATGCCTGCCGGACGCAGGTCAAAGTTCTTGCGAACCGCTTCCACGAGTTTCTCATTGGAGACCTTGCCGGTGCCAAAGGTATCGACCAGTACAGAGGTGGGCTGTGCCACACCGATCGCATAGGAAAGCTGGATCTCACACTTGTCTGCGAGTCCCGCCGCGACGATATTCTTGGCAACATAGCGCGCCGCATAAGCCGCACTTCTGTCCACCTTGGTGCAGTCCTTGCCGGAGAAAGCGCCGCCGCCGTGACGTGCCGCGCCGCCGTAGGTATCGACGATGATCTTGCGGCCGGTCAGACCGGCATCGCCCTGCGGTCCGCCGATCACGAAGCGGCCGGTCGGATTGATAAACACCTTGGTCCTGTCGTCAACCATCTTCTGATCCACGACCGCATCGATGACATATTTGCGGATATCCTGATGGATCTGCTCCTGCGTGACCTTATCGTCATGCTGCGTGGAGATGACGATCGCCTCAAGACGCAGGGGCTTACCATTCTCATCATATTCCACGGAGACCTGGCTCTTGCCGTCCGCACGCAGATAAGGGAGTGTTCCGTTCTTGCGGACCTCGGTGAGCTTGAGCGTCAGCTTGTGCGCAAGGTCGATCGCGTACGGCATCAGCGTGTCAGTCTCGTTGGTCGCGTAACCGAACATCATACCCTGATCTCCGGCGCCGATCGCCTCGAGCTGCTCATCGGTCATGGTGTTTTCCTTAGCCTCCAGCGCCTTGTCGACACCCATCGCGATGTCCGCGGACTGCTGGTCGAGAGCGACGAATACGGCACAGGTATTGCCATCGAAGCCCTTTTCCGAACTGTCATAGCCGATATCGATGATCGTTTGACGCGCAATCTTCGCGTAGTCGACCTTGGCCTTGGTGGTGATCTCGCCCGTGATCAGCACAAAGCCCGTGCAGGCTGCCGTCTCACACGCGACACGGCTCATCGGATCCCCTGCCATGCAGGCGTCCAGGATCGCGTCAGAGATGTTGTCGCAGATCTTGTCGGGATGCCCCTCTGTGACGGATTCGGAAGTAAAGATATACTTGTCCATTGATGCTTCCTCCTTTTTCATCTGTTGACAGGTCTTCTGCGCGAAAGAACGCCTGTCGTTTACAATAAAAAACCGACTGCCTGCGCAGCCGGACCTGATGTTCGTTCAAATCCTCATATTGCTCGCGCTGCGCTCAGGTTGGCACCTTCCTCGATTCTTTATCTCAAGGGGTTGCCGTGGCTTCACAGGTCCTATGTACCTCCACCACTCTGAATATGAGACGTCTCAATGATAAAGCAATATATTGGGCGCGTCAATAGAGGATTTCTAAATATTGTATGAATTATTCCCAAATCCACCGCTCTGCGGATATATGATAATAATCCGCGGCTATGCGGAGCAGTTGATCAGGTCAATCGTTCGCGTCTACTTGTGACTGTGCTGCCTGTAAGGGCAGCATGGTACCGCGCGGTCGTCAGATCAGTCGGGGCGGATTCCATGCTTCGCTCTAATTTCCCGCCGGTTACAAACGCGCTTCGCTTGAACGGGAGTAACCGGCGGGAAGCATGCGCATGGAATCCAGCCCCGACGACGCTATTCCTCCCGCGCGGTGCCATAACTGCCCTTATGATCACATACTGAGTGGCCGCGCTCCTGCTAACGCGTGA
>JAILFA010000146.1 GCA_024687125.1 Lachnospiraceae bacterium
CCTTACCGAATGATGGCAAAATCATCTTACCGCGCACACCGGAAAACACCACGATCGCGATGACAATGGCGAGGATTAGCGCTCCTGCGATCGCAATCGGGATCCAGATCCGTGAGTTTTTTACCAGATTCACACCCTCTACTGGTGTTCCGCATTGTTGACAGAAATTCTCACCTTTGTTGATACTTGCACCTCATTTCGAACAGAACATTTTTGCCTCCTTGGTTTTCAGAAGTGTCGTATAAAAATATAAACAGTCCCGGCAAATGCTTTGCCAGGACTGTTCGGTTGATCAATTCGTTTGTAACATAAAGCTAACTATATTCATTTACTACTGACAGAACCTCAATCGTCTTTTTATTCGACGCCTTCTGCTTGAAGGTATTTCTGAAGAAAATCTCCCGACCAAGGTGAAACACCGACAATTTCAAAGTGGTTGCCTTTTCCGGTAGTCATATCAATAACAAAACACATTGAATATACTAAATGCTCCTTTTTTTCACCTGGAATTTCATAGGGCATTACTATCTCGACACTATAACGGTCTTTATCAAAACTATACGCATAAAAATTCCCAAACGCGCCAAAATCGTCTTGTTCAATACCGGGGAACAAATCCGGAACAGAATCAACATCAAATCCATTACCGTTTCCATTAATTCCTTTCGCATAAAACACATTATTTTTTGCGACATTGTTAAGTTTATTAGCGTCTATACGACAAACCATACAATCTTCAACCTTAGAAATATCTTTTTCAGCATTATAATTTCTAAATGAAATAGTCGCATATTTTTGTCCGTGTTTTATCAAATCAACATAATCAGTCTGATTCTTTTCGATCAGACCAGTAAACACAAATTCCTTGCTCTTGTTGTTGAAGATACTAAAAGAATACTCCTCAGCATCTTCGCCCTGTAACAGTTTATCTCGTACTTCTCCCAGCGTCATTGAGCCGTCCAATCGAAGAAGTACATCGTCAATCTGTACCATCCCATCTATAAAACGCGCATCCAAAATTTCCTGTGACGGTTCGAATTGTTTTTGTTCTGTTTCTTCAGATTTTTCCTCTTTCTTCTCTTCTCCGAACAATTCTTCACTAAATTCGTCCATCTCCTCAATGTCTTCGTCAGAGAAATCTTCATCAACTGTTTCTGTCACTTTTTTTGATTTTTTTTCGGAGTGTTTTTCTTCCTTTTCTTCTTTTTCACCGCAAGCACTAAGACATATAACCATAGTAATTACCATTACAAATGCTGTAAATCGACTTTGTTTCATAACTCCTCCCATCTCATACTCGTTGTTCTTTCCTTTAAGTGTTGCTCCGCATTTCGAACAGAACATTTTTGCCTTTTTGGTTTTCAGAAGTGTCGTATAAAAATATATAAACAGACCCGGCAAATGCTTTGTCAGGACTGTTCGGTTGATCAATTCGTTTGTAACATAAAGCTTACAAAAATCACTTACTTCTCGACAGAACCTCAATCAGTCTTTCTATTCGATGCCTTCTGCTTGAAAATACTTCTAGAGCCAATGTCTCAGACAAACGAACTGATATCTACGTCATCAACGCGATCCAGCTCTTTACTCATTTCCAGGTTTTCCTCATCTATAAGAGAATCTTTCTTGTATCCGAGAATACCGGCATATATATTAGTCGGAAACTTGGAAATATACATGTTATATTCTGTAATAGAAGAATTCAAATCATTCTGTTCATTAAGATAGTCATCATAAAGCTTATCTACCATTTGGGCTGATGCTTGAAACTTATCATTTAATGTCGGATATAGTTGCCCTAAAGCACGTATAGAAGATCCGTCAATCGCTCCATGTTTAGCCGTGATATCCTTTATCAGATTGCCTTCGTTCTGACCTGCTTTTCCGGCAATTCCAATGGCCTGTCTTTGTACTGCACGTAGCTTTTCCTTCGCGGCATTAACTTTTGCCATATGAAGCTTGATATCGTTGATCAACACAACGATATTATTGTTCGTTTTGAACAATTTAACGATCATATAAATGAAAATACATATCAGAATTATGAAAAGCATTTTTCCCTCCGTTATATTCTCGCTCCGATTCTTATTTCCCATTCATTATCTTTTCTTCAACATCCCACTCATCCTTTTGAGACGTTATATTTTTCAGATACCAGTTGTCATAGTCATAATCCGTTTCAGTGGCAATACGTTCCGAATATTTGCTGTAATCAGTCAATGGCATATCCTTATTGGAGAGATCAATTTGATAAACATATGGCGTATAAAGAGTCTCATTAAACTCGACTCCATCTTTAAAAAGTACATACAGATCAGAAGTGTATAAAATAAGTAATTTACCATTGTCATTTTTACTTTTTGATTTATACAGATAAAAACCGTACAATTTCGGATTCGACACATCGTAATGATCAAGACCTCCCATGTAACGATCCAGTTCTAGATGAACACCATTGATTTCTGTATTTACAGTCACAACAGCTTTTTGTGCGATCTTAGCCTCATAATCCTCCATTGTGTATTTCTGCATCATTTTCATTGCTTCTGGAGAGATATCATCTATAGAAGATATACGGTTTTCTTGATCATCTTCTGCATTATTGCTGATATTGCCGGTCTTCTTTGATATCTTTTGATAATCACGTTCCATAAGAAAATAAGAAGCACCCAGAATAATGATCCATACAGTTATAAATATCCAGATTTTGTTCTTTCCTTTAAGACGTTGCTCCACTGATGTTTCCCTCCCATGATAATACGCTTACAGCTTCCAAACTTATTGCCATTATAAGCATAAATATTCTAGGTCAGCTTCACCCTATTGTCAATAGGTCGTGGTGCCATAATCTGATATAACAGGGAGTGGACTATGGCTGAAATAAGTAGATTAAAAGCGCTTCGAAAAGAAAAAGGGATTACTCAGATACAAATGCAACATCTGACAGGAATTGACCAAAGTGATTATTCAAAGATTGAAAACGGAAAACGTTACTATACTTATGAACAATGCAGAAAAATTGCGATTGCATTAAATACTAGTATGGATTACCTATCCGAGCTCACAGATATCAAAGAACCATATCCGCGAAAAAAATACATCTAATATATTTCTGATTCTAAAAATCAAGCTCTTTTTTCCTGAAAACGCAGATTGACAGAAGAATCGGGAGAAGGATATATCCCGCCGCAAATCCGGCGGCATACAGGATCGCCTTCGGAACATCGCCAGAAGTGATGCTCTTCGTCATGGAACTGACCACATTGGAAGGAAGATATTTCCCGATTGAAATATGATTTCTGGCCAAAAAAGGGATCATGTCCGCAATGCCGAGAATATCCTCAATGATCCCGGTGAGCAGTAGGATGAAGAGCACCAGACCGCCGCCGAATTTCTGGGTTCCGTAGACAAGGATCATCGAAATGCTGAGGAACGCAAGGATCTTCAGGTCCCGGACCCAGATCTCGTTCGCCAGGACCTCAGAAAGTGCTCCTGTTTTCAGTCCGAAACAGAAATTCGAACCGAGCAGGACCAAAGAAAAGATACAGCCGGTTTCGACAAGAAGGATCAGGCACTCCAGAAACCTTGACAGGATCAGTTTTTTCGGGTGAGACCGAATCCGATGGCGATCTACATGCTCCTGCTCCTGAAATCATCGGAAAAAATGGCACTGTAAATCGGGATCCCGACAAGAAACGGGAAAAACAGAAAAATGATCGTACTGTATACACCAAAGGTACCCGACGAATCATTGGGGCCTGGAATGCCGATCGGATAGTTCTTTTCCAGAAATCCCGCAAAAATGATGAGAAGCACCATGAGGAGAATGCAGATGAAATACGCACGCTTGCTCTGTACACGGCGGATGTCCGCCCTGATGCAGTTACGCATTCTGCTCACCTCCGATCAGACTGAAATAGGACTCTTCCAGCGAGGATCTGGCCTGCTCCACGCCTTTGATGTCGATACCGGCATCCGTAAGAACCTGCCTGGCCCGGTCCACATCATTGTCGGAGATACGGATAGACGTGATATTTTCGCGGGAATGAAAATCATCCAGCGTCATTTCTTTGAGAACGATCCCGTTATGAATGATACCGAAACGGGTTGCCGTATGTTCAAGTTCACTCAGGATATGCGAGGAAATGATCAGCGTCTTATTCTCCTCACGGTTGAGCTTTTCAAACAGTGTACGTACATCATGGATCCCCAGCGGATCCAGGCCGTTGATGGGCTCATCAAAAACCAGGATCTCCGGATTTCCGAGCAGTGCATTCGCGATCCCGAGCCGCTGCTTCATACCGAGCGAAAAACGGTCGACGGGCACTTCGGCTTCATGGGTATTGAGTCCTACGATCTCCAGCACACGGTCAACTTCCTTTTTATCCCGGACGCCTTTTAGCTTTCGGAAATAATGCAGATTCTGCCGGGCATTCAGATATCCGTAAAAGCTGGGCCCCACCAAAAAGCCGATCCTGCGCCGGTTTTGATTGTTCTGCGTTTCATTCTGTGCTCCCAGGATCGAAAGACTTCCGGAATCAAAGCGGGAAAGCCCGAGAAGGACCTTGAACAAGGTGGTCTTGCCGGCACCGTTCCTGCCGATCAGGCCATAGATATCCCCCTTGTTGATATGGATATTCACACTTTCCAGAACTGTGTGTTTTCCATAGCTTTTTTCAGTTCTGTCATGGATATTACAGCTTCACTCATCTGAACTGTCTCCATCATTTCTGGTTCATGACGACATTGACATAGTTATACGGAATCTCAATGCCGTTCTTTTTGAGATTTTCAAAGACAGACGTGTTCACTTCGTCCCGGACGACTTCCGTGCGATAGCAATGCGGATAGTAGACGGTCGCCCCCATGATCAGTGAATTGGCAGACAATTCCAGAAAATATACGGATTTGCTGTTGGGGTCGTTTGCGTCGAATTTGTTTTCGTTGAGCGTCACCTTGCAGGAACAGATCGTCTCGCGGATGATCTTTTTGGCTTTTTCGATATCGGAGTCATAGCTGATCGGAAAACGAAGTTCCAGGGCACGCGGGACTTCTTCCTCGTAGCTGTAGTTGACCAGCATCATGCTGTTGATCTCGCGGTTGGGAACGATGATGCGCGTCGTATCGATCAGGCGCAGGACCACATGACGCAGTGTCAGTTTTTCAACGATCCCTGCTCTGCCGTCCTGGAGCTGGATCCTGGATCCGACATCAAAGGGTTTATAGATACTGATCTGCAGGCCGGCGCACATATCCTTGATGACATCGCTCGCAGCAAGACCGACGACAGCGGCGATGACCGTGGCGCTTCCCAGAAGGGTCTGCGCGATCTGATCCCCGGCGAGCGGGATCACAACAAAATAGACGATCAGCGCAAGTGCGACAAGCTTTTCCAGAAACTGGAAGGAGACGCTGTTGCCTTTTTTCTTTTTGATGTATCCGAACAGTTTTTTGTTCATTTTCATCAAAAAGATAAATATCAGGATATAGATTGCGAGCATGATCAGCAGAACGCCAAAAAAAGAGTCCGATCGAGAGCCAGAATTCTGATCCGCTTAATTTGCTGTACTCGACTGCCGTCTCATCCGGCAAAAAACTCAGAAATATATCTTTCATCCCAATTCCTTACTTTGTCAGGATCTCAGCGATCTGCGCATAGTTTGCACCCTCAGGGATCGTCTTTTCACCGCTTCTGAGGATCCTGTCCAGGTGCTGATCGCACAGATATTTATCGAAATCCGCAGCGGAATCGATGATGCCCTCACGCTCAAGAACAGCGGCAACGGTATCCGAACCGACACCGCTGGGGATGACGACCGTCTTCCCAGTGGCTGCGGCCTGTGCCGGCTGTTCGTTCACGACCGGCGTTTCGCCGGCAGCGGTCGACGCAGCAGCATTTGCCTGCTCCGCTGTGCTCGCGCCTGTCTGAGAGGCTGTGCTTTTCCCTGTACCGGCGGCTGCCTGAGCTGAGGTGCCTGTCGCCGCAGATGCAGACGCGCCCGTCGCAGCAGAGGCAGATGCTCCTGCGTCAGCAGACGCGGTTTTTGCAGACGCGGCTTCTGACGCTTTGCTGCTTCCGGCAGAAGCAGGTTCAGGCTTTGACGCGGCAGCATCCGCAGCATCCTCGTCAGAGGCCCATACAACAGCACTTGCTTCACCGGTTGAAACGGCTGCGGCGGCGGTTGAGGCCGATGTCGATGCGGCCTGTGCGGCTGCGCCGGTGGATGTACTGCCTGTGGAAGCCACAGCAGATGATAAGGAAGATGCCGCAGTCGCGGAAGTCGTGACAGAAGCCGCAGATGATGAGGCAGATGGTTTTTCCGTGGACGCGGAATCTTTTGAACCGCTGCCGTTGGAGGCGTCCGCGAAATCAGGCGGAAGAAGCGGCTCGAATACAACGCCGTTGGATGCATCTCCCGTCTGTGTCACACTGTGTACCGTCGTCGCAGCAGATCCGTCTGCAGCGTTGCCGTTTTCACCATTGCCGCCTACCGCATCGCCCTGGCTGTTCTGAACAGCGTAATCAGAGAGCACCGTGGCATCGATCATGCCAAGCTCCCTGGCTCTGGCCATGATCTCTGCGTCGGACAGCGCTTCTTTGCGCCCGCGGAGCGCGATCCCCATGATGATCGCGGTCAGGATAATACCGATACCCATACCGCGGAGATAGTACTTAAGCTTCATCTATATCAGCCTTCCTTTTGCTTCATCTGCTTTTTCGAGAGGTCGATGACAAGCCGCACCTCTCCGATCCCGAGCCCCAGCTCTCTGGCAATGACCATATTGGATTTACCGGCATTGTGCATTTCCAGGATCTGTCTGTTCTGGGACATCGGTTCATCCGCTTTTCTTCGAACAGTCTGTTTCGCGGTATTCGGTGTATTGGCGGTTTTGACAGGCGCTTCGGGAATGGTTTCGGAGATCTCTTCCACCGGCGGAGCAAGAACGGCGAATCCGTTTTCATCAAGCTTTTCATCCGCTTCCGCTGCCTGAAGAACTGTCTGCGTACGCATCTCTTCCTCATCGCCGGTCGTATCCCCGGATGCTCCCTCAGGAATGATCGGTCTGTCACCGCGATTTTCCATGTGAGGAACTGTCTCAGCGGCTATCCTCGCGCGTGCTGCCGCTGCATCAAGCGTTGCTGCGGCATCCCTGGCATCCTTGGCGGTAAGTTCTGCATCACGCACGGTCTGTTTTGCGTCCTCTGCTTTTCTGGTGATCTCCGTGACGGTATTGGTCAGATTCTTATGCTTATCATTGAGCATATCGTACATGAAAACGACTTCGTCATGATTTTTCTTGATGTCATCCAGAACGGTCCCTGCATATTCACTGATCTCCTGAACCTTTTCATTGGATATGCGGGAAAGATCGAGCCGGTTATCATCGACAGCCTCGGCGACAGCATCCCTTGCCATCCCGTCAATCGTACGGCGCACAGAATTGTTGAGCGAACGGTCCAGCCCCTCCTGAACCATTTCGTCCACTTCAGCCGGATCCAGATGTCCTTCGCCTTTGCCCGCGGGGATAAAGTATCCGAGCACCAGCGCGATGAATCCGATGATGATTAAGATGATCTCTGTAACACTGATCATATCTTCAGATCAAACGCGGATCTCTTGGCGCCGTACAGGGGCTTTCCGTTTGCTCCGACGATAACGCCCTTGGGATCCTGCTTCAATTCCTCCGTTTTCTTTTTTTCTCTCTTCTTTTTATCAGAATAGTACTTGTTTTTACCTTCTTCGCTGGCGTCAAACTTTTCGTCACGCGGTTCAAACGTCTGCGGTTCCGTGACGGACTCGTGATTCAGCTGCGCCTTCTGCTCCACCTGATTGGAGAGACGGTTCATGTCTGCGCTCGTGCGGTCCATCTCCTCCTGACGCACATGCGAGAGATCCTGCCGTATGAATGTGCCGGTCACATCTACGCGATTGATTGCCATCCTGTATTCCTCTTAAATCGCCGTGTAGCGGACATCCCCGCCGTCACTGAAGAACTTCCCGTACTGATAGGGCTTTTTCAGTGTCTGAGAAAGGCTTCCGATCACGATCTGTGTACCGGGATATGCGGTGCCGGTAAATTTGACATTCGCTTTCTTGACGTCCAGCAGTTCCTTTTGCAGTTCTTCCAGTTCCTTGGATTTTTCCTCCAGCTGCTGGTGAAGCGTTTTATTGGTGGCCACCAGCTTCTGCATATACTGCAGCTGATCCGGTGTCGGCTTGAAGCCCTTCTTCAGTTTGTCCATGAAACCCGCGATGGTCGGTTCGATCGCTTTGATGTTCTTATCGGTCTGAGCGACCAGTTGTTCTGTCTCTTTGATCCGGGTCTTGAGGGTCGGATTGACACCGACTTCAATGACGGTCGTTGCTCCCATATCCGAACCGATCGTCTTGGCGGAAACCTGCTCGGTCGCAGAAACATGACCGCCGGTGATATTGCCTCGTTTGCCGCTGACCTCGATCTCCGTCCCGGAAAAGACCGTTGAATGAATGATGGATTCCGCTGTCACGCTGCCCGATGCGGATACTTCGGCATTCTCGATGAATTTTGTCACGACATTGCGTACCGTCTTGATCGTACCGCGGCCCATACCGTTGATCCCGCGCTCCAGAATGACGTCTCCTCCGGCCTCGATCTTGGCTCCTTCCACGATACCCTTGACGACCAGGTTGCCGCCGCACTTGACCTCAAAGCCGGCTGTGACAACACCCTTGACCTCCACACTGCCCTCATAGTCGATGTTGCCGGTGGACAGGTCGACGTTTTCAACACTCATGACATCGGAAACCGTGACATGATCTCCTTCCAGGATCACATGACCGATCTTGGTTGAGAACAGGTGCAGCTTGTCTTCGGAGAGCCTGGTATTCTTGCCGGGATGCAGGGCAAGTACTTTGACCTTGCGCGGTTTGACGGGATCCCCAAAGATATCCATACCGTTGTCACCGGGATCCTCGGGTTTTAATGTTGCAAGCTCCTCGCCCTCCGCGCAGTGGTTGATCAGGTTCAGATGGAAATAATCGACGCTGCCGTCAGCGTTCATCGTCGGTTTTGCGTGCAGATCCGTATTGAAATGATAGGTGATCTCCGCGTCCTCGCCGTCTCTGGGTGCCTTGCCCTGGGCGATCAGGATCTTTGTACAGTAGGTACGGTTGGCGAAATACTCCTTGATCGCATCTTTCTTGACACCGAAAAGGATCTTCTTGAACTTGAGGTCGCCCATAAACTCCTCAAGATCCATCTTTCCGCCGCCTTCCATTTCAGGATAAAAGAAAACCGTCGCGCTCATCTTGTCCTCATCGATTTCGAGGCGGTAGCATTCCCGGTTCGGATGGATCTTATCGGAGGAAAGGCGCACGGGATTGGTATCAGCGGCCCTGACTGCCTTGTCGATATTGATGGATTCTCCTTTGAGCTTAAGCATATCCAGATAGTCAAAGACCATCTGCGTCGTCACCGGCTCTCCGCCGTCCGTCGGCGGAAATACTCTCAAAAAGACCCCGTTATCCTTTGCCTGTACCTGGAAATATCCGTTCATTGACTCCCCCTGTATAGCTTATATCTCCATGATGTATTCCTGTCTATTTGAGTTCAGACAGGATTCCCATGTATACACCCATCTTCTGCTTCATCTTCTGAAGCGCCCTTGTATGCAGCTGGGAGATGCGCGATTCCGTCACCTCAAGAACCGCCGCGATCTCCTTAAGTGTCATCTCTTCGTAGTAATACATCACGATGACGCGCTTTTCCCGCTCGGAGAGAAGTTCCAACGCCTCCGCGAGCATTTTCTTGATCTCTTTCTTTTCTACAGCATCTTCAGGATGCTCAAAACGCGCCTGTGCACTTCCCGGATCCTCCGGGATATCGCTTCCCTGCTCGACGAATTCATTGAGGGAAATGACGCCGGTGACCTTCATCTGGCTCTGCCAGTCAAGATACTCGTCCTCCGTGATCTCCATACGCTCGGCGATCTCTTTGTCCGTAGCAACGCGTCCGGTCTCTGCTTCTATCTCACGTATCGCCTGATCGATCTTGCGCTGACGCTGCCTTACCGTGCGTGGGATCCAGTCCATCTTTCGGATCTGATCCAGGATGGCGCCGCGGATCCGGAGGCTGGCGTACGTCTCAAACTTGACGTCCTTCATCGTGTCGAATTTGTCGATCGCATCGATCAGCCCAAAAATGCCGTAGCCGACCAGATCGTCATATTCGACATTGAAACCCAGGTACATAGACAGACGACCCGCTACGAGCTTGACAAGAGGAGCATACTCAAGGATCAGCTGCTCTCTCAGCTCGGCGGATCGGTTTTTGCTGTATTGCCCCCAGAGGGCGTTGCGTGCAGATTCGTCCATAGCAGTCACTTCGTGTAGTTTTATTCCTTAGGCGGAACACTGCTTACTGTGTCCCCTGTCTGATCGCCGCTGTCGCCTGTTTGATCCTCCCCGTTCAGCAGATCCATGCTCTCTTTTTCTTTTTTCTCATTGATCCGAATAAAATACTCGATCACCTGACGCAGGACCTCTCCGATGAAGAGGAAAAAGACCATGACGCCGAAGACGATGATCAGCCAGTCACCAAAAGGAAAATCCCGCAGTCTTGTTACTACAGCCACCACAGCGGTAGCCGCCAGCATAACAAACGGCGGGATCAGCCTGGTCTTGTTCATATTGTCTTTTCCGGTTTCCCCACCGTCTTGATCACGTAATCACCGGTCTCCGGATAAAAGACGACCGTGCGGCCGTAAGAATCTCCCGTGTCCTCTGCCAGACAGCGGATATTCATCTCGCGGAGCTTTTTCTTTACAGCGAGCACGTTACGCTCACCGACCTTCATCGTACTGCTGTTGGAACTCATCGCGAACATCTGCGCACCGCCCGCGATCTTGGCAACCAGTCTCGTACGGTTTGCGCCTGCCTTGACGACCATCTTGACAAGCTCTTCGATGCCGGTATCCGCAAACTTCGGAACATGCGTAACGCTGCTGATCTCTTTGGAATCCGGCAGCATGATGTGCGCAAGCCCGCCGATCTTGGTCCCCGGATCACGGATGGCGATCCCTACGCAGGATCCCAGTCCGAGCGTGGTAATGCTGTCAGGCGCTTTGCAGATATTCAAATCAGCCATTCCGACCAGAATTGATTTACCCATGGATGACGCTCTCCTTAGTTAACCCGAAATATCAGACACTGATGCCGAGTGATGCAAGGATCTTGGCGTAAGAATCAAGATCCGGAAGCAAAATGAAATAGCCGTTCATCTGCGTTTCATCATTAAACTGTGTTTCGATCAGCAGAATGTTGTCACCCATCAGGCCAAACTGGATCGCGGGAACAGAAAGAATTGCACCCGCCATATCGACAGCAACAGCCGGGACTGTAGGCATCATCTTCAGGTTGGTCAGTGCCGAAAGAGAATTCAGGTAGGATCCGGTGATAATGTTTCCTACTTCCTTAAGTGCTGAGAGCTCGATCTCAGAGAACATCTCGCCCTGCGGCTCCTGCATCATCAGTTTGCCGATCAGATGTCTTGCGCTTTCCATGCCGAGCAGGAACATCATACTGCCGGTAATATCACCCTCTACACCGAGATAGATACCGGCCATGATCTGATCGGCACCGCCCATCAGATCACCGACTTCCTTAAATTCGAGAAGCCGTACCTGCGGTACAGACATATCAAGCTTGCCGCCAAGCATCTGCGCAAGTGCTGTGGTGGCATTGCCCGCACCGATATTACCCAGTTCCTTCAGGATATCGTAGTACTGGCTGGACAGTTGCTCCATACTTAATTCTGCCATGTATTTACCCTCTTCTCTTCCTATTATTCCGCTACGGTCAGCATCTGCTTTTCGCGGTCCTTATCCCTGCTTTCAAGGCTTTCAAGTTCAAGCGTATTGAGATCCAGGATGGAAACCAGACCGCCTTCATATTTACCGACGCCGGAAAGGAATTCACCGTGTCTGCGGTCATCACCGCGGCGTACAGTTTCTACATTGTTGGAATCAAGTGTCAGTACATGAGCCACCTGATCGACGATGAGACCGACAAGATTGCCTCCGTTCATCTTGACAATGATGATACGGGTCTTGCCTGTGATCTCATCGGCATTCATTTCCATGATGAGCCTGAGGCTCATGACCGGGACGATCTCGCCGCGGATATTGATGACGCCCTTGAGGTAATGCTGTACCTTGGGGACGCGGGTGATCTGCTGCATCCGGACAATATTGTCAACAAAACGGATGTCGATACCAAACTGCTCTTCTCCAAGGCGGATCACAATGTATTGGATCAGTTCACCGGCATCGGCATTGTCTCTCAAATCATTCATCGTGATACTCCTTTCTTAAACAAGCGCGTTGGTGTCGAGGATCAGAGCGATCTCGCCGTCGCCCAGGATCGTAGCACCGCTGATGAATTTGCAGCGGCTGGTGTATTTGCCCAGAGGCTTGATAACGATCTCGAGCTGTCCGAGCATCTCGTCGATCACAAGACCGGCCTGCTGATCACCCTTGCGGACGATAACGACGACCATATTGGAATTCTCGGGCTGGTTGCTCGTGACATCGAGAGATTCGGAAAGCCGGATCAGCGGTGTCACGCTGCCGCGGAGATTGATCACTTCCTTGTTCTGGACCAGTTTGATCTCGTTGGGAGCGACATCCTCGATGATCTGGATGGAATCCAGCGGGATCGCGTAGGTCTCGCCGCCCACCTTGACCATGAGAGCCTGAATGATCGCCATGGTCACAGGGAGACGGATGATCCAGGTGCTTCCTTCGCCGAGCTTCGTACGGACATCAACTTCGCCGTTGAGGGATTCAACTTTGGATTTAACAACATCCAGGCCGACACCGCGTCCAGAGATCTCGGAAACCTGCTTGGCGGTGGAAAAACCGGCATTGAAGAGCAGGCCGATAATGGCTTTTTCGCTCATTGCCTCGCCCTGTTCCGGGGTGATCACGCCGCGTTCGATACCCTTTCTCTTGACAGCCTCAACATCAATACCTCGGCCGTCATCACCGACTTCGATGACAACATTGTTGCCGTCCTGGAACGCATGCAGGAAGATCTGTCCGGTCTCAGGCTTGCCGGCGGCTGCGCGCTCTGCAGGGGGTTCAATGCCATGGTCCGCGCTGTTTCTGAGAAGGTGCATCAGAGGATCGCCGATCTCATCGACAACGGTACGGTCCATTTCAGTATCTTCACCGGTCATTGTCAGTTCCATCGGCTTGCCGAGTGAGCGGTTAAGGTCACGGATCATGCGCGGGAATTTCTGCGTAACACTGTCGATTGGGACCATGCGGACCTTCATGACAGACTCGTGCAGGTTTGTTGTGACACTTTCAAGGTATTCGATCTGTTCATTGACGCTGCCGCCGTCCGATTTTTCGGAGGTTGCCGCGGAGATCAGAGAGTTCTTCGCGATAATCAGCTCACTGACCAGATTCATGAGAACATCGAGTTTGTCGATGTCAACACGTACCGTACGTGCGATGGCAGGTTTTCCTGCCTGCTTTTTCCCGCCGCCAGCAGCACCTCCTGCGGGTGCTTCTTTCTTGGCGGGCTGTTCAGCCGTCGCGGGCGCTGTCGCGGGAGCAGCTGCTGCAGCAGGTGCTTCCTCTGCCTTGGGCGCAGCCTCCTCCTGCTTGTCGTCATCGCCGGATCCGGCCGCTGCGGGATCGAACACGCCGCAGTCCACGGAATCGATCTCGGAAACATGATTGATCACTTCGACGACCTTTTCCTGAGATTCTTCTGTGGTGATAAGAAGGCTGAATGAAAGATCGAATTTTTCATCTTCGATATCCTGCGTGGTCGGTTCAGATACGACAACTTCACCGATCTCTTCCAGTCCCTTGAATACAAGGAAAGCTCTTGCGGCTTTCAGGATGCAGGACTCCTGGATATTGACGGTCGCGCCGAAGACGTTCTTGCCCTCGGCCTTGGCCTCTTCAAGAGTCTGCTTCTCGGAATCCTTGACCTTGATCTTTTTCCATGCAGGTTCACCGGATCCCGCATCGGAACCGGCTTCCGCGGGAGCGTCGGCAGCGGGCTCGGCAGCCTTATTATCAGTGGCTCCCTCGGCCGGCTTGCCGGTACGGATCGTATTGAGTGCATCGATGATGTCCTGATGCTCATCAGTACCTTCATCCTGCGTATCGGAGATCAGCGTGACATAGCCCTCCAGGGCATCCAGACATTTAAAGAGCTGGTCGATCATGTCCCCGTTGACCTTAAGCTGTCCGGCACGTACATCGGAGAAAACATCCTCCATATGATGCGTGAGTTCCTGCATACGCTTGAACCCCATGGTACCGGCCATTCCCTTAAGTGAATGCGCCGCACGGAAGATCTCGTTGATGCAGTCCTCATTGGTCGGATCCTGCTCCAGGGTCATGATATTGTCATTGAGTCCCTGCAGATGTTCCTTGGATTCATCAAGAAAGACGCCCAAATACTGACCTACATCCATAGTCCTTTCCCTCCAGTCAATGAATTGGTTGCTGTATTATCTTACACCGACGCGTAAAATGATCTCCTGTGCGATCTCTCCAAGAGGAACCACAACGTCTGTCAGACCAGCTGCTGCTACACTCTTAGGCATCCCGTACACAGTACAGGTGTCGGCATCCTGCGCAATGACCTGAACCTTCTTTCCGGCTTTAAGGTTCTTGATCCCTTCCGTACCATCCGCGCCCATTCCTGTCATGACAACACAGATCACTTCATCGTAGGCGCTGTCCTTAAGGGACTCATACATATAATTTGCACACGGCTTGACGCCTTCTCTTGAGGGCTCGTCCGTGTAATGGATCTGGCTCTTGCCGTGGTGCGAGATGATGTTCATGTGCGCACCGCCCTTGGACAGGTAAACGCATCCGTCCTCAAGCACATCGCCTTCCGCGGCTTCCTTGATCTTGAGCTCGCTGACATTATCCAGTCTTTCCGCGAGCGACTGTGTAAATCCGACCGGCATATGCTGAACCATGACCACCGGTGCTCTGAGCTTTCCGGGCAACAGCGGTATCACTGACTGCAGCGCCCTGGGTCCGCCCGTGGAAGACGCAATCGCCACGATCCTCTTGCCGGTTATCCGGGCCGAATGCTTTTCAGCAAGCCTTGACAGCTCGGTTGAGGTCTTCATCGAGTTGATCGTAAAGACCTTGTTGTCCGGCGCCTTGGACTCCGCTACCGCGGCAAGTGTCTCCAGAAAGTTGGAAGTAAAATCATCCGACCGGCATTCTGTCGTGTTATCCGGCTTATGGATGAAATCCATCGCTCCCAGTTCGAGGCAGTCCATCGTGATCTTGGCGCCTTCCTTGGTGTCGGTGGAGGCGATCATGATCTTCGCGTGGATCTTTTCACGCTGGAGTGTCTTCAGAAGCTCGATCCCGTTCATGCGCGGCATATTGATATCAAGTACCACCGCGTCATACGTTTTTTTTCGGATCAGTTCCAGCGCCTCCAGACCGTCAACAGCGCGATCTGCCACTCGGAATCTCGGATCACCGTTAATGATACCACTCAGTACACTTCTTATGAGTGCAGAGTCGTCAACGATCAGAATATTTTTTGGCATATGTCCTCCTCTATTGTCCTTCCTGCTTTCTGCGGATCTTTCTCTCTTCTTCGAAAATGAAATGGATGATCTCCTCGCGCGCATCCTCATCGATATCTACATATTTTGCGCGATGTTCAAAGAGTCCCGGATGATCTTCCTTTTCGATGACCTCAAGTACGCGGCTTACGATCTTGTATTCCTTGATGCCTTCTTTGAGGTGCAGATGATAAACACACAGCACAAGGCTTCCCGGCGGATAGCAGTAATTGCCGATGAACCGAAGGCCGCCGCCGCTGATATCCATGATGACACTCGATTCAAGCGGCTGCTGGGGTGAGGTCGGAATATCCAGTCTTTCATCCATATCCAGCACATGGATCTCATCATCATCCAGCATTCTTGAGGACAGCTGCAGCGCGCAGCTGAACCGGTAATACTCCCTGCGCTGGAAGCGGCGCAGGTTACTGGTCAGATCCATAACAAGAATATAGACGTTACCGGTCCGATATCTGTCCACAACCCTGGAAAGCGCCTGATAGAGCGTATTGTCGGAAAAGAAAGTGAGGCTGTATTCCCCGCCCTGCGGAAGCAGGATCAGCTTCTGCTTTTCCATGGGCATCATGATCTCAATACGTTCATCGCTGACAATATCATAGATCTTGGAGTCATAGCGCTTTTCCTGTTCATCGCCGCCCTTGTGGTCGTTGGCAACGATCTCCACGCGGTCTCCCGGCGCGATATAATCGGAGATCATTGTCTGTTTCGGTTTGCTGGAAAACAATGCCATTTTACGTTCCCCCTCCCTGCGTTCCGTTGGTCTGCGGGTTGCCGTTCTGTCTGTTCATCTTGCTGCCGCCGAGGATATGGGAAAAGAAGGCCGCCATTCCCCGGGAATGAGAGTTCTTAAGCGCTTCGTTGTCTGTCAGTTCTCCTACGATCCGTTCAAAAGCCCGTGTGGACTTTGCGGCAGGATTCGCGATGGAGACGGGCGTCTGCTGCATTACGGCATTGGCCAGCGCCTGATCTCTCGGGATCGCTCCCAGATACGTCAGAGGAAGCTTCAGGAACCTCGCGACAACGGCATTCAGTTTATTAAACAGGATCTGCCCTTCGGAATCGGACGCCACGAGGTTAGACACAACCTTGATCACCGTATTTTCTCTGGAGAACCTCGCGTGCTGATTGAGTGCCTTGAGCAGTGAATATGAGTCCGTGATCGAGGTGGGCTCCGGTGTTGCAACCAGAATGATCTCCCCGCTCGCGACCAGGAATTCCATGACCGAGTCCGCGATCCCCGCACCGGTATCGATGATCACAGTGTCGGCGATCGCGTCCAGCTCAGCCAGATTGACAATGATATATGTCAGATATTCACGATCCAGCTGGCTCATCCGCGTGATCCCGGAGCCGCCGGAGATAAAGCCGATCTCCATCGGTCCCCAGGTGATGATCTCCCGGATATTCTTTCCCTGATAGATCAGGTCGCTCAGGTTATGCTTCGGCACGGTGCCGAACATGATCTCGATATTGGCCAGTCCCAGATCGGCGTCAAGTATGATCACGCGCTGTCCCAGCTTTCTCAGCTGGATGGCCAGATTGATCGCCACATTGCTCTTGCCGACGCCGCCCTTGCCGCTTGTTACCGTGATCACCCGCGCTCTCGGACGCTGCGGGAGCGACTGGTTCTTTATGATATTTCTCAGCTGTGTCGCCTGATCCATGTTCAGCCCAGACCCTTTTTGCCGCCGAGAAGTCCCCTGACAACACTCTGCGCGTCAAAGACCGCAATGTCATCCGGGACGTTCTGTCCGTTCGTGATATAGGACATCGGCGCATCCGTATGCATCTTAATATTGTACAGATTGCCCGCAAGGCTTGTCTCATCCATCTTGGTAAAGAGCAGACGGTACTTCGTCATCGACGTATAGGAATCCGTGATATCGATCAGATCGCGGTATTTTGTCGTCGCCGACAGTACCAGGAACACCTCTGAAGGAAGGACTCCGTCAAAAGCATGCAGGAAAGCCTCGATCGACTTTTTCTGCTCCTCATTGTGCATCGAGTGTCCCGCGGTATCGATCAGCAGGAAATCATAATCGGAAAGATCCTCCGCCGCTCTGCGCATCTCCTCCGGAGAATAGATCACACGGCAGGGAATCTCCATGATCGACGCGTAAGTCTTAAGCTGCTCGGCAGCAGCGATCCGGTAGGTGTCCACCGTAAGCAGAGCAACCTTTTTATGCTGCATCACATACAGTTCGGAAGCGAGCTTGGCAATGGTCGTGGTCTTTCCGACGCCTGTCGGTCCGATGAAGAACACAGCCTTGGAGCCCGACGGAGCCTGCTCAATGGTCTCTGACTTGCCGAACTTCAGGACCATCTTCTGATAAACATTGGCAAGCATATACTCAAGCGGCATATTGGGCTTGTTAATCTTTTCCACTTCGTCGGTGAGCTGATTTGCGTAGATCTCATCAACTTCGTTGGCGATCAGCGTATTGTACAGAAGCCGGACAAATGTGAGCATCTCCGCATTATCAGACGTCTTCTGATCAGCGCCCGCCCTGGACTGCTCGGTGCTGTCGCTCTTGCCGGAAACACCGATACGTTCCTCAAGCAAAGAATGCAGGCTGTCCAGTTTTTCCTCAATGACACCGACATTGCTCTCGGCGGGTGTTGCCGGTTTGGCTGATGCCGTGACCGGAGATGTCTGTTCGGGGCGCTGCTGCATCACATGCATCGGGCGCTGAACCTGCGCTGTGGCGGGCTGCTGCACATTTTCGGGAGTGCTCTGCCCTGTCCTGAGCGGAGGGATCGTTCCCTGCTGCGATGCCTTGAGGAGACGCTCTGTCTCGGAAACCTCGCGGGGTTTCACCTGCGCCTGCGGCTGCTGGATCTGCGCCTGAGGCGCCACCTGACGCATGCGGTTTTCGGTCTTCTGCGAGGCATAGCGGTCTGTCATCCTGCGGTCGGAAGATGTCTGTCCGGCATTTCTGGAAAGGGGAATATCCTCCGGCTCATCCTCAAGGGCAACCGTTACTTCAACGCGCGGCGGTCTGAGAAAGGAAAGGAATCCCTCCTGCTTGACCGGGCGGACATTCATGATGACAATGCCCTGCCCCAGTTCTCTGCGCGCGTCTTCTGTTGCGTCCGCTTCGGTTTTTGCTACAAATTTCTTGATTATCATAGTCCGGATCTTTCTGGTTTATTCTATCATGCCGTGATCATACCGACCGACTGCAGTTCCACACTGGGTTCCACTTCGTTGTAGGAGATCACGATCATTTCACGCATATAATCTTCGGTCATCCGCTTGAAATACATACGCACGATCGGCGAAGTCATAACGATCGGGTTTCTGCCGGCCTCCTCGAGCTTTCTCGCTTCCCTGACGGCGGCTTCGATGATCGCCCGGCTTCTGTCCGGATCGAGCGTAAGAAACGCTCCGGTCTCAGTCTGCTTGACACTGGCCATGATCTCCTGCTCGATCGCAGGATCCAGTGTCATAACGCCCGTAGTCTCCCCGGGCGGGAAGTATCTGCCGCAGATGGCACGCTTTAACGCGACGCGGACATACTCGGTAAGGATATCCGGATCATGTGTGGAAGGAGCATAATCCGCCAGTGTTTCGAAGATCGTTACCAGATCGCGGATCGAAATGCCCTCACGCAGCAGATTCTGCAGAACCTTCTCGATCTCGCCCAGCCCCATAAGCTTCGGATACAGATCGTCCACAAGCGCCTGATTGTTGTTCTTTAGATTGTTGACCAGATTCTGGACATCCTGGCGGGTCAGCAGCTCAGCGATATGCTCGCGGATGATCTCAGTCAGATGCGTGGCAATGATCGACGGAGGATCCACGACGGTATATCCGGCGCTCTCCGCTCGCTCACGCTGACTCTCTGTGATCCAGATAGCCGGCAGATGGAACGACGGTTCGACGCAGTCGATACCGGTGATCACTTCATCTACATTACCGGGATTCATGGCCATATAATGATCGAACATGATATCGCCTTCACTGATCTGGATACCCTTGATCTTGATGATGTACTGATTCGGATTGAGCTGGATGTTATCACGCAGACGGATGATCGGCACGACAGTACCAAGCTCAAGGGCGATCTGCCGGCGGATCATAACGACGCGGTCGAGCAGGTCACCGCCCTGATTAACATCTGCAAGCGGGATGATACCATAACCGAATTCCAGTTCGATCGGATCTACCTGCAGAAGCGATGTGACGTTTTCCGGCTGCCGTATCTCTTCCGCGGTCGTCTCCTCCTGCTCTGCTTCCGATTCGATCTTGACCGTTTCAAGGGTACCCGTCATCACGCGGCCGCAGATGATAAAGAGCGCTCCGATCGCCACATAGGTAACATCCGGGAGAGGTGTGGCGATACCCAGAAATGCGATAAGACCGCCGACCAGATACAGTGCCTTGGGCATTGAGAACAGCTGTTTAACCAGCGTCTGCCCAAAATCCGCCTCTTTGGCGCCTTTGGTGACCAGGATACCGGTCGCCAGCGAGATCAGCAGCGAAGGGATAGAACTGACCAGACCGTCACCGATGGTAAGGATCGTATAGTGATCCAGCGCCTCATTGATCGGCATTCCCTGCCTGAGAACACCAAGCGCAATACCGCCGACGATATTGACGGCGGTGATGATCAGTCCCGCGGTCGTGTCACCCTTGACATACTTGGTGGCACCGTCCATGGAGCCGAAGAACGTCGCTTCATCCTGGATCTTCTGCCGTCTGGCCATTGCCTCCTGATCGGTGATGGCACCCGTGTTCAGATCAGCGTCAATAGCCATCTGTTTACCGGGCATGGCGTCCAGCGTAAATCTCGCGGTAACCTCGGAAACACGCTCGGAACCTTTGTTAATGACTATGAGCTGTATAATGATCAGGATGATATAGACGACGATACCGATGACCAGATCACCGCCGCCGACGAACTCGCCGAAGACCTTAATGACCTGTCCGGCATTTCCCGTCGAAAGGATCATTCTGGTGGAAGATACGTTAAGACCTACGCGGAAGATCGTCGAGATCAGGAGGATCGTGGGATAGTTGGACATCTCCAGAACCTCTCGGACATACATCGCGTTAAACAGGATGGCAAAGGAGATGGACATATCCGCGGCAAGAAGGATATCGAGCAGCCAGTCCTGCAGCGGGATGATGAGCATGATGAACGCGAACACGACGTAAAGCGCAACTCCGTAGTCGAAGATTCGCGCTCGCATCCTACCCTTCATGGACCCTCCTCCTTTCCATAAAAATTCAGAGTAGAGTATACCACAAAACAGCAGATTCGTCACGCCCGATCAGCAGAAAATATTGAACGGGATTGTGTTAAACTTTTCCTTTAATTTTGTATACAAGAGCCAGGATATTGGCGACAGCTTCATAGAGCTCCGGCGGGATCTCCGTTCCCAGCGGGACATTCGCATACAGCATACGCGCGAGCGGTTTGTTTTCGACGATCTCGATATTGTACTCTCCTGCCGCCTCTTTGATCTTGGCGGCCAGATGGTCCGCGCCCTTGGCGATCACGACCGGCGCCCTGTATTTTTCCTGATCGTACTTCAGCGCCACCGCGTAATGCGTCGGGTTCGTGATAACGACATCCGCCTGCGGGAGCGCCTGCATCATACGCCGCCTGGAGGCCTCCATCATGCGCTGACGGATCTTTCCTTTGATCTGCGGATCACCTTCCGCGTTCTTATA
Organism: Lachnospiraceae bacterium; assembly: GCA_024687125.1. GTDB lineage: Bacteria > Bacillota > Clostridia > Lachnospirales > Lachnospiraceae > Butyrivibrio. The sequence continues at coordinate 21,305 of JAILFA010000146.1, forward strand.
CTCGTCCTTGACCTCCTGCTTGGTCATCTTCATATCTTCGTGGAACTTCCGTTTCTGATAGATGTAATCCGCCGCGGCGATGATCATATACACAGCGGCAATGCGCAGGCCCAGATTGATGATGATGTCGTACATAGCCTCCAGGCACTGCCTGATCGGCATGTCATACAGAAGAAAGATCGATTCCTTTCTGCCGGTGATATAGGACCACACCACAGCACCGATCAGAGTCAGTTTCAGGAGCGACTTTAAAAGTTCAAACAGCTTCTGCTTGGACACGATCTTGCTGAAGCCTGTGATCGGATTTAGTTTGGAAAACTTCGGCTTGAGCGGTTTGGTCGTCACATGCCACTTGACCTGCACCAGATCAGAAATGAAGGCGACAGAAAAACCCACGGCCAGGAAAGGCGCAATGAAAAGAAGTACGTGAAGGAGCGCGTTCCGCACAAGAACAGCGATCGTGGCATACGGCATCTCACCGTCATACATCTGTATCGTATTGGGAATATCCTCATAGACTGTCGTGAAAAAACTCCGGAAATTCTGTCCCAGCCACCCGGTCAGAAAACGCAGCATAATAAACAGTGCCAGCAGGGAAAGCGCCTGGTTGATCTCCTGGCTTTTCGCAACATTGCCTTCATCACGGGCATCCCGCAGTTTCTTCGCGGTAGGCTCCTCGGTCTTTTCGCCTCCGGGACCCTCCTTGGCAAAAAACTGCAGATCAACGATAAGAAGATACGGCCTTGCTTCACTCATGGCATCATTGCCCTCGTCATGTTGTTCAGCATTTCCTTCATGTAGCGAAAAACAAAATCGGAAGCCGAACCGAGCATAACAGCCGTCAGATACATGATGCCAAGCCCTACGAGCAGCTTGATCTGGATCCCGACAGCAAACATGTTCATCTGCGGAGCCACCTTGGCCAGAACCCCCAGGACCACATTGATGATAAAGGTGATGATAAAGACCGGCATGCAGATCCTGAAGCCGATGATGATATAATTCGTAAGATATGTCATCACGGAAGCCAGGATCGAATCCGACCGGAGCACCGCTCCGTTGACGGGTATCAGCGTAAAGGAATCCGTAAGGGCGGCAAGGATAAAGCGGTACATCCCGCTGATCAGCATCATGGCGAGCAGTGTATACTGGTAGATCGTTCCGCTGATCGTCACCTGATTGCGGGAGATCGGATCAAACAGCGACACCATGGAAAGACCGACCTGCATGTCCACGACATTGCCCGCAAAGGCTGTGATCGTTGTAACGATCTGCGCGGAAAAACCCAGAAAGATGCCGACTAGCACTTCCTTGAGGACGATGATCGCATATCCCAATACAGAATCATATTCAAGGGGGACCATCGGGACCATTCCGTACAGGAGCATGGACAGCATGATGGCAAACCCGACCTTGATACGGTTGGGCGGTACCCCCTGCATGCCAAAGACCGGCGCGACCGCGACGAAGCTCGCCACCCGCATGAGGATCAGCAGAAAATATTCAAGATCGCCGTAACTGAAGGAATAGTCGATCATCCCGTGATCTACCGGATATAAATACTGAGATTGCTCCAAAGACCGGTGATATATTCCGTAATGCTGGTAGCAATCCAGTTGCCGAGCAGGATGATCGTGAGAAACGTCAGGATCACTTTAGGAACAAAGGTAAGCGTCTGCTCCTGAATCGACGTGACGGTCTGGAATATGGAAACGACAAGACCTACGATAAGAGAAACAAGCAGGATCGGCGCCGAAAGGCGGATCACCAGAAACAATGCGTCCTGTACGATCATATTCACATCATTGATGGACATATCAGCCTCCTTTCCTCCTTAAGCTCATCCTCAGTAAAATGTCTTGACAAGACTGCCGATGATCAGATTCCAGCCGTCCGCGAGCACGAACAGCAGGATCTTGAACGGCATGGAGATCGTCGTCGGAGGCAGCATCATCATACCCATACTCATCAGGACGGAAGCAACGACCATATCGATGACGATGAACGGGACATATATGATGAAACCGATGATAAAGCCGGTTCTCAGTTCGCTGATCAGAAAGCTGGGGACAAGGACCTGATTGGGGATATCCGCCAGTTCACCGTTCCACTGCGTCCCGGAGATCTCCATGAACATCCGTACATCCTTGGTCTGTGTCTGGCCGTACATGAACTGACGGATCGGACGCATCGCGGTCTCGAAAAAGACCTCCTGGTCCATCTCGCCGTTCTCAAACGGTACAACCGCTTCATTGTAAACCGCGGTCAGTGTCGGCTGCATGATGAACAGTGTAAGGAACAGGGACAGCCCGACGATGACCATATTGGGAGGGGCTGTCTGCGTGGCGAGCGCCTGCCTGGTAAAATGCATGACGATCAGGATCCTCGTGAACGAGGTCATCATCATGATCAGGAGGGGAGCCAGTGAGATCAGCGTAAGCGTGATCAGGATCCTGAGCGCACCGTTCAGCGTACCGTTACCGTTTTCATAAGTGACCGTCACGGTATTAGCAATATTGAGCTTGGCGAGATCATCAGGATCCGTGGCAGTTCCGGGATCTTCAATATTTGTCTGGTTTTCCATGGAACCGGTTGACGGCGGGTCGGAATCCACGGTCGGATCCGTCGTCTGGTTGTCGATCACCATCGTTTCCGGATTATAGACAGCCGCGCTTGCCCGACCGGCCGGAATGATCATCAGCAGAAAGAAGACGGATAATGCGAAGAAAGCGGCCTTAGCGACCGCCCCTGCCATTTTTCGCCCTGTTACTGCGTTATGTTCTGTCTTTCGTCTGATCTGCATCATCCGCTTCTTTGTTTTTTCCGAAACGATCCAGCAGCTGCCGGAAAGAGCCGGCAGGCTGCACCGCGGTTTTCTCCGTAAACTTCAGCTCGATCTCGCCCTCTTTCCATTCTCCGAGCCGGGTCACGCCGTCCTTGCACAGAGCGACTGCCACATAGCGGTCGCCGATCTTTAACAGTTCGATCACCTGTGACTGTGAAAGCCGGTATGCGTCAACAACCTCGATATTCCCCTGGGATGAAGCCGCACCCTTCTGATATCTCGCCACGATCCTCGCCGAATACCAGGCGAGAAAAAGGACGAGCAGAAAGATCAGAAGAACCGTTAAAAACTGAGCCAGAGAACCGACGGGCATCTCACGCGCTCCTGAATTACTTGACGATCTCCGTCACACGGACACCGAAACTCTCTTCGATAACAACAACCTCGCCCTTGGCGACAAGCTTGCCGTTGACCAGTACGTCCACCGGTTCGCCGGCGATCTTGTCCAGTTCGATGATGGTTCCGGGCGCGAAATCGAGGATATCCGAAATCGGTCTCTTCGTGCGGCCGAGTTCGACGGTCACCTCCAGCGGAACATCCTGAATCAGACCGATGTTTTCGGCTCCCGGGATCGTTGTGATATCCGGCGAAAAGCTCTGGAACTGTGCCGCCTGCACGTTGGCATAATCCTGCGGCTGCATCATCGGCATGGGCTGCATCATCGGCATCTGAGGCATCTGCATCTGCGGCATCTGCATCTGTGGCATCTGCATCTGCGGCATCGGCTGAGGCTGCGGAGCCGGCTGAGGCATCGGAGCAGGCGCGGGCGCAGGAGCCGGTGCGGGGGCCGGAGCAGGTGCGGGCGCAGCAGCCGGTGCGGGCTCTTCGTTGGAATTGATAAAGGTGTCATACAGCGTTCTGGCAAAGTCGATCGGATACAGCTGCATCAGAGCCGAATCGATCAGATCGCCGATCTGCATACGGAACGTGATCTTTACAAACGTGCCCGCGAGGAAAGGCGAGATCTCTCCGGGATCCTGTTCCGAAAGATCCAGCAGCGTTGACTGCGGCGGACTGATATCGATCTTTTCCCCGAGCATGGTGGAGAGCGACGTAGATGCCGCACCCATCATCTGGTTCATGGCTTCCGAGATCGCGGAGAGCTGCAGATCTCCGAGTTCGCCGCCGTCAACATTGGTACCGTCACCGCCCATCATCAGGTCGGTAATGACAAGAACGTCGTGCTCTCTGAGGATCAGGATATTGCTTCCGTCCAGACCGACTGTGTATTTGATGACCGTAAACACACAGGGCTTGACGTAATCTTCCAGAACATTTTTCCAGGTGGCAAGTTCTACCTTGGGCGTCGTGATATTGACCTTGAGATTCAGCAGCTGATACAGCGTCGTTGCTGAAGAACCCATGGAAATATTGGCAACCTCGCCGATCGCATCCTTTTCTACATCGGAAAGGGTCTCATCCCCGGCGGAAGGAGCTGTGCCGCCGGCATCTGAACCACCCGGAGCACTGTCTGCTCCGGTAGCGTCCATGCCGTTCAGGAGAGCATTTATCTCATCCTGTGATAGCATCCCGTCCATGCTGTTCCTCCTCTTCTCTGATGACGTTCGTCACGCGCACGGCGTAATTATCCCGCACAGTGCCCGGCAGTGCGTCGAATTTATATATACTCCCGATAAAGATCTTCATATCGGTGCTCACATGCGTATCAAGACGTATGATATCCCCACGCTGCAGATGGATGAAGTCATTGACTGACACTTCACAGCGTCCCAGCACCGCTTTCACAGGAACATCGACACGCCGGATCAGCGATTCCAGATGCTCCTCGTAATGATCATCGCTGCCGCGCTGCATCGTGGAATACCAGTACTTCGTATTGAGTCTGTCCATAATGGATTCCAGCGTAAAATACGGCAGACAGACATTCATCAGACCTTCCACATCGCCCATCTTGATATTGAGCGTCACGATAGCGATCATATCGGTCGGCGAAATGACCTGCGCAAACTGCGGATTGGTCTCAATACGTTCCATGGTCGGTGAGATCTCAAGGACGTTTGCCCAGGGCTCCACCATCAGGTTCATGCAGATCTCAAGAAATCTGGAGATCAGCGGCATCTCAATATCCGTAAAAGGCCTTGCCTTTTCGATCGGTGCCCCTTCTCCGCCAAGCATTCTGTCGATAAACGCGAATCCCAGATTGGACTGGATCTCCAGCAGCACAGTGCCCTGAAGAGGCTGAAAATTCACGATACCCAGAATGACCGGATTGGACAGCGCGTTCGAAAACTCCGAAAAGGTGACCGTCTCCGAGTTTGCTACCGCCACCGTAACATTTTTGCGCACATAGAGCGGCAGCGTTGTCGAGATCAGTCGGCCGTAATGCTCATGAATGATCTCCAGCGTACGCAGATGCTCTTTGGAGAATTTGGCCGGCCTGCGGAAATCATAGTCCTTGACCTTCTTCTCGTCTGTATTTTGCAGATCCGCCGCATCCAGTTCACCGGTGGACAGGCCGTTAAGCAGCGCATCTATCTCATTTTGTGAGAGTACGTCGGCCAACTAAATCACCCTTATGCGTACTGAATATTTGAAAATGATACTTTAAAGATGAAATCCGAATCAAACAGTTCCTGCAGCGCTTCAAGGATCCTCTGCTGAACCTGCGGCTCGTTGCTTCTGCATTCCTCGATCGTGTAACTCTGCATGATCTCGAGGATCGTCGATTTGATGATCGACTTGCGGTCGTCCATTGTCTCGCCGAAGGTCTTATAACCGTCGCTGTCTTTATTCATTGAGAGGACCACTTCAACCTGTGCATAGTGTGTGTCTCCGTCCGCACCGGGCTTAAAAGCGATCGTCATCTTGTCGTCGCCGCCGATATCATAGGTCACGGTCTTGTCCATAGGTACCGAGACAGGGCCTTCCTTTTCACTGCTGGGCGGCAGCAGCGTCGTATTGTCGATATTCACGGCAGCCGCGACATCAGAGATGAGCTTGACCGTCTTGGAATTCGTATTCATGACTGTGAGCATCATAAAAGCACTCATGGCCAGATTGACGATACTGACCGCCAGGATGATGATCGCCAGCATATTTCGCTTCATGGATTGGCTCCTTTCTCAATACATGGGACTCAAAGGATTATAGATCCTGATCTCCACTCTTCTGTTCTTGGAACGGCCTTCCGGCGTCTCGTTGGTAGCCACCGGCACATACTCACCGCGACCGGTATGCATGATCCTTGACGGCTCAAGCGTCGTATTCTCGATCAGGAAATTGAAGACCGAGAGCGCACGTCCCGATGAAAGCTCATCGTTGTTGGAGTACTTGGCGCCGTGCATGGGCACATTGTCCGTATGTCCTTCGATCTCGATCGTACCGCCCGCATAGCGCTCCAGGATTGCGCCGAGCTTCTCAAGGATCGGGATCGCTTCCTGCTTGATCACGACTTCACCGGAGTCAAAGAGGATCGAGCCCTGCAGTGTGAGCTGCACATACTGGCTGGTGAAATTGAGCTCCACCTGATCCGTGATCCCGGTAGCCATCAGTGCTTCGGCGATCTGTTCGGCAAGCTTCTCGGAAGCGGCCATCTGTTCCTCGCGTGCCTCCTCCTGCTTGTCGTAGTCCTCATCGTGTTCCTTGTCCTTGTCTTTATCCTCCGAAGTACCCATGGAGTTGATAAAGATGTTGAGCTCGTTGAGCTGGGACACACCGTCCCCGACCAGGGCACCCTCTCCGAAACTGGTCTCGCCGCCGTCAAAGATGTTAAACGCCTGCGAAAAGGATGCTGCAACCGCTTCGAACTTTTCCTTTTCGATGCTGGACATCGAAAACAGAAGAACGAAGAAGCACAGAAGCAGATTCATCAGGTCCGCGAAAGTCGATTGCCATGCTGGTGCCCCCTTCGGGGGCTCTTCCGGTTTCTTAGCCATGTATCCTAACCCTCAGTGGGATCATTCCTCGCCGCCACCGCCGCCGCCGCCGTTCGCCGCTTCAAACGCAGCCTTGTCGGCAGGCGACAGGAAGGACTTGAGCTTTTCTTCCGTCACACGCGGGTTCTCACCGGCCTGGATGGAAAGAATGCCTTCGATCATAATGCTCTTTGCGGTATACTCGTCGTTGTTCAGGTGCTTTAATTTGGTCGCTGTCGGTGCGCACAGCCAGTTGGCGATAACGGAACCGTACAGCGTGGTGATCAGAGCGACCGCCATGTTCGGGCCGATGGCGGAAGGGTCATCCATTGCCTGCAGCATGTTGACCAGACCGAGCAGGGTTCCGATCATACCCCACGCAGGGCCCATGGAACCGATGTCTTCCCAGACCGCGATACGCATCTTATGGCGCGAATCGATGGCATCCATCTCCGCCTCAAGAATGCTCTTGACGAGCTCCGGATCCGTACCGTCAACGATCAGCAGCAGACCCTTTTTCAGGAAATCGTCCTCGATGCCGCCGGCCGCTTCTTCCAGTGCCAGCAGACCTTCTTTTCTGGCCGTGTTGGAAAGAGCGATGATCTGTCTGATATTCTCGGATACATTGTTTGCCGGAAGCTTGAAGATCAGCTTGAGTGCTTTTAAACCCGCAAGGAAGTCCGGCAGGGTATTGGATGCCAGAACGCACATGAAAGCGCCGACGACCGTAACGAAGAAGGAAGGTATGTCAATGAAGTTGCCAAACGCGCCAACACCGCCGGAGGTAATGATACCGACGATCATGGCGATAAAGCACATCGCAAGGCCGATTACTGATGCTATATCCACGCTGGCTACTCCTTATACGCAAAATACCGGAAGACCGCCGGCTACCGGCCTAAGCCGAAACACCCGCGATGATCTCCCTCTTGTATGATTTCACAAGATCTACGATCTCTTGTCTGCTCTCCCTGACGATCATCTTCTGCCCTGTGGTAAAGGTCAGCAGCGTGTCAGGCGTCTCTTCAACGCTCAGAAGGAGTTCACAGTTGACCGTCATCTTCAGCCCGTTCATTCTGGTGACTTCGATCATCCTTTTCCCCCATCCTGAACAATCTTTAGTATCATACCACGATTTGCCTCACCGGTAAACAGTAAAAATAAACGAAAATTTGATAGAACCATGCTGATATATCGTGCTTTTCAGTCTCCGTCAACAGCGAAAATGCCTCTTGGGGTGCGGACACCCCAGAGGCATTTTTCATTCATCCTGATTCAGCCGGCTCTCATCATCTCTTCAGATTGGTGAGTTCTTCCAGCAGTGTGTCGGAAACGGTGATGATACGGCTGTTAGCCTGGAAGCCTCTCTGCGTCGTGATCATCGTTGTGAACTCCTGAGAGAGATCAACGTTACTCATTTCCAGAACACCGGTGTTCATACGGCCGCCGTCGGTTGTGATATCCTGTATCGTCGCTTCACCCGAGTTGTTGGTCGCCTTGTAGAGGTTGTCACCGCTCTTTTCCAGACCGGAGGCATTGGCGAATTCTGCGGAAGCGATCTGACCGAGAAGCTTTGACTGGCCGTTCGAGTATGATGCCCAGATCTTGCCGGATACTTCGACCGAAATACCGTTCATCTCGCCGATCATGCGTCCGGTGTTATTTCCCTCCAGATCTCCCTTGGTCGCCTTGAAGGTCGATGATCCGTTGGTGTTGACGTTTGTCAGCGTCGAAGCGTCAAAAGCGACATTCTGAAAGCTCTCCAGGCCCTTTGGTGCGGCATTGTCAAACTTGAGGGTGAGTTTGCCACCGGAAATCAGCGCACCGGTATCCGGATCAAAGGAGAAAATGTTGGTCTTGTCCTTGCTGGTGATCGAGATCGTCGTCGTCGCCGCATCATAGGTGTAGGTGGCATCCTTGCCGTAGCTGTCTAGGATCGCGTCCGAAAGTCCGAAATATTCTCCGGCGATGCCGGCTAGCGGATGCGTTGTTTTGCCGTCAGCAGCCTTGGCGGTGGATTTGAGGTTCTGCACGGAACCGCCGCCGGCAAATGTCGTGTAATCAGTAGCCAACGTTGTCTGCAGTGCAGCATCCGTCTTGGAATCTGACATGCCTTTTTTCCATGTACGGGATTCGCCGAAGGTGACGTATTCCATCTTATCGGCACCAATCGATTCATTCTGGTTGTCCAAGATATCCATCAGCGTAATGGAATACAACGGGCGGTTATTCTCGTCTTTAAGCGATGCGCCGTTCGAATCCGTAAATTCATCGCTGGAGGTCGTCATCGGCGTGCCGTCCGCGTTTTTCATCTGTTTGACGGAGAATTTCGCCGTGTAAAGATAGCCGCGGTCATCGTAGAATTCCAGCGTCATGACACGGCCTGCGGCGGACTTGACATTGCTGTCATTGGAATCAACGTTGCCGCTCATGACAGCCTGAGTAGTCGCATCCGGTGGATAGGTCATATTCGCCGCATTCATAATCTGCAGTTTGCCGATGCCGGAGTTGATATCGATGGTCTGGCCGTCCGTTGAATTCCATCCCTGGACAAAGTAACCGGTGGACTGCATCGCAAGGTTGCCCGCGCCGTCGACATAGAACGTGCCGTCACGGGTATAGAGCTGTTCG
>JAILFA010000050.1 GCA_024687125.1 Lachnospiraceae bacterium
GACGGTCAGTATCCAGAATCTGTGCCGACTGTTGCGGATAAGGGAAGGTTTGACGCGGTGTAGATATTCTGAATAGATCTGTCAGTCCTCGGCGCCGGTCTGGATCTTCCAGCGCTGCAGCTCTCCCTGCGCCGTACGCGGAAAAGGTCTGACCCGAAGAGAGATGGCACGGATCTGTTTGTTTCCGGACTGCCGTTTGTTGAATTCCTCGACCTGCTCCCAGATCTCTTCCCTGGATTTGTGCCTTGTGACCACGGCCAGCGTGAGCGTCTCTCCGTCCACGGAATACAGAGCTGTCTCCGAACCGATCAGAGCGTTGAGCTGCGCCTCCCAGTCCGGACAGAAGACCTTTTCCCCGTTCGATAGGATCAGAACCTCGTCCTTTTTTCCCAGAACGATCAGGCGCCCCTTGCTGTCGACGTGCCCCAGATCGCCGGTATGAATCTCGCCGTCCACGATCTTGCGGGCGGTCGAGTCCGGATCGTGATAATATCCGTCCATGAGACTCGGTGTCCGCAGAATGATCTCTCCGTCCCGGGCGATCCGCCAGCTTGTCCCCGGGCAGGGTTCCATGGCATAGATGTGATCCGGATCCGTAGAAACGGCGATCCCGCTGCAGGTCTCTGTCAGACCGTATCCGTGCATGACACGGATCCCGCGCCTGAACAGCGTCCGGAATGTCGCCTCGTCACAGGGACTCCCGCCGATGATGATCGTCCCGAGATTCTTGTTCAGCGCGTCCATGGAGAGCATATATTTCAGAAATGCCGGTACCACCGGGATATAGTCCGGCTCAAACAGCATCGGATCCTGCAGTGCGTGACGGATCCCGCGGCTGAGGGCGATCCTGGCGCCGATCGTCATCGGCCAGAGAATGCCGGTCACGAAACCGAAGACATGCCACATCGGAAGCATGGAGAGCACGAGATCCTCACCAGTCGCCTGCGCAGTCTGCTGTCCGCCCCAGGCGCAGGTCAGCAGGGCCTCCTGCGATAGAACGACCGCTTTATGCCTGCTTGATGTACCGGAAGTGAAAAACAGGAGTTTTCCGCCTTCCTCGATCTCTTCCGGGGAAATCTGTGCAGTCTCCCCGCTGTCAGTATTTCCGCTCTCCTGAAGCTGGGCGGCGCGAAGTTCTGTCATGTATTCCCCGAAGATCTTGCGCCCCTCCCGGTTCGTTGCGTACAGGGAATCCACGCCGCAGAACCGAGCGAGCTTGATCATCTCTTCCGGCGGAAAGAGCACATCAAAAAGCACCGTACGCTTGCCCGCGAGGACAGCGGCATACATCGTGATGATCCACTGCGCCGAAGCATTGGCATAGATACCGACACAGCTGCAGTTCTCTCTGCGATAGCGGCTCGCCAGCTCCATAACCCGCAGATACAGTTCATGATACGTGATGGTGATTTTTTCTTCGTACTCCGACGTGATGATCGCGACGTGATCCGGATTCCTTTTATTCTGATCGGAGAGCATCTCCGCAAATGTGCGATAGGTGGGATGCATGGCGGCACCTCCCTCTGCTTCAAAAAAATTTCTACACGCTGTTATCGTGTGAGCCGATGTCGCTCTCCACTTTTTGATTATATCATGGAAGCCGGAAATGTGTAAAGATGTAGAAATTTCGCCGTCGGCGCACCTATCAGGTCCTTTCTGTACGCGGGTTTCCGGCTTTGATCGCCGAACCTGACAAAAAGAGCAGGACCGGTGTGGCTGTGACCGTACGGAAAGTCAGCGCCTGTACCGCCCCCAACAGAACGATCGAAAGGAGTGCGATCAGCATCAGGGGATGGCGCCGGTTTCGGTATGCTCTCAGGAGCATCAGAAAAGAAGAGAGCACAAAGAGTAACCAGACAACAGCGGCAAAAAGCCCCTCCTCAAGAAAGACCGTCATCAGCGCGTGATGCGCGTTGGTGAGCCGCACGGGACCGAATGCGGAATAAAGCTGCGGCCAGAACGGCGAGTCCTGCTGGTAGGCATAGGCGGCAAACGCACCCGGTCCTATACCGAAAGCGGTCTGCATGGGGGAACGCGCCTCCGCCAGCAGCCACGAGATCCGCCAGATCGCTCCTCTTCCGTTGCCGAATGAATCCGAGAAAACCCCTGCTGTCTGAAAGACCGGCAGTAAGAGCATTCCCGCGGCCGCCGGGATAAGGAGGCCTCCTGAAGCACAGCGCAGCCATTTCCCCGCGGGGATCCGGTCCGATTCGGTAAAGAGAAGGCACAGCAGCGTCAGGACAGGGAGCAGATAACCGGTCACGGATGACTGCGTATACGCGGAGAGGATCGCCGCAAAAACAAGGATACCGGACAGAAACAAACGTTTTTTCCTGACGGTACGCTGTCCGTCCGCCGCGGAAAGAGAGAAAACAAAAAGACCCGCAGAAAAAGCGAGCATCAGCGCCAGGCATCCCGCATACCAGTCCATGTTGCCGATCGTCGCGACAAAAGAAGAATCTCCTCCCTGCCAGGGAAAGAGATAAAATCCGAAACGATCCGTTATCGCGATGAAAAGCAGGGCTGCGCTGCTGATCCCTGCCGAACAGAGCACCGCAGGCAGATGCAGCGGAAACACGCGCGCGAAGAGATAAAAGGCGATCATCATCAGTTCCGTGAGATAACCAGTCCGCCAGCCGCGTGTGCCCCACAGGGATTCCCCGCGATATGGTGAAAGCAGAAAAGAGACAGTGATGAGCAGACTGTAGAGGATCAGAAAGATGTCCGGAAGCAGGAGGTGAGGCCGCTGGGAAAAATCGTTTTCCTTATGTTTTGCGGGAATCAGGAGAAGTAGCAGGCAGATCAGGAGCGGAGCGGCAAAGAATGCGGAGATCATCCGCCATGCTTCAAATTTGTGTTCCCCGAGTGCCTCGTATCCCTCAGGCGCGTAAAACCACAGGATCGGGAGAAGAACAAAAATCCAGGCGGTAAGGAGGAGCCATCCGGTTTTTCTGATACGCTCCTTCATCACCTGTCCTGTCCGGGCGCTTCAGCCGCGGACAGTTCCACCCGCCGGAATCCCTCCATACCGGCCGTATCCGAAGCAGCGACAACAAGCGGTGTACTGCCGCGGTGCTCCGTAATATACCGCAGAGCCCGCGTCCGCTCATTCTCCGACATGCCGGCGAACGGCTCATCCATGACCAGGATGTCCGCAGGAACAGACAGAGCCCGGACGATACAGACCATACGCCGCTCCGAGGCAGTCAGTTCCCGGACCGGTATCTCCAGACGCTCTGCCGGCAAAAGTCCGGACAGTTCCTCCCGCGCGGCCTTGTCGCTGGTCAGTTTCCGGATCACGGAAACATTGCGGACAGCGGACAGCGCTTCAATCAGCCGGTCCTCCTGAAAGACGGCACCGCAGGCAAGCCACGCGTATTTGTAATCCCCGAGGAGCCGGATCCGTCCTCTGTCCGGTCTGCGAAGCCCCATGATCACACGAAGGAGCGTGGTCTTTCCGGAGCCCGGCTCGCCGGTCACAAGATAAGCGCCTTCCGTGGACAGATCCAGCGTAAGATCCCTGAGGATCTCCCGTCCGTTTTCGGTTACGCAGATGTTTTCCAGTTCGATCGTCATGCTTTCTCCCCGCGGGTCTTTTTTCCGAAGATCGCAGGCAGATAGATGTATTTCCATCGCGCGGATCCCGGCATATGAAAGATCTCTGCCATCTCGATCATCTCAGGAGAAACACCAAGCAGGCTGAGCAGTTTCTTTTTCATGGATAACTCCTTTAAGCAAAAACAATGCGGAACCCCGCGTACGGGATCCCGCTTTCTGATCGCGTCTCCGAGAGGATTCGAACCTCCGACCCCTCGCTTAGGAGGCGAGTGCTCTATCCAGCTGAGCTACGAAGACAGACGCCTGCGCGCAAATGATACTTTATCACACATTTGGTCATCTGGCAAATGGCGGTTTTCATTACATCAGCGACAGCTTCACATTCTTTCCGATAATCTCGTCGATCCCGCTGATGGTCGCAAAGCATTTGAAATCCGACAGGATCTCACGGAGCTGCCGCACCTCGTACTGACTTAACACGACATAGAGCGCCTTGTTGTCGCCCCCGATATAGCCCTCTGTCTGCCATTCGGTGCAGGTGCGACCCAGCGACTGATAAATGCGGTCCTTGATCTCGTTTACATCATCATGCGTAAAGATCAGACAGGCGCGCTGCGCGTCGAAGCCCTCTTCCACACGCGTCATCACAACGGAAACCAGGACATAGGTCAGGATCGAATACAGACCGCGGTTCCATCCGTACAGCACACCGACCAGCATATACAGGACGATGTTGAAGCAAAGGACCTGCCTGCCGATCGGCATGTGGATCTTTGGACTCAGGATCGACGCGACGATCTCGGTACCGTCCAGACATCCGCCGTATCTGAGGACGAGTCCGACACCGACACCCAGGATCAGACCGCCAAAGGTGACTGCCAGCAGATGATCCTCAGTTACGTTGGGCGTCTCCTCGAAAACGGCAACCGCGATAGCAAAGACGGTCATCGCATAGACGGATCTGAAAACAAAAAGGTGACCTTTTTTCTTCCAGCCAAGCAGCAGAAAGGGAACGTTCAGAAGCCAGGTCAGGATACTGAGCTTAAACCCCGAAAAATCGGACGCGATCATGGACACACCGACGATACCGCCGTCAAAGATATGGTTGGGCGCTAGGAAATCCTCGATGGCGAACGCTGCTATGATCGCACCGACAGCTACCAGAAGATAATTGACGATCTCTTCCCCGAGGGATAAATGTTTTTTTGTCATGGTCATTAACCTGTCCTGTCTTTCTGAATCAACTGCCCGGAGGCTGTGCTCTTCGTACCATATCAATGTAGCATAAGAGCAGCATTCTGACAACGCCGGGGCGCTATTGCGTCCCACGCTTTAATGTGGTAGAGTGTTAACGTTGTGACGGAGTACCTGACGTACTCATTAACAGAACAGAGGAGGAAGAAAGATTATGAAGAAGATCACAGCGATTCTGATGGCGGCGCTGATGGCCGTGTCTGTCACAGCCTGCGGAGGCGGGGCTTCCGGCGGTGACAGCGATGTTTCCTATATTAAGAACAAGGGGACACTGGTCGTCGGGATCACGGATTTCGCGCCGATGGATTATCAGGAGAACGGCGAATGGATCGGATTTGACGCTGATGTGGCAAAGCTTGTCGCCGCAGATCTCGGTGTCAAGGTCGAGTTTGTCGAGATCGACTGGGACAACAAGATCCTCGAGCTCAACAACAAATCGATCGACTGCGTCTGGAACGGCATGACCCTGACGGATGAAGTCAAGAGCTCCATGGAATGCACCAGGCCCTACTGCAACAACGCACAGGTCGTTGTCCTGCCCGCCGACAAGGCAGCGGATTACCGCGATGCGGTCAGTCTGAAGCCCCTGTCCTTTGCCGTGGAAGCTGGAAGCGCCGGGGAAGCGGCTGCTCAAGAGAACGGTTTCACCTATACCAGCGTGACAGCGCAGTCCGATACACTGATGGAGGTCCAGGCCGGCACCAGCGATGCTTCGATCATCGACCTGCTCATGGCGGGTGCCATGATCGGTGAGGGCACGAGTTATCCGGATCTGACACACACCGTTGAGCTCACGACCGAGGAGTACGGTGTCGGATGCCGCAAGGGCAGCGATCTCGCAGCTTATATCAACGACGAGTTCAAGAAGTACTACAATGACGGAACACTGCAGAAGATCGGTACCACGTACGGCGTACAGGAATCTCTGGTAAAGCAGTGATCCGTCTTCGGTCCGGGCAGTGTCATGTTTCTTGAAGTAACAGGAGCGCTCATCCAGGGTTTTCTTACCACAGTGCAGCTTTTTGCACTGACGCTCCTTTTTGCATTGCCGCTGGGACTGATCATCTGCTTCGGCTCCATGAGCCGGTATGCATTGCTGCGTCTCCCGATACGGTTTCTCATCTGGATCGTCCGGGGGACGCCGCTTCTTTTACAGCTTCTCATCATCTATTATGGCCCGGGGATCACCTTTAACAACAATATCTGGGGATCCGGCGACGGCGGCAGGTTCATCGCCGCGCTGGTTGCTTTTGTCGTGAACTACGCCTGCTACTTTTCCGAGATCTACCGCGGCGGTATCCAGTCGATCCCGCAGGGACAGTCGGAAGCGGGGCAGGTTCTGGGTATGACGCGCAGTCAGATCTTCTTCAAGATCATTCTGCTGCAGGTGATCAAGCGGATCGTCCCGCCGATGTCCAACGAGATCATCACACTGGTCAAAGATACATCGCTTGCCCGCGTGATCGCTGTCTATGAGATCATCTGGAGCGGACAGTCCTTCATCAAGAGCGCCGGAATCGTCTGGCCGCTTTTCTACACCGGTGCTTTTTATCTGCTCTTCTCGGGTCTGCTGACACTTTTGTTCGGCCGGATCGAAAAGAAACTGGATTATTTCCGCTGAGCATATGAGCGGGAGCGAGCGGGGAGTCTGCGATGTCCTTACTTGATGTACAGAATCTGCAAAAACACTTCGAAGAGACCAGAGTGCTGACGGATATCACCTTTTCGATGGAGCAGGGGGAGACGCTGTCCATCATCGGTTCTTCCGGCAGCGGCAAGACGACGCTTCTCAGGTGCCTCAACTTTCTTGAGACGCCGGACGCCGGCAGGATCCTTATAAACGGGGAACCGCTGTTCGACGGAGACGATCCCCGCAGCTTCAGTGAACGGGAGATCCGGCAGAGGCGTCTGCATTTTGGATTGGTCTTCCAGGCCTTTCATCTGTTTCCGCAGTATACGGCGCTGGAAAACGTGACCCTGGCGCCCACGCTTTCCGCCAAAGAGCGAGGGGAATACGACGCGGCCAGAAAAGAAGCGATCCTCACCGAGGGCAGGGCGCTCCTTACGACCATCGGTCTGGCGGACCGTATGAACAACTATCCGCATCAGCTTTCCGGCGGTCAGTGCCAGCGGGTGGCGATCGCCAGGGCACTAGCCATGAAGCCGGATATTCTGTGCTTTGATGAGCCGACGAGCGCACTGGATCCTGAGCTCACGGGAGAGGTGCTGCGCGTGATCCGCGAGCTGGCGGAAAAGAAGACGACTATGATCATCGTCACTCATGAGATGGCTTTTGCGCGGGATGTGGCAGACAACTGCATCTTTATGGACGGCGGCGTCATCGTGGAATCCGGGAAAGCATCGGAAGTGATCGATCATCCCAAAGAAGAGCGGACCAGACGTTTTGTCCGCAGGATCGAGTCGCAGAGCGGCGAAGAGGAATAAGGCCTTTCGGAGGATAAGAGGCCTGAAACGTCAGGCGGAGCGTCTGCCGATCCTGAGGATGATCAGAAACAGCGCACCGAGGGCAAGGATCGCCAGCGAAATGGCCGTGTAATATCTGCGGTCGCCGGTCTTGGGATGGTCATAGGGATCTTTGCCGTTCGCATCCTTACCGTTTGTATCTTTGCCGTTTGCGACGGCGGAGAGACCGGAGCTTCCGGTTGCGGCGCTCCCTGCCGTCACGGCTGCCTGGGACGAAAGTCCTGCTGTTGACGCCGAACTGCCGTTGACGGAGTTTTGAGAGGAAGCCGCGGAACTGACCTCACTGCTTCCCGTACCGGCGGTGTTATCTGTATCTGTGCCTGCAGTATTCCGGCCCTCATTACTGATGCGGGTGACACCTGTCGAAGAGGAAGATCTGCTGCGAGAGCCCGTGACTCGTGTAGATCCGCCGGCGGTGTAGAGGATCGCATATGTAGAAAAATGGATGGTCATGAATCTTACGGCGTAGCCGGAGGTTCTTGCGTAGACCACGGAGCACGGAAGCTGCTCCAGCTCACCGTCCGTACCGATGGTATAGATCGCGAAAGTGCCTTTGTTCGGATCCATGGAGGACGCAAGGGGGATCGTGATGGTCACATCTCCGAACTGCGGATTGCGCGTGATCGACTGCGCATCCACGGCGGTCAGGGAGAGATCATAGCACTCCATCAGGTTATAGCGCGTGCCGGTGAGCAGTCTTTCGATCTCCTCACCGCTTGCGCTGTCGATCGTGAGCGTATAGGATGAGGATGGACCGCGGACCTCTGCGGAGACATCACCCAGGATACCGCGGATCGTAGAGGTGGACAGCGCGGCTGTCTGAGAGACAAAGCTTGCACTGTCAGTTGCGAGTATCGGCTGATCGACAGTGCCGTTTTCCGAAGCCGCG
This sequence comes from Lachnospiraceae bacterium, assembly GCA_024687125.1. GTDB lineage: Bacteria > Bacillota > Clostridia > Lachnospirales > Lachnospiraceae > Butyrivibrio. Next base: position 8,186 of record JAILFA010000050.1, read on the forward strand.
GCGGACGGGACATATGCCGTAAAGCATGCTGTCACCATCGCCAGCAGGACAGCCGCGAATCTGCGGAGATAACAGGTCTGGCCGCCCGGGGCGGATTTTTTGAAACGCATTGACCACATAACATTCCTATTTTACCACAAAACTTCTGCGGGAGACAGTACGATGCGTCTGAAAACCAAATTGATCATCGCAGCCATTACGATGGTGCTCATGCCGATGGTGCTGATCTATCTGGTCCTTTTGGGAATGAGACACCAGGCACGGCCGGAGGAGCTCGCGGCTATCATGTCGGTGCTGTTCATCACCAGCGGCGCGCTCACCTTCTGGATACGCCACGGGGTAACCAAGCCGATCAGTACGCTCAACAGCGCGATGCAGCACATCCGTGACGGCGATTTTGATTACCGTCTGACCGACAAAAACGGCCAGCTCAAAGAGGAGGACGGCGAGATCGGCGAGCTTTACCGAAGCTACGAGGATATGCGCCTGAGGCTCAAGGAATCAGCCGAGGAAAAGCTGCTCCACGAGCAGCAGAACCAGGAGCTGGTCAGCAATATTTCCCACGATCTGAAGACGCCGATCACGACGATCCGCGGCTATGCCGAAGGACTTCTGGAGGGCGTCGCCGACACACAGAACAAGCGGGAAAAGTACCTCAGGACGATCGTCAATAAAGCCGAGGATATGAACCGGCTGATCAATGAGCTGACGCTGTATTCCAGTATCGACAACAACCGGATCCCCTATCATTTCCAGCGGCTCTGCGTGGCGGCGTATTTCAGCGACTGTATCGATGAGGTCGGAATGGATCTGGAGGAGCGGGGGATCACACTGGATTATGTCAATCTGACTCCGCCGGATACGAGGATCATCGCTGATCCGGAGCAGCTGTCCCGCGTGATCAACAATATTGTCGGCAACAGCGTGAAATATCTGGGACGTGATGACGGCTCCGGCAGGATCACGATCCGAATCCTCGATGAAGTGGATTCCATCCGGATCGAGATCGAAGACAACGGCAAGGGGATCCCGCAGAAGGATCTGGCCAACATTTTTGACCGGTTCTACCGGGCGGACGCGTCGCGCAACTCGCGCGTGGGCGGTTCGGGCATCGGCCTTTCCATTGTCAAAAAGATCATCGAGGATCACGGCGGCTATATCTGGGCGACCAGTAAGGAAGGAGAAGGGACCACCATGCATATGGTCGTCCGAAAGTATTCGGAACCGCAGGACACAGAAACCGGGGAGACCTGGCAGGAAAGTGTTTGATTTGAAAAAGGAGGAAGAACCGTGAGTAGAATACTGATCATTGAAGACGAAGAATCCATCGCCGATCTGGAAAAGGATTATCTGGAGCTTTCCGATTTTTCCGTGGAGATCCGGCCGGACGGAGAGACGGGTCTTGCCGCGGCACTGGCGGAGGACTTTGACCTGGTGATCCTGGATCTGATGCTGCCGAAAATAGACGGCTTCGAGGTGATGGACAGGCTGCGCGAGAAAAAAGATATCCCGGTTCTCATGGTATCCGCCAAAAAGGATGATATCGACAAGATCCGCGGTCTGGGACTGGGAGCGGACGACTACATCACCAAGCCGTTCTCCCCCTCGGAGCTGGTTGCGCGCGTCAAGGCACATCTGGCGCGCTACGAGAGACTGGTGGGAGCGGGCACCAAAGCCAATGAGATCATTGAGATCCGCGGGCTTAAGATCGACAAGACCGCGCGCAGGATCACGATCGATGGCGTAGAAAAAAATCTCACCACCAAGGAATTTGACCTGCTCACCTTTCTGGCGGAAAACCCCAACCACGTATTTTCCAAAGATGAACTGTTCCGGAAGATCTGGAACATGGATTCGGTAGGCGACATCGCCACGGTGACCGTGCACATCAAAAAGATCCGGGAAAAGATCGAAGCGGACACCTCCAATCCCCAGTACATCGAGACCATTTGGGGCGTCGGATACCGTTTCCGCGTATGATCAAAAAACATAGCCGGATGGGTCAAAACCTGTTATAATGGCACAGCACTGATTTGACAGTACACGAAAAAGGGAGAAATGAATGAAGAAACAGGGTCTTTTCATAAAACGCCTTTTGGGCGCAGGGCTGGCGATCATCCTGGCCGCGGCGGCGATGAATCTGCCCGGATCCACGCTGGATGTATCCGCCGCCACACATTACGCGGCCGGTATCGATGTCTCCAAGTATCAGGGACCGATCAACTGGCAGCAGGTCAAGGATGACGGCGTGCAGTTTGTCATGGTCCGCGTGGGTTCGACCAAGAAGGGGATCGATGAGCAGTTTGTGGCAAATATCACGGGAGCCAACGCTGTCGGACTTAGGACCGGCGTATACATCTATTCCTATGCAACGACAGTGGAGGCCGCGCAGGCGGAAGCCAACATGGTGCTCAATGCAATCGCGCCTTATACCGTGAGCTTTCCGGTGGCCATTGATGTTGAAGACGCCTGCATCAAGCCGCTGTCTCCGCAGGATCAGGCGACGGTCGCGACGGCGTTCTGCGACGTGATCGCGAGCGCCGGCTACTATCCGATGGTTTATTCGTCCCGCAACTGGTTCAATTCGCGGATGGGCAATATCAAATATGACAAGTGGGTCGCCATGTATGCCGAAAATCTGGAATACAGCGGCGATTATACGATGTGGCAGTCCTCGAGCCACGGCCAGGTCAAGGGGATCGGTTATCGCGTCGATGTGGATCACCTGTATAAGGATCTGTATTCATATATCATTCCGGAAGGCTTTACCACACGCGGTGACAAGACCTATCTTTACAAGAATTACCGCAAGCAGCTGGGCTGGATCGAGTACAACGGCGAACGCTACGTATGCGAGCCGTCGGACAACGGTGCCGTGCAGACCGGCTGGTTTACGGATTCGCTCGGAAAGCACTATCTGGATCCCGCGCAGGGAGGAAAGCTGCTCACGGGACTTCAGGTGATCGACGGTGACGCCTACCTGCTTGACGGCAACGGGATCCCGTATTCGGGCTGGTCAGGAACCTGGCCGGAGCTGTATTATTTCGGCGCCGACGGTAAGATGGTCAAGGGTAAGCTGACCGTGGACGGCGTGGAGTGCACCTTTGGCAAGGATGGCCGGCTCACCGCCCCTGAGGGCTTTGATCCGGTCGCCAACGCCGAAGCACAGGCGGCAGCAAAAGCAGCTGCGCAGCCGGCGGAAGCCGCGGCTCAGGAGGCACCCGCGCAGGAAGCACCCGCGCAGTGAGTTTCTGATCGCGTAAACAGTTAAAAAGCGGCAGACAGAACGTCTGCCGCTTTTTTCATGTCTGTTGGATCCTTATACCTAAGGCTTGATATACGGCGCATCCCCACCGTAATACGAGAGCAGGAGAGCGACCACATGAGAGTAGACCGCGCGTCCGGCGGAGATTCCGTTCAGCTTCTGGTTCTGATCGATAAAGGTGTCGGCTGCCTGATGGACCATTTCCGTATCAAGCAGCGCATTTTCCTCTACTGCTTCCCAGCTCTCGTCTGACAGGAATCTGGCATCCCTGCGGACGAGATCCGTGATCTCCACATGTCGCCAGTATTCATCCTCACCGGCTGAGTCAAAGAAATCATTGTCGACGTAACTCAGAATACCGAGATAACCGCTGTAGACAAAGGCGGGATCATCGGAGGAAAGACACGCGAGAAAGCCGATCAGATTGGCCTCGTCCTCGTAGAGATAGCCATGGGTATGAGCGAGCTCATGGCACATGCAGAACGGTTTGTTCATGATCTCCATCCGTCCGTTGATATTGGCTTCCATGGTGAACGGTAAATAGTATCCCATCATGTACTGCTGACTGATGAAATCAGAAAAGAAAAATGTCTTGGGGCGCACACTGTAGCCGGCGAGGCGCGGCAGCAGGCGCTGACCCAGTGCATCCACAGCCGCGCGTGCCTTCTCGCCCATATCACCCGTGACGATAACATTGCCGTCCGCGTCGCGGTCCACGAGGATCGAGCGCGCGTTGCATTCCGTGACGATCATGTCGCGAAGCGCAGCAAGCTCCGCCTGCGAGTACACGCGCGTACCCGCTTCCGGGTCCAGCGGAGAGACATGGTACAGGACAAAGCAGTTCAGGCTCATCACGATGGCGATGGACAGAAGAAGATCCGCGGTAGCACCGGGCATATTGCCGAGCAGGGCGGTGAATCTGCTGCGGTTTCCGGAAAAAAACGCGGGGAGGGCAATAATAAACCTGAGAAGCAGCAGCGCGAGCCAGATGAGTCCCGCCACGATCGCCCATTCACCGACGGAAAACGGGGCGAGACTTGTGACACGTCCCAGCGTCTTTCCCCACAGAGGGAAGATGTGATCCGTGTACCAGTCCGAAAAATCGCGGCTGAGCCACGCGGCCACATTGAACACGATCACAGCAAGAAGCACGATCAGCCGGTTTTTGTTTTCTTTTTTCATAATGGAACGATTATACCATAAACATTTTTTTATGCTAATTTTAAGGTTCTATATTATAATACTACCCATGTACAGAAAAAACGGAAACAAAAGCATATTTTCTGACAGGCTGAGGAAAAGCCTGAGGCTCCTGACCATATGCATGGCCGCCATGCTTCTTGGCGGGTGCGGAAAATCATCCGCGGGAAAGCAGGCGGAGGTCGGTGAGATACTTGAGGGGCTTCAGTCAGCCCGCGCGCGGGCGCAGGAGGTCTACGATTCCCTGTATGACGACTCGCTTTACGCACCGCTGCAGGAGGCTGGAAAGAAAGTCGACGTTTTCGGGGAGACGGAAGTGTCGGAAATGACAGATCAGGAGATTGACGCGGAGCTGATCCCGGCGATGAAAGAACTGGAAGGTGTTTATCAGGAGCTGCAGGAGCAGCTGGACAGTACGGCTGCTGTCGAGGAAACCAAGCGCCGTGAGCGCGAAGGGAAAAAACAGATCACCTTTTTCGTGATCAATAAAAGCGGAGCGGAAGTGCCGAAGCTTATATGGACAGAAAAGGGCATGCTCGGACAGTCAGAGAGACTGAAGATCAAAACGCCTCTTGCCGTCGATGAAACCCTTGCCGGGCTTACGGTTACTGTAACGGAGGAGGCGGACAGCGTTCTCCTGCTCTGTTGCGGGGAATCACAGGAGGAGAGTCCGGTATATGAGATCGGCGGGACAGAGGAGCTGTCAGCCGATACGGTCTATTACCTCATACTTCTTCCGGAAGGGCAGTTCCGACTGATCTCGGATCCGAAGGAGCTGTCAGAGGACGGCGAAACGGCGCCGGAAGGATCTGACAAAACTGATCAGCCCGCGCCGGAAGCGGAGAAGCAGGAAACGCAGGAAGGTCAAAACGATGAGACTTCTTCTGGCTGAAGATGAAGAGCAGCTTTCAAGAGCGCTTACAGCGATCCTGAAGCATAACGGATTTACCGTCGATGCTGTTGCTGACGGGCAGGAAGCATACGACTATGCACGTACCGAACAGTATGACGGGCTGATCCTGGATATCATGATGCCCGGGATGGAAGGGACAGAGGTACTGCGCCGGCTCCGCGGAGAGGGAATCTCCACGCCGGCGCTGTTTCTTACGGCAAAAGGCGAGATCGAGGACCGGATCGCGGGACTGGATATCGGTGCGGACGATTATCTGCCGAAACCCTTTGATATGGGAGAACTGCTGGCCCGTATCGCGCGATGATCCGGCGGCGTGAAAAGTATACGCCGACTACACTCACCTGCGCGAATCTGTCGCTGAACCGGGCAGATTACACGCTGTCTGTGCCTGGGCAGGAACCGATGCGTCTGGGCGCCAAAGAGTATCAGATGATGGAGCTTTTGATGGAGACGCCCGGACATGTAATTTCAGGCGATCTGTTCCTGGACCGTGTGTGGCCGGAAGGAGAGGCGGATGTGAACACGGTCTGGGTCTTATCTTTCCAATCTCCGTAAAAAACTGGCAACGCTCGATGCGGGCGCGGAGATCCGCGTCATGCGCGGCGTTGGCTACTATATCGCCGAAAAAGACAGAAAGGTGTATCACGGATGAAAGGCTTTTTATACAGACTTGTCGGCATTGCCGCGGATATTCATGAAAAGATCCTGTCCCTCAACGACGCCTATGAATACAACTTTTCCGACAAGCAGCTTCATTTTCTTGTGATCGGTTTCGTAGGGATGTTCCTGCTCCTTCTGATCCATCCGGTCATTTCTCTGCTGGCGCGGAAGGGACATATCCTGACGATCTCCTGGATCTATGTTTTCACGGTGATCATCGTCCTTACCTTTGCCGTTGAGATCGGGCAGAAGATCACGGGAACCGGAAGGATGGAGTTCTCGGATATCGTCTTCGGCATCGGCGGCTTTCTGCTGATGTTCCTGATCTTTGCGATCCTCCGGGCACTGGTTCTGGTATTGATCGCCCAGCTGCGCCGCAGGAAAGAAACACAATGATCCGCACGCTCCGCAGAAAATTTGTGATCACATCCATGACAGACTCTCGCGGATGGAGGATGATTCCGTTCGCAGAGTCTTTTCCGATGTCGATCTTTCGGCGCTGGCCAGCCAGGAGACGGAGCCGTTCAGGGTAGTCGCGCGCTCACAGGATAAGACCTATGAGACGGTGATCGATGAGGGGATCCATGTACAGGGGGACGCTGCCGCGCTCTCGCATCTGTTTTCGATCCTTTCCGATAACGCCCTGAAATATTCGGGGAAAGACGCGCAGATCCGCGTGGAACTGAAACGGACGCAGAAATGCGCGCGGCTGGAGTTTTTTAATACCTGTGAGACTCTGCCGGAGGGAGATCTGGGGCGTCTGTTCGACAGATTCTATCGTGCCGACACATCACGAAACCGTGAAAGCGGCGGATTTGGCATAGGGCTGTCGATGGCACGTGCCATCGCGGAATCGCACGGCGGAAGGATCAGCGTCAGACGCGACGGCGATCATGGGATCCGGTTCATCACGGAGATTCCGTTTTAATCTTTCATTTCTTTCATTTCCCGAATTTTATATTTTTTTCAGAAGAGCTTTTTTATCTGATCCGGCGCGACATTTTGTATTGCGCAGAAAACCCGGCGCGATATCTGGTATGTCAGGCGCGGAGGATAAAAAGCGGATCCGGTGATGCACCGACTTCTCCGCTTGAGAAACACGCAGTGAAAGCTATAATCATGAACATGTCGCGGCCGTACCCCGTGTCCTCCGCGAAGGGCAGCATTACCGATCTGAGCCGTTTTTCAGACCCGCTTCGATTCTTCTGAATCATTCTGTAAAAGACGTGCTGTCTGCCTGGTCGGGGGATGCAGGTTCGGGGCGTATACAGGATCAGGGCTGCCGGTGCAGAAATCTATGGGGATACCGGCGCCCTGATCGTTTTACTCACGATCCGACAGTTACTGCCGATAATACGCAGGCATGATATTGGCGTTGACCTTGCGACTCTGACATCATATAATTATGGGTGTTATTTTTTGCTTGTCACGGGAGGCAAGGATATGGAGTTACTCAGTCTTGTAGTACCATGCTATAACGAAGAAGAGAATATTGAGGACTTCTACGAAGAGGCCATGAAGCAGGAGCCGTTTTTTGCGGAGAAGCATATTGCGATGGAGCTCCTCTATGTTGACGATGGTTCAACGGATCATACTGCGGAAAGAGTCCGCGCTCTTCATGAAAAAGACAAGCGTGTACGGCTGATTTCTTTTTCCAGGAATTTCGGCAAGGAGGCCGCGATCTTCGCGGGGCTTTCGAAATCCAGGGGCGGAATTGTTGTCCTTTTAGACTGCGATCTGCAGGATCCGCCGTCACTTTTGCCGCAGATGTATACCCTGATGTGTGAAGAGGGGTGCGAAAGCGTGGCAACCAGACGGGTTTCCAGAAAAGGCGAACCGCCGATCCGTTCGTTTTTTGCCCGCAGATTTTATCATCTGATCAACAGGATGTCGGATACGGAGATTGTCGACGGCGCCCGGGATTATCGCATGATGAGCCGCAGATTCGTCGACGCGATCCTCTCTCTAGAGGAAATCAACCGTTTTTCCAAGGGAATCTTCAGCTGGGTCGGTTTTGAGACCAGGTGGCTGGAATATGAGAATGTTGAGCGCAGGAAAGGCGAGACCAAGTGGTCGTTCTGGAAGCTGTTTCGGTATGCCATCGAAGGGATCGTCGGGTTTTCGACGGCGCCGCTGGCGTTCGCGTCGTTCATGGGTGTGTTTTTCTGTATCCTGGCATTCCTTTTGATCATATTTACAATCGTCCGCGCCGCGATCTTCGGTGACAAGACGAGCGGCTGGCCGTCACTGGTCTGTATCATTTCCCTGATCAGCGGTGTGCAGCTGTTCTGTCTCGGCATTGTTGGGCAGTATCTCGCCAAGACCTACATGGAGGTCAAAAAGCGGCCGATCTTTATCGTAAAGGATGAGATCTGAATGGGTCCGAAGGTCAGCATTGTTGTTCCCATGTACAACGCCGCTGCCTATATCAGGGAGACAATGCTCTCTGTTTTTGCGCAGTCGCTCAGAGACTGGGAGCTGATCATTGTTGATGATGCATCAACAGATCATTCTTCGGAGATCGTAAAAAAAACCGCGCAGGAAGCGGAGATTCCGCTTTATAACCGGCCTCTTCTGGAACGGGATGAAAATCCCTGGGAGAGACAGGAGAGTATGAAGCGTACCGGTGAGGTCATACTGCTGAGACTTCGCGAGGGACGCGGCGCTGCAGGCGCGAGAAATATCGGTATCCGCGCCGCGGCAGGAAAGTTTCTGGCCTTCCTCGACGCGGATGACATCTGGCTTCCGGAGAAACTGTTCCTGCAGACGAGCTTTATCAGAGATCAGAAGGCCGCGTTCGGATTTACGGCTTATGAATTCGGGGATGAATTTGCCGACCGGACAGGCAAGGTGGTACATGTACCGCCTGTTCTGGATTTCAGACATGCACTTACCCGTACGATCATCTTCACCTCTACAGTGATGTTTGATCTGAATAAGATTACAAAAGACGAGATCCTGATGGAAAAGATCGAAAGTGAGGATACGGCGACCTGGTGGCGTATCCTGATGGGCGGACGAAATGCCTATGGTCTCGACAGTGTTCTGACGATTTACAGACGACCGGCCGGATCCCTCTCGTCCAACAAAGTGGTGGCGGTGAAGCGTATCTGGAACCTGTATCGAAAAGTTGCCGGTCTGGGGCGAGTTAAAAGTCTGTTCTGCACCATTGGCTGGGCGTTTCATGCGACGCTTCGCAGAATTTAACGGAATATGATGAATAAGAACCGGGAAAACATTAAGCGGTGTACAGTACTTCTGCTGTCCCTTATCGATCTGTTGATCCTCACAGGAATCTATGGGGCATTCTGGTTTGCGCAGTTTTATCCTGCCGTACGTATGCGTCGGCAGGCATATGGCAACGTTGTATACTATACAGAGGGCTTGAAATTCTATCTGCGCGGCCATTTGCTTATCCTGTTCATCTATCTGGCACTGCTCTGGTTTTTCCTGAGCACTTACCGGGGACTGCGCATCGGCTATCTCAAAGCCATGGATCTGTTTTTTTCGCAGATCTTCGCGATCGGGATCGTCAATGTCCTGACTTATTTCCAGACCTCTCTGATGCGAAACTGGGTGATGCCGGTCCTTCCTTATGTCATGATGACGGTGGCGGAGCTTGCGGCGACACTGCTCTGGATCCTGTTTGCCGACGCGATCTACCGTCACATCTTTCCGCCGAAACGGCTTCTTCTGATATACGGCGATCATCCGGTGGAGGAGATCTGCAGGAAGTTTGCGACCAGAAAAGACAAATACACCATCACGGATATGGTGCATATCTCCGAGGGTGAGGAAGAGATCTGTCGCAGGTATGCGGGCGGCGGATATGACGCTATGGTGATCTGGGACGTTCCTACGACCAGGAGGAATCTGCTCCTGAAGTACTGCTACGGCAGGAATATCCGGATCTATACGTCTCCCAAGATTTCAGATGTCCTGATCAGCGGTTCTGAGCAGCTGCATCTGTTTGATACGCCGATCTTCCTGATCCGTGAACAGCCGATCCGGGTAGAACTGCTGGCGGTCAAGCGGCTTGCCGATATCCTGCTCTCGCTCCTTCTGATCGTCCTGACATCTCCGATCATGCTGATCACGGCTCTTGCCGTGTACTTCTACGACCGTGGGCCTGTGATATACAGGCAGCTCCGCTGTACCAGGGACATGAAGGAATTCTACATTCTGAAATTCAGGAGCATGCGGACCGATGCGGAAAAGGACGGGGTTGCGAGACTTGCTGAAAAACATGACGCAAGGATCACGCCGGTGGGACGCTTCATCCGATCAGTGCGGATCGATGAGCTCCCGCAGCTGTTCAATATTCTGAAGGGTGAGATGTCCTTTATCGGGCCGCGTCCGGAGAGACCGGAAAAGATCGCCGAATATCTTGAGACCATGCCGGAATTTGCTTTTCGCACACAGGTAAAAGCGGGCCTTGCAGGGTATGCGCAGGTGTATGGGAAATACAATACAACGCCTTATGACAAGCTGAAACTGGATCTGACCTATATCGAGAATTATTCGTTCTGGCTCGATCTGAAGCTGATGCTGCTCACACTCAAGATCCTGTTTACGCCCGACGCGACCGAGGGTGTTGACGCTGACCAGAACAAGCCGCAAAAAGACGAGGGAGAAACAAATGCGTAAACCTTATGGGGAGGAGGCTTTTTCCGGAACCGACCAGAGAGTGCTGCTGAAGGGCGTGTACCTGCGGCTGCTCCCGCGGCTTCTGCTGATCCCGCTCTTTTTTCTGGTCGGCGCTCTGCTCGGGGCGGCTGTATATTACTGCGCTCATGTCATCTATGGACCCGGCAGAAAGTATGCCGGCGGAGCGCGTCTGTATCTGACGTTTTCCAAAGCCGCCGCCCCGGATTCCAAAGATTATTATAACGCCTGGACCTGGAAGGAACTGATCACTTCGGATGAGATCCTGGATGTAGCGATGAACCGCCTGATCACGCAGGGTCTGTCTTCCGCGCAGCAGGCTTCCGGAGATGCTGTAGGAGCGGACGGCACGACCGTAAAGACGCAGGACGACGAACTCGTGCTCATTTCCGGGAACACGGAAAACGGCATCACGCGGGCGGAAGTCCTGGAGTCGGTGGTGATACACATGCCGTCGGATCTGCGCGTGATGATGCTCACGGTGACAAACAGGGACCGGGAGCGCGCGGATGCGATCCTTGACGCCATGCTGACGGCGCTTACCGGATACGGAGAAACGAATGCCGTATTCGATGAGATCCGTGTGCTGGAATCTACACCGGCATTGCTTCTGATTTATGAGGATCGGACGAAGAACGCGGTGATTTTCGGCGGAGTACTCGGAGCGGTCATCGGCCTGTTCATCCTGCTTCTGCTCGGCGCGATGGATGATGCCGTCTATGATCCGGAATCGGCCGGGAGACGGTTTGACGCCGCGGTGCTCGGTGTCGTTCCAGGCGGGAAAAAGGATCCCTCCGAAAAAACGGCCCGGGACGCGGAGCGATTTGCGGCAGAACTCTCCGCGGCGCTGGAAAAGCATCTGACAGATCACGGGCAGGTGGCTGTCCTTACCGCCGGGAAAAAGGAAGACGCGAACGATCTGTGCGCGAAGCTGCTGGAATCGGCCGGAGAGGTTCTTAAGAAAAAAGAATGCTCCGTATCCGCGCTGGATGAGATGCACCTCACGGGAGATCTGCCGTTCGCGAATGCGGTGCTCGGCATCCCCTGCGGAAAGCAGGCGGGCGCACGCGCGGAACATCTGCTGGCGGTTCTGGATACCGTCAAGCTCCCGGTCGCTGGGATCGTGCTGTATGACGCGGATCTGCGATATCTGCGTTGTCTCTATGGGAAATGGTAATGGCTGAGACAGTACTTAGCGGAGGCGATCTGACACATATCGTGGCGGCGCTCTGTGAGAATCCGAAGACGCTCGCAGCGCGGATGCATCTGGCCGCTGACGCGGTCATCGTGAATCAGTGCAATGAGAACAGCCGCAGCGAATATGTCTATGAGGGGCACCGGATCCGCGTTGTGAATTCCGCCGAGCGCGGGGTCGGAAGATCGAGAAATCAGGGGCTGCTTCTCTGTGAGACCCCGTATGTGCTGATCGGAGATGAAGATATCGTCTATGAGGACGGATATGCCGACACGGTCCTGCAGGAGTTTGAAAAGCATCCGGAGGCGGATATCCTTCTGTTCAATGTGATCCAGTCCAGGGGTCGGGAGACCTATCATAATACAGATTACCACAGGATCCGTTTTTATAACTGCGGCCGGTATCCGGCATACAGTATCGCTTTACGTACGGAACGCATTGCCCAAGCGAATGTCTGGTTTTCTCTTCTGTTTGGCGGCGGTGCAAAATACGCCGCGGGTGAAGATTCGCTCTTCCTGATGGACTGCCTGCGAAAGAAACTCAGGATCTATCGCACGACGCCCTGTCTGGGACACGAGACAGAGCGCGAATCCACCTGGTTTGCAGGGTTCGACGATAAGTTCTTCCGCGACAGAGGAACCCTGTATCGTGCGCTGTACGGCTTCTGGGCTCCGCTGATCGGTCTTTGTTTTCTCAGAAAAAACCGCAGGGAATGGCTTGCGGACAGATCCTTCGGGGAGGCCTGGTCGCTGATGCGTCAGGGGATGCGATGATCCTGTATCTGGCGGCAACCGCACTGGTGATCCTGTTTGCCTCCCGCGTGCCGGCGCTGCGTGAGCGGACTCTGTTCTGCGATAGCGCGCCGCGGCCGTATATTTCGCGGCAGGTCTTGACCGGAAAGGTGCTGACCGCGGGGATCTTTCTGATCCTGTTCGGACTGCTGGCCCTCAGGATCAATGTCGGCAATGATTATGCGAAATATGTGGAATTCATGCACCTCGCGCGCTTCTTTGCCTATGTGCCGACGGAGATCGGCTTCAATCTGCTCTCATTTCTGGTATTCACAGCGTGCGGGGAAGAGAATTTTCTGATCTGCTTTGCCGTGATCGCAGCCATTACGGTGGGCTGCTTTCTGCTCGCGATCGATCGCCTCGCGGACAGCTTTTTCCTGAGCTTTTCCATGTTTATGCTCCTGGGATACTATTTTCAGTCGTTCAGTACGGTTCGCTACTATCTGGCGCTCTCGGTCACGACGCTTGCGATCGTGTATCTGTTCCGCCGGGATATCCCGCGCTTCGTCCTGCTCGTGCTTTTCGCCGCGACGTTTCACAAGTCGGCGCTGGTGGTCCTTGTGCTGTATCCGTTCGCTGCACTGAGTTTTTCAAAGTGGATCTTCCTGATCATTTCCGCTGCCGGTGCGGTGGGATTGTTCTTCCGATCGCAGGTGCTCTATGTGATGCTCAGGCTCTATCCTACCTATCAGGAGACGACTCTGGCCGAGGGCGGCGAGGGGAGTCTGGTGAGTATCATACGGTGCGCAGCGGTTCTGCTGCTGGTGTTTTTCTTTGACAGAAAAAGCTTTACCGGTATCAAAGCGGCAGCAGAGGACCCGGATAAGCGGCAGCGATGCTTTTACTGCCACTGCACGCTCCTGGCACTTGTGCTGTATCTATGCTTTTCATACCTGCCGGTCGTTTCGCGCATCGGCTATTACCTGACCATCACGCAGATCTTTTATGTACCGAAGCTGATCCGCCGGATCCCTTCGCGGATACAGCGGCTGCTGGCAGCAGGACTCGTGGCGGTCTTCTGTCTGGGCTTTTTTGTGCTGATGATGCGCAGGGCCGCCGGGGACGGAATCCGGATCCTTCCCTATCAGACGTTCATCTTCCATGACATGCCGCCGATCCTGTCGGACGTGGGGTACAATTAGGGTGGGCGCGTTCTTTTCCATTCTGGTCGTGTCCTGGCAGGCGGGAGACAGGCTTCTTTCCACGCTGAAAAGTGTTGTTATGCAGAGCGAAGGGGACTGGCGTGTGATCGTCAAGGACGCGGGGTCGACCGACGGTTCTGTGGAGCAAGCCCGAAAGCTGATCACGGACGCGCGGATCCGCTATATTGTCTCGCAGGACGGCGGGATCTATGACGGGATGAATCAGGCGGTCGACGCTGCGTTTCCCGCGGAGGAGATCTGTGAGGACGGACAGCAGGACGGCGTCGTACTGTTTCTGAATTGCGGGGATCTGCTGGAGGACGCGGATGTTCTGAAAAGGGTCAGAACAGGGATTGAGAAGGCGCGTGCGCAGGGAAAGAGGGGGATCTACTACGGAGATATCCGTGACGCGCGGACCGGGCAGCTGGTAACCGCGAACCCGCGGATGGATGCTTTTTCCTGTTATCGGAATGTACCGTGTCATCAGGCGTGCTTTTATGATGCCTCACTTCTTATGAAAGAACGTTTTTCCACAGCGTATCGCGTGCGCGCGGACTACGAGCATTTTCTCAGATGTCATCTTGGAAAAGATGTTCCCGCCGTGTATCTGGGCAGCGTCATCTGCTGTTATGAAGGGGGAGGATTTTCCGAGTCGCGGGCGGGAGCGGCGATATCAGCGAAAGAGCACCGGGAGATCGCACGCAGATATTTCTCCGCCGGTCAGAGGTTTCTGTACCGGCTCTATCTGATCGTCACACTGCAGCCTTTGAGAAAAGCACTGGCCGGCGGACGTCTTACGAGCGGAGTATATAACCGCCTCCGCTCTCTGCTGCAGGGCAGGAAGCGGGAGGTTTCATAAACCCGTAGCCGACAGTTTCTTACAGATGATTCAGGATATAGGAAGCGATCAGTGCCATCCCCTGTTCGTTGGGGTGGATGCCGTCGCCAAGATAGGCAGTGTAATTATCCAGATTTATCCCGCATGCGTTGATATCACAGACTCGGATGCCGTTGCCCTGAGCCACTGTTCGAATGACGTTGTTGTAATCGTCTATAGTATACCCAAGATCGTTCTGATATTTTGTACCGGATGATATACAGAAGCAGGGCGGACAGGTCAGACAGATGATCTGCGCGCCCGGGTGGATATTCCGTATTGTGATGAGCATGGTATTATAGGCATCGGCAAAATCGTGGATCGCGCCGGAAACGGCAGGTTTGCCGACGGTATAGGAGCCCAACGGAACACTTCCGAGAAAATCGTTGGTGCCCATCATGATCATGATCAGGTTCGGCGCCTTGTCTTTGCCGAAGAGATCGCGCGCGCGTTTCTGGCTGCATCCGGGGTTCCCGGTGTCGCTCATGGTATAGCCGGTCACGCGGCTTCCTGTCCAGCTCGCGTTTGCCACAAAATTCATCCCGCCGGCGAGAAGCGTCTGCATCCACCAGGTTTTGTCGCGGGAGGACATATATTCTGTAGGGTAGTGCTGTACATACCCTTCCGGCATGCTGCCGCCAAAGGTGGAGATGCTGTCGCCGACGATCGAGACGTTCTTGCCGCGGTAGCGCTTCAGGAAGGATCTGGGTGCCGCGACAGACGGCGTTGCGGGAGCAGTCGGCGCTGCGGGAGCCTGTGCCTGTACACTCGCGGCGATCGCGCCTGGATCCGCGCCTTCATAAGGCAGTCTTCTTTCCTGGATCCCGAAGGTCAGGTAGTGATTAAATAAGGCGCTTTCCCTGTTTCCGACGGCAGAAGCCACATCGGGATACGTTGCCGTGTAAAATTCCGCGTCGAAGAGCATCCCGTTCTTCATGGTCTTTGGCGCGGCAATTGCCTGCTCTGTGTAACAGGAAAGAACAGATACGATAGACAGGATCAGTACAAGAGCCTTCTTTATCTTATTCACGATGTTCCTCATTCCTCATTCCTTCTGGCTGACTGAAACAGATATGTTTATGAAGTCTGCCTTATGTGAGGCGGATTTTATTATATCACTGTCGGTAAGGAAAGCAAGTTGACAAAGGAGGAAGGGGTCGATATAATATGATGCACGGCAAGGACGTACGTAAGTACTGCCTGTGAGGAGAAGTACTCAAGTGGCCGAAGAGGCTCCCCTGCTAAGGGAGTAGGTCGGGAGACCGGCGCGCGGGTTCAAATCCCGCCTTCTCCGCTCGAAACGGAAAGCCATCTGGCTTTCCGTTTTCTTTCTTCCATATTATAGGCGGAATATATAGTTATTTCTGCCGACGGATTCTCTATATATGGTAGAAAAAAGATTTTTTAAAAAAGTTGAAAAAAGTACTTGCAATCGATTGAAACGGATGATAAGATATTAAACGCTCTCGCCCCGAGAGGCAAGAGCGATGAGGAGAGAAATCCGCGACGGTATCATGGTCATCAGGACTCCTCCCACACTGCGTGTGGGCCCCTCCTCATGACGATCCTTG
>JAILFA010000060.1 GCA_024687125.1 Lachnospiraceae bacterium
GAGTCAGATTATTTCGTATTTAGGGACGTAAATACGGTTGTGAATGCATATCATTATAGAGCACTATATCTTATGAGCCAAATAGCAAATGCTATCGGTGAGTCTGCTGATGCGGCTTTTTATGCAGAACGTGCGGATAAAGTAAAAACAAATTTTAACTTTTTCTTTTTTAATGACTCAAATGGTTCATACAGAGATGGGATTGGGACTGATCATTCTGCCCTTCATTCATCAATGTTTCCCCTTGCCTTTAATATGGTGCCAGATGAACACATCGAATCTGTTATGAAATTCATCCGATCGAGAAAGATGGCTTGCAGTGTATATGGTTCACAATTTTTGATGGATGCCATCTACGAGGCAAATGATGATCAATATGGTTTAGATAGACTGACCGCATTGGATGATCGCGGTTGGTACAACATGATACGTCTCGGAAGTACTGTGACACTGGAAGCGTGGGATAATAAGTACAAAAATAATTTAGACTGGAATCATGCATGGGGATCTGCACCCGCCAACATTATTATACGCAAATTGGTAGGTGTGGAGCCCATAAAGCCTGGATTTAAAAAAGTTCGGATCAAACCACAACTTGGAAATTTGAATTGGATTGATGCTGAAGTTCCATCAATTCGCGGAACAATAGGTATACATGCAGATCGATCTGTGCAAGGTACATTTGATTTAAATCTTATAATCCCTCCAGGAGTAATAGCTGAAGTATGGTTGCCATGTCCGGATAATAATGAAAATCAGATATATTTAAATGGAAATAATGTTATGAATGCAAAAAGAATAGGAGCATTTTATGTTCTTGATAAAGTCGGTTCTGGGATTAAAAAAATATCCATACACAATGATTAGTCAAAAGACAAATATCATACATCAGCACAAGAAATCAAAATTTCTATTTTTTATTTTCCTGCTGACTATATATTTTGTTTGCCTCTTGATGCATGCACAAATTAGCAATGTACGTACATTTTATATAAAAATGGGCATATCCAATCTCATTTATGTGGATACATCATTTGTAGACGAACAAATTGCCAATGTAACTAACATAAAATGGATCCCGGCAAAATTAGAGAATGACCAGGAAATTGTAATTGGAAGTAACATTATTCTTAAACTATTTGATGAATATGCATTGGAAAAAATCAAAAAAAATATCTCAAAATATTTTGAGAACATAAATATTCAAGCGCTGACATTAAAAAATTATTATAAAATTGAAACTCCAACTCCAACCGCAGCATTGCAGATTTGCGAAATTTTGTCATCACTTTCTGTGGTAGAATATGCATATCCAGAGATAAGCTTAAATTTATTGGAACACAATTTGTATGCTCCCATTCCCAATGACAAATACTGGCAATGGAATTGGCACATAGATCAACGAAATGAATTAGGGCATAAAACAAAATGGGATATGAATGTACTTTCGGCATGGGGAACAACTAAAGGAGAAAGCAGTTCGATCGTTATTATGGATACAGGTATTCAAAGTGATCATCCTGATTTGATTGAACGTTTAAATAATAACTTACATTATAATGTGTTTACAAAGGAGTCATCTCCAGATCCTCTAGACCTTAGTTATATAAGAGCTCATGGAACCGGGGTTGCTGGATTAGCTGCCGCTTCAGCATACAATGGAATAGGGACTTGTGGGATTTCTCCAGAAAGCGACTTGATAGGATTTGTCATGTTGCAAGGAACACGAAAAATCTCTGACCTTGAATTATCTGAGCTTTATTTAAGAGCAAATCAAGAAGGAAGAATTCAAAATCAAAGCTGGGGATATGAATCTAGAATGCGCCCTCTAACCGATATCGAGAGAAATGCCATCTACAACGCTACACACAATGAAAATGGTGTTATTATGGTCAGATCGGCAGGAAACTCACGAACAGAAATAAACGATCAACCTGATTATGGTGATGCAAATAATGAAGCTAGAAACACTCTGCAAACATCTGTCGTAGTTGCTGCTGTAGATTTTAATGGGCAGTACGCCAGTTATTCCTGTCCGGGTGCATGTGTGCTGGTCGCAGCTCCCGGCGGAGATTCAAATGAAGAACATTCATTTTTGACTACTGATTTTACTGGAACAAAAGGATTTAATTACATAAATTACTTTTCCCCGTATGAAGATTATAACAATTATATTTCTGGTGATGTATTTTTTGGGACATCATCAGCAACACCTATTATTTCAGGGGTATGCGGATTGATCCTTTCCGCAAATCCAGATTTGACAGCGCGTGATGTCAGACACATTTTAATTCAGTCATCTCAACAAGTTGATGAAAAAGATCCAGATATCAAAATAAATGGTGCAGGTTTTAAAGTAAGTCACAATTGTGGCTATGGTGTTCCAGATGCCGGTCATGCGGTTACATTGGCGAAAAATTGGAATCACCTGAAAGACCCTTCCACAATAAATGATTCTATTGATTTTAAAGCTGGAGAACATATTCCATCTATGGGATATGCTCTTAAAATATTTTCTGAGGACAATATTGAAATGAATAGCATTCCCTTTGCTGCTACAGACACAGTTTTTCCCGATAATTCATCTCCGCTTTGTAAAATTATAGATCTTGGTCTTGTTACCGAGCCGATAGAACAAGATATCACGGGATGCTGTGTGCTTATTGAGAGAGGAGAAATTACATTTAAAGAGAAAATTGATTATGCGGCAGAGAGAGGTGCAGTATTTGTTATTATCTATAATAATGAAACTAACAATGACCTCATAAATATGGGAAGTGTGGACCGTTGTACTGTCCCTGCGATTTTTATTAGTGGTAATAGCGCTGAAACCATAAAAAAATCTCTTAATGCTGGTGTATTCTTAAAAGCACAATTATTCGTAAACCCATGGAGTTATTCTTTTAAAATAGATGACACTCTTATCAGTGAAGATGTCTCTCTTAAGATCAATGCAAGCAGCTCAGATTGCGGTATGTTACGGATCAGTCTGATATCCCCTTCTGGCACGCGGAGCATTCTTAATCGTTACCATTTTGGAAATACCCAAGAAATTGATTGGGAATTTCTTACAACACATCATTTTTATGAGCCGGCCAAAGGTGATTGGAAAATTGAAATTGTAAATTTTCCTCAACCTGGAACTGGTGTATATACAGATTGTCATTATCATCGATGTATCCGACCTCATACTGGTTGATCAACGACAAGCCGCAGATGATATCGCCGTCGACAGAAACGTATCCGTTGATGACACAGAGCGCATAAAGATCATCTCTTATCTCATAGCGGCCACCATCCAGGACGTTCACGATAGTCTTGAATCCTCTGGAACGCTCTTTTGATACGAGTCCATCCATCGTATAAAACGTATCTAAACTGTATGTGCCGTCAACGGGGTGCACCCAGAGCCATTGGGTCTGGTACGTAGCTGTGAAATCCTCATCCACCACTACGTCGATCTCCGTATTGCCGAAAGCAACTTTTGCGTAACTATCGGCGCTTTCCGGTGCCTTAGCTGTGATGATCTTCGTCACATTACCCGAGTCATCCGTCTCTACCGGATACATAAGGTAGGTCACCGGATAGTAATAGTCATTGGTAAGGGGGGTATCCTGCGGTGTCATAAAGAACCGCTGGTAATAATATGTGCCGGGGATGGGCGTGCCGTTCGTATCATAAAGACCGACGCAGTACCATTCCGACTCTTCGCTTGCCGTACGAAGGGGCATGTTGTGCGTCGGAGTGAGAAAACTGCTGTTTTGCATATAATAGGATGTCCCTCTATAACTATAGGACTTGCCTGTTCCGTCCGGACCGCCGTTCTCGCTTAAACCGATATTCTGCAAAAAGGTATCCGTATCGCCAAGGCCTACCGCACCTTTCGTGGACCAGTATCCCCACCAGCCTACTGTTCCGTCAAGACTCCCGCTGCCGGTCACGGAAACTTCCGTATCGGCATATAGCGCATCTCCGTGGAGATTGGTGATCTCGTTTTCGCCGACAAGTTCGATGGTAAGCGGAAGCGCCTTTTCATTCTCACCGCTGCCCGTGGTCACACCATAGAATATGCCGGGGTATTTTTCTGCCGAAGAACCATATCCGTCCCCGGAATACCCTACCGCCATATCAAGGTTCTGAAGTGTCAGGTGTCCGCGGGAATCACTCTCCGTATAGATGATATTTGCATCTTCATCGGAATCCGCGACCGCAAACCACGCTTCATTCTCGCCAGCTTCGGCCGCGGCAGCAAGCCACTCTTCATCCGCCTCAGCAACTGCCGCAGGGCCGACCAATTTAAGCCGGAAGGAATGGGTCCCTGTTGCCGGCCATTCCGTGAAATCTCCGTTGTATTCATATCCGTCCGTCCCGATCTGAAGGGACCCGTCACCCCGTCCCCAGATACGGGAATCATTGGAGCTCATTCCGTGATATAACGTTTCCTTGAGCCGGCATTGGCCGTTCATATGTCCAAAGTTTCTAAGCTCGATATCCTTAAAATGAATATTAAATTTTACGTCATGTCCCTTACAGGCACGTGTAGTCTCCGCCTTACACGTGAGAACCGCGCGATCGATGGTTAAGCCGGCGATATCTTCGCTCATCGCGCCGGTAAACACGGCACCTTCTGTATCGCTCTGGACCTCTTCGTAGGTGCCGTCTTGTTTCCTGACAAACCCACTGCTATTGTTTTTCAGGGAAAAGACGGGAGAACTGGGATCAGGACCGTCTTCCACCACACCTTTGATGATAAGTTCCGCGTCCGAATCAAGCGCAGGACCTGTCTCATTCGTAATATAACAGTTTCCCTGAAGGGTTATCTCCAGCGGAACAACTACCGGATCACCGTTATTGGGTCTGTACTGACGATAGACGACCGCCGGCGCAACAGGATATTCTCCCTCCTCGATTCTCTTATCCATATCGACCCGAAAACCATTCAGGGTGACATGGACGCAAGCCGGCAATTCCTCCAATCCTTCCAATTCGGTCTCAAGGTAATAACTCAGTACATAATCCGAAGAATCGCCGACCGCATAATAGCTCCCGTTGACTAGATCTTCCACTATCTTCAGATAGACAACATCAAATTCTGTCGTACTTCCATCCGCCCCTGCGGAAACGTTGTCCCTTCCGCCCGCATTATACCCTGATGTAGTCAGATTCCAGCCGCCTTCTCCGTCGGGCTCCACATGGAACTCCAATGTATTATGCACAGTGTAATGCGTCGGCTCATCCGCCCTCGTCGTCACAAAAAGCAGCGTAAAGACGGCAAGAAACGACAAAACCGCTGCTGCGAACGCTTTCCGTATCCTTTCATATGCTCTTTTTTCTTTCATGATTTTTCCCCCGATAAGACCCAAAAGAGATGCCATATGGCATCTAAACGAAAAATATACCTTTTATATTATAAAACAAAGAAGAAAACAATGCATTATTGTTTTGCCTCCCAAGATCAGGTCTTCTCCTGCTCCGGCAGGATAACGTCCTTTTTATCGACAACGGATTTTCCGAGCCATTTTTTCTTATACCAGTAATACATCACGATAAGCCCGCGGATACATTCATCCGTGGCCGTCCCGATGAAGATCCCGGCAACGCCGATCCCCAGAACGACACCGCACACGTACCCGGTCGAAAGACCGAGTCCCCAGTTGCACAGGATCCCCATAAGGAGCGGGAATATGTATGCTCCGGCGGCTTTCAGGCTGCTTACGAAGGTCATGTTAAGGCATCTGCCCGCCTCCACGAAGACATCCACGATCATGATCTTCTGCCCGAGGGCAAGGATGTTCTCATTCGAGGTGAAAAAGTGCAGAGTATAGCGGCAAAGAAGTGCATTCGCGAGGGCAAGCGCCACCGTGATCGGCATCGTGATCCTCAGCGTTTTGAAGACTCTTTTGTAAGCTTCCTCCGACTTTCCCGCGCCCACAAGATGGCCCGTAATGATCTGTGTCGCCATGGCGGAGGCGTTGGAAAAGATCATCGCAAAGGCTATGAGCGAGTTGCAGTAGGCCCTTGCGTTTACCGCGTCGTTCCCCATCCCGTTCACAAAGGAAAGAAGAGTTGTCTGATAAAGGTTATAGGTAAGATGCTCTCCTGCCGTGGGAAGGCCGATCTTTATCATCTTAACAAGGAGCCTTCCCGGGAAGGGATTGAGGTAACGCAGGGAGATCTCCCCGGTCTTTGTCATATAGAAAAAGAGCAAAAGCGCTACAAGCGCCAGGAGCCTTGCAGCCACCGTCGAGATCGCGACACCCGCAACACCCATGCCCAGGAACTTGAGCGGCCCGTACAGGAAGAGGTAGTTACCGACGATGTTCACGATATTGATCGCGAAGGTGACCCACATGCCGATCTTCGTATAGCCGTTGCACCGCAGGATCTGGAGCATGACGTTAAATACCGCCGAAATGAAGCCCCCGCCTCCGACGATGTAGATATAGATCATCGAATAGGGGCGCATCTCGGGTGAAACCTGAAGGAAATTCATGATCAGGGGATTCGCGGCACAAAAGGCTCCGCTCAGAACGATTCCGACGACAAGGTTCACGGCGACCGCCAGCGTATAGATCATGTTCATCCTGTCAAAAAGCTTCGCTCCGAGGTACTGGGCAACCACCACGCTCGTAGCTGTCGCGATGACATTGAAAAGAATATTCATCATGAACATGATGACGTTGGCGTTTCCCACCGCTCCGACCGCATACTCATCATAGTGGCTTAACATAAGCGTGTCCACATTGTTGAGCATCGTATTCAGGAACAGTTCCAGGAACATCGGACCCGCCAAAAGAAGCAGCGGCGTATTCTCGTCTATGACAACTGTGTTATTCTTCTGTTTCATCCTGCTCCCGTAACAAGCCGTTCGGCTTCTTCCTGCGGGAGCGGTTTACCCCAGATGAATCCCTGGATGTAGTCGCAGTTGATGCTGCGCAGCGTTTCCAACTGGTCGGGCTCTTCCACTCCCTCGGCGATAACTTCGAAATCCATAACGTGCGCGAGCGAGATGATCGCCTCGACATACTTCTTTGAGGAGTCACCGGTATTCATCTGATCGATAAAGGATTTATCGATTTTAAGGATATCGGACGGGAAACTGTTAAGATAGCTTAAGGACGAATATCCCGTTCCGAAATCATCTATTGCGATCCTGATACCCATGTTCTTGATCTTTTTCAGGCGTTCGGCGGCTTTTTCCGGAGATTCGATCCAGATGGATTCCGTGATCTCGATCTCAAGCTGCCTTGCAGGGATGCCGCTTTCCTTAAGAAGGTCGCGGATCTCATCGATGAAGACGCTCTTCATCAGGTGTTTAACGGAAACATTGATGCTCAGGGTGATATCGGCGCCAGTCTTACGGATCAGTTCACCGAAGAAGGAAGACGCCTTCCGGTAGATCATAAAATCGATGCCGTCGATCGCTCCGATCCTCTCGGCCGCGGGAATAAAATCATCCGGCGGGATGCTGCTGCCGTCCTCATCCTTAAGGCGCGCCAGCGCTTCAAAGCCGCGGAGTTTATGGGACATGTCATACTGGGGCTGGAGATTGAAATAGAATCTGTCATTTTCCAGCGCCTTCCGTACCTTGTTGTCGATAACCAGCGTATTCCGGTTCTTAAGAAGATCCTCCGTAAAACGCAGGACATGCTCGCTGCTGTTGATGCGCTTGATCTCTTTCATGGCCGCGACGGAGTTTGAGATCACGGAATCGCGGTCATCTGCGTCGGTCGGACAGATGGCATATCCGAAACTTGCGTCGATGAAGATGTCATATCCTTCCACATGGATCTTTTCTTCCAGAGCCGATCTGTAAAGCCGGATCGTTTCTCCGACAGTATCTTCCGAATCAAAATCCCAGATGAATAAAGAAAACTCATCGCCGTTTATGCGGGAAAGGAAATTCATCGTGCCGAAAGGGCCCTCATCCACGATCTTCCGCCAGCGCGTTGCAAGTTCGATCAGGACTTTATTGCCGATATCAAACCCCATCGTATCGTTTATGCTCTTGAAGTTGTTGACATCGATCGTGCATGCCGCGAAGGGCTTCCCGCGCTTTAAAAGCTCATTGACAAGCTCTGTGCCCGCGAAGCCGTTCGGAAGCCCCGTAAGGATATCCGTTGTCGCGTGCTCGCGGAGTTTCTTCTGATAATCATCGATTTTCCTGTTATCTCGGTAAATGGCGATAATGGCTATGATCGTAAGGATATTTCCGAAGATGCCCGGAAGGCTCGTTAAGTTGCCCCTTGCAAAGATCCCCACAAGGATCATCGGAAGCTGTATGAGCATCACGCCCACCGAGGCGATAAATCCGAGCTTTCCGCAGAACACCGCCATGAGGATGATGCAGAGGTTTGCAACCGATGAAAAGATGCCGGCGAAGGTATAGACAGAGATGGCATTGTCGCCGAACATCACGATCTTCTGAGAGCCCGCGGTAAGGGATACCGTGATCGAAGCGGCGAAATAAAGCACAAGAAGGATCACAAAAACAAAGACGGGGGCCGTCCTTCTTCTTGCCAGATCCTGAAGCGTCTTTTCCAGTACGCGTGTTTCCTTTTTTACTTCATCTTTTTTTTCCATAAGGCAGACTTTTGTGTCATTATAGTATAACACAGTTTCGGGAAAAAAGTATTTAATACGCCATTTTGATAATCTTTGAAAAATTTTTCAAAAAATTTCAAAATTTGTGAAACCTCCGTCCGCGTTTTGCGTCTTTATAGTCAGAGGCACAAAAAATGCCGGTACAAAAAAGGGCGCAGGACGCCGCACATTTAAGGAGGAAACAAAAATGAAAAAGAAGACTATCGCAGCATTACTTATCGGATCCGTTGTTATGACATCTTTAGCAGGATGCGGAAAAGGACAGGACACAGCCACATCGGAAGCCCCTTCCTATATCGAAGCGGAATACCCTGCGATGACGGAAGCTTCCGCAGACGACGGCATGACGGGATATGCCGCAGACGCATCATCATCCTATATTGCACCCCAATATCCTTCGGGATCCGCAGCCGCCGCCCGGAATGACAGCTCTTACGCTGAAGCGGCAAAATCGGCAGGCGAAAGCTACTGCATGGATTATGAAGAGGACGCCCTCTGTCCCGGAGACTACTACTTCCCCGATTACTGCTATCCGCAGCCGAACTACGGCGAAAACTACAGAACAGTTATTGAAAACGCGTTCACGGACGTTGCATCTTCCCCTCTTTCCACCTTCGGGGCAGACATCGACACCGCAAGCTACTCGAACTTCCGCAGGATGATCAACGACGGATACAGCCTGATGGATATTCCCGCAGGTTCCATCCGCACGGAAGAGCTGATCAACTACTTCGATTATGATTACAAGAGCCCCGGCGGGAACGACAAGTTCGCGGTGAATGCATCCATCATCGACTGCCCGTGGAATAAGGACACGAAGCTTGTGAACCTGGGGATCAAGGCCGCGGAACTCGGCGCGGTAGAGGATACGCCCTCGAACATTGTCTTCCTTATCGACGTTTCGGGTTCCATGGACTCCTACGACAAGCTCCCGCTCCTTCAGATGGGCTTCAACATGCTGGTCGACGACCTGGATGAGAATGACAGGGTTTCCATCGTTACCTACGCTTCCTCGTCTGATATCGTGATCGCAGGCGTTCCCGGGAATGAGCACACGAAGATCAAACGCGCCATCAACGACCTTACTGCTTCCGGTTCCACCAACGGCGGTGACGGAATCAAGTCCGCTTACCGTCTTGCGGAAAAGTTCTTCATAAAGGGCGGGAACAACCGTGTCATCATGGCAACCGACGGCGACTTAAATGTCGGCATCACCTCGGAAGCAGAGCTTGAAGAACTGATCACGGACAAGAAGGAAAGCGGTGTCTTCCTTTCGGTCCTCGGGTTCGGAACAGGCAACTACAACGAAGCAACGCTTGAGACCCTCGCGGATAAGGGAAACGGCAACTATTCCTACATCGACGGCCTCTCCCAGGCAAAGAAGACGCTGGTTGACGAGTTCAACTCCAGCCTCGTTACCGTAGCAAAGGACGTGAAGGTCCGTACGGAATTCAACCCGAAATACGTCAGCGAATACCGCCTTGTGGGTTATGAGAACAGACTGATGGCAGCGAAGGACTTTGACGACGACACCAAGGACGGCGGCGAGATCGGAAGCGGGCATGCGATCACGGTAATGTACGAGATCAGGCTGAACGAAGACGAAGCAGGGGAAGGCACCTCCCTCCGCTACCAGAATACCGACCTTTCCGACATCGGCGCAGCTTCCAACGAATGGATGACCGTATCCGTCCGCTACAAGGAGCCTGAAGAGGACGAATCCAAGCTCATCTACTTCCCCGTAGGAAGCGACTGCTATACCAAAAACCCGAATTGTGATACACTGTTTGCAGCATATGTTGCGGAGTGCGGCATGGTCCTTAACAACAGCGAATACATCGGGAACCTGGACATATATGATGTATCGAGGCAGGTAGCAAAGCTTGACCTTGATGACGAATACAAAGAGGAGTTCCTGGACCTTATCAGACAGTTATAAGAACAATGCAGGATCACGAGATAGTCGACCTTTACTGGGCAAGAAGCGAAAGCGCGATCACCGAGACAAACGTCAAATACGGCAGCTACTGCAGAAAGATCGCGATGAATATCGTAGATAACAGCGAAGATTCCGAAGAGTGTATCAACGACACCTACCTTTCGGCCTGGAACACCATGCCCCAAGAACGCCCGGAACTGCTGGGGTCCTATCTTGCGGCGATCATCAGAAATCATGCGCTCACATTGTACCGGAAAACTCATTCACAAAAGCGCGGGGCGGGACAGACCGCCCTCGCGCTGGATGAGCTCCTCGAGGTGGCAGGCACTTCCTCCACGGAAGACATGGTCGATATGTCGCTCCTTTCCGAACACATCAACCGCTTCCTCTCCGGCCTTAACAAGAACGAAAGGATCGCGTTTGTAAGGCGCTACTTCTACGTCGATCCGCTTACCGATATAGCATCGAAGCTTTCCATGTCCGAATCCGCCGTCAAATCTCTGCTTTTCCGATTACGCGGAAGATTCAAAACCTACCTCATGAAGGAGGGATATGAACTGTGAACGGTAACGATCTTATGAATGCCCTCTCCGGGATCGATCCGAAATACATAGACGAAGCAGCGTTCGAACTGCATGAGAGCCCTGCGCCGAAGAAAACGTCTAAGATCGTGCGCATCAACCGGTTCGCGCTCATCGCCATCCCCGCAGCGGCCGCTTTGCTCCTTACCGTATCCGTGGTTCTTACCAGAATGCACGTAGGCAAGAGCGAGAGCACATCCGCAGGCACGGCGATGACAGACGCCGCCTATCCCGCGCCCGAGGCTGCTTCTGAGGCTGCTTACGATGCGGATTCTGAGGCTGCTTTTGATGCGGCTTCGGAGGCCGATTACGACATGGCTTCGGAGGCTGCCGGGGAAGACATGATGGATATGGCGCCCGGGCTTGAGGCTCCCGAGGCTTCCAAGGGCGATAACGCTGCGGCGGCTGAGGCTTCGACTTCCGACGCAACCGGCTCTTCTGCGGCTTCTGCGGCTTCCGAGACTTCCGGCTCCGACTCCACGCTCTCGGCGGATTTCGAGGAAGCGGAACTGAATGACTCCGAACGAAGCTACGAAAGCAAGAAGGGGCTGACCTCTCCCATCCTCGAAGAGGCCGAATATGAAGACGGAATCCTTACCGTTACCGTTAAAGAAGCTCTTCCTCCCTCCGCGAAGGAACTGAAATACTCCATCACCGCCGCTGACGGCAGCGGCTCCGACACACCTCTTGCCGAAGGAACCCTGGGGGACATTCTCCTGGCCCCCGACCCGCTCACCCTGGATCTTACGGACCTCGATCTTCCCGCAGGAACCTACACCCTGACCCTCGGCACCTCCACAATCTCCTTCACCTGCAAATGACCCCCCGGGACGGGGTCAGCGGTCCATTTTCCCACCCGAAAGTGGCCCCCCGGGACGGGGTCGACGGTCCATTTTCCCACCCGAAAGTGGCCCCCGGGACGGGGTCAGCGGTCCATTGACACCGGATAGTGTGTCGTGGTATTTTTTCTTTGTCGCGGTAGTGCGGCAGAAGTTTTATTGCAGGAGGAAAATCATATGTTAACAGGAATCATCGTTGCGATTTTGATCGGTGCCTTAGCAGGATGGCTTGCAAGCCTTATCATGAAGAAAACAAACGGCCTGCTGATGAACATCATCCTCGGCATCGTCGGCGGTGTCGTAGGAAGTCTGATCCTCGGTCTTATCGGCATCAGCGCAAACAGCATCTTCGGAAATGTCATCGTTTCTGTAATAGGTGCCTGCATCCTGATCGCGATCTTCAATCTGATCAAGAAGAACTAAGAAAAATGAACCCCCGGGACGGGGTTCACGGTCCATTTCTTACATCACAAAAAGCCCCGGAAGTGGGGCTTTTTGTATGCTCGTATTCTGTTTGTTCTGTTATAACTTTCCTGCAAGCTCCATGCGTATCGTCTCAACTCTTCTTATCGCATCGTCGCACTGCCTCTTCGCTTCACCGATCCTCGACTGAACCAACACATCAGCCAGAAATCCGTCGAAAAAGAAATCTGCAAAAGTAAGGAAATCGTTGATGTGGATCGAACTGTATCCGCTGACATCCCGCAGTTCCTTACTGAACCTTTGCAGGGCAAATCTTGCTTCATCGATCTCCCGCTCCGCGCTTCCCATCTTCCCATGCTTAACGAGCCCGGATATAAGCCCGCCTCCGAACAAATCGATAAGGCCCCAGTTCCCTGCACTGGAAAGATAGCGCCTTGCAGAGCGCAGGTGAAAAAGCGCATCATCCGCGGCATCGATCGCTTCCCGAATCTCTCTTCTTTCAACGTCATTCATGATCATCAATCTCCTGTATAAATCACATGTCTGTCAAGGTCCACAGTCTGTACCTCGCGGCCTGTGCCTTCCAGTGTATACCCTTCGATGGGCACTTTTGTGTTTCCGTCGTCCCAGTAGAAGGTCGCCGTCTTACGGTCGCGGCTTAGCCGGATCGATTCCACAAACCCGTCTCCCAAAAGGAAGTAAAGAAACATATCCTGCAGGGAATAGCGCTGCAACACTTCACTCTTCCGGATCTTCCGCTCTCTCCAGGAATACCACCCCACCGCACCGAGGGAACATAAGCAAAGTATCTCAAATCTGATGAGCTCGACTCTGGGCACATACCAGGACCTGCCGCTCAGGTAAAGATAATACAAGATCCCCCACAGAACGAAGTACAGAATCTCCGAAAGGATCAGACAGTTTCTGTTCTGATCCCGTTCGCGCATGACTTTCTCAAGTTCTTCATCCCAGTCGAAGAAGTCCCGCATCTCATGGATTTTCCTGATGTTGTCGAATCTGGATTCGTTTTGAATGATCGTCATATCGGACCGCCTCCTTAATGATGCTCTTCCCAGTAATCCTCCGCCGCCTCATAGGCCTCGCCTTCATCATCATAATCGTCTTCGTAGTCGTAGAACTCCTCGTACTTATCGTCCGCGAAATCCTGCGCACTCTTGTAGCTGTAGACATCATACTGATCGTACTTCTTCTTTTTCGAAGATGACTTTGATTTATTTGAAGTCGACTTCGAGGTGCCTGATTTCGTTGTACTCGATTTCGTCGTGCCTGATTTCGTTGTGCCCGATTTCGTCGTGCCTGATTTCGTTGTGCCCGATTTCGTCGTGCCCGATTTCGTTTTGCTCGATTTCGAGGTGGTTTTGCTCTTATCATGGGTACTGCAATAGTCGGATCCTTCCGCTTTCTTGCTGGTGCAGTTCATTTCCTTACACTCATGCTTGCTACAGTATATATGCCCATCGCCTGCGGGACAGTAGCATCCGGACGCGCAGCAGGCCTTTTTCCCGCTCTCACGCAGCCATTGCGCGGCATGCGTGTCACAGTAAACGGTGCCGTTGTTGCGGAGTTTATAGCACCCCTCCGCCGAACATGTGTGAAGGCTGCAGTACCTGCTTCCGCTCACGGCCTCTTTTGTGCAGCCGGAACAGCCGCAGATCGCCTTCGCATGCGCCGATACGGGCGCTGCCAAGATCAGAAAGCTTATCATCATTATACTTGTTGCCAAACATATGAAAGTCTTCTTCATGTTCGTTCCTCCGGCCTCATGGCCTTTTGCATCTATCTTCATCGAGTTATTTTAGAAAGGAGTCCCCGGCTGATCTTTCGACCTCTCCTACCGTGGTTACTGCCGTCTCCGGCTCTGCATTCCTACTATCCAGAAGAGTGATCATTTCATTCGGAATGCATCAATGACAAACACACACTCTATCACCCCATCATCGGGGCGATGCGAATGGCTTCTTAAATCAGAAGCCGATCAAAAATCATCATCGAAACTGTCATAGCTGTCGTTATCGCCATAGCCATCATCGCTGTAGCTATCATCATCGCTGTCATAGTCGTCATCATCGAAGTCCTCATCATCGTCATCGTAGTCGTCATCTCTGTCATAGTCATCGTCGATGTCATCATCGTCTTCATCGTAATCGTTGGAGGACTTCTCCTCCGCAAAGAAGGTTTCATAGATGAAGGCTGCCTCGCCTGCGTCAATGCGTCCATTTCCGTCTAGATCAAAAACTGAACCTGCAAAATAATCGAATGCCATATCCTTTACCTCCGTTGTATCTGACCTTAAGTTTCGTACTGGGATTCGTACTGTCCCGCCCCTCACTGTGATTACATGTTACTGCCATTCTGGTCCGTTTTTGCGGACTTTGAGAAAGTGGACCCCCGGGACGGGGTCAGCGGGCCATTTTGCCACTTTCCTCGGCCGCCCGGAAAAGTATCCCTATACTATTATCATACTCATTTATCCGTCCGGAAAAACGGCGGTTTTTCCAAAATAAAACGGGCTATTTTGCACTGCATGCAAAATAGCCCGTTTCGTCTGATTTTAGGTTTGTTACGGCTCTTCTACGAGTTTCACCGCTTTGAGCCGTAGTATTTGTCCTCCGCTTCATGGTTTTTACGGCCCCTCGGTGCGTTTCGCCACTTTGAGCCGTAGGCTTCGTCCTCAGATACTTTGATTCCTACGGCTTCTCGGTGCGTTTTGCCACTTTGAGCCGTAGTATTTGTCCTCAGATGCTTTGATTTCTACGGCTCCTCGGTGCGTTTTGCCGCTTTGAGCCGTAGGCTTCGTCCTCAGATGCTTTGATTCCTACGGCTCCTCGGTGCGTTTCGCCAGTCCTGGCCGTAGTAATCAGAAAACCTCAATCCATGAGCTCCGGCCGGTACCTTTCTCCCCTGATCTCGCACACAAGTTCCCTGCTGCCGTCCTCTTTGAAGATCACATATTCCCAGCGGAAGCTGCTGCCCGTCATGTCGGAGAATATCCAGTAGGTCGACTCCTCGTCGAGGACCTTCCCCATAAGCCTGCCGCCTTCCCTGGTAAAGCACAGGCGCTTCATAATGTGATCGCAGGTATATACGACATCATAGCAATGGGCCGCGGCGTTATACATGCGAAGAGAGGTCCCGTATTCGCCATCGGGCTGAGGGGCCTGCTCCTTCGTGGCTCTTGAGGGGAAGATGAAGATATCCTGTATGCCGGTCCCTTCCAGTATTCTCCGGAAGATCCACTCACCCTTCACGTGGCGTGGCTCACCGTCCAGGATATCATAATAGTCACAATCCCAGTCCCCTATCAGCGGAGCGAACCAGTCGTATTCCTCGGGGATCCTGTCTGTCTTCTCACTCAGCAACGCTTCTGAAAATCTGTCCATATGCCTTCTCCTTACACCCCTCTGAAAACTTTTCCTTCTTCCGTCTCTCTTCAACCTCTCTGCAAAGACTTCCGTCTTCTCTCTCTTCAACCTCTCTGTAAAGACTTCCGTCTTCCTTCTTTCCTCTCTCAGCAGCACTTCCGAAACAGCCAGGCTAACTGTCCTTCCGCTACAACACACGGGGCCATCCAACTTCACACTTCCCGCTTCAACTCAACACACCACCCCATCTCCGAAGGGCACTGCAGCTCAGCGAAAATGACCTCCCGACCCCGTCCCGGGGGGCCACTTTACTGCAGCTCAGCGAAAATGACCCCCCAACCCCGTCCCGGGGGGGCACTTTTCCGGGAACAAAGTGGACCGTCGACCCCGTCCCGGGGGGCCATTTCTACATCTCCACGATGATCCCGCCGAAGTACTCCGGGGTGCCGTCGGAATCGCAAAGGACAAAACCCCTGGTCGTAAGGCGAACATACGTGCCGTCCGCCCTGCGGGCGCGATAGCATGCGGCGCGGACTTCGGCGTTTCCGTAAAGGACCGCATCGACTGCCTCGCGGTAGACACCGAGATCATCGGGATGCACATAATCCTGCCAGATGCTGTCTGCGTGGTACATGTATTCTGAGGCGAGATCGAAATCATCGATCAGCGGCAGAGACCATCTCGAGAAATCATACTTCATATCGTTCAGATAGACGTATCCGCCGCCCGCCACGGTCAAAAGAGCGCCGAACATGCCGTCGAGTAGGCGCTTGCGCTCATCCGGAATCGGAATGTCCGTTTTCTCCATATTGGTGAAGCCGTCTTTGATATGTACGGACTTCAACTCGCTTTTATTGTCGTACATGAGACGATCCGCCCGCTCATATACAGTTTCAAAAGATGTGTCGCTGCCGGGATCGTATACCGCCATCCCGCAGGCGATCTCTGGTCCTGTGCGGGAACGCTTGTTGATTGCCGATTCCTTCCTCAGGACACTCTGCAGCTGCTCACGTTTCTCCAGATCCTCACCCTGCAGGATCACGACGAACTCATCGCCGCCCACCCGGAACACTGGGCTTCGCTTAAAGATCCCGCAGATCATCCTGCTTGCCCGCTGCAGCGCTTCATCCCCGAAGCTGTGACCTCTCGTGTCATTTATACGCTTCAGGTCGTTCACATCACACATCATGATGCCGAACGGCTCAACCTCGCCGCCGGACTTCATTTTAGCATTAATGGACTCCGACATTTCTATGAACGCGTTCTTATTCCGGATGCCGGTCAGGTCATCAAGCCGCGCAAGCCGCCTTGCGGACTGAAGATTAAGGTCCTGCTCCGTCTTCTTCCTGATCTCATCCTCGATATTCTCAAGGCAGAATATGACATGCTTTTTATCCTCGCACATAAGCACGATAAGCTGGACATGTTCCACCCGTCCGTCGACGATCAGCCTGTAGACGGTCGAATAGGATTTCTCCCCGGAAAGTCTCTTTAATACCGTTTCCCTGTCAAAGAGCCTGACGACAAATTCAAGATCGTCCGGATAAATGCACTTTACGGCATTCGTCTGCGACTCCGTAAAGAAATCATCCCCCTCCGTCGGGATCCCGAACACATCAAACACTCCCTTACGGACATATTCGGTGTAATTGCCCGTATCGATATCAACGTAGTAAAGGCTGTCAAAATGCTGTGCGAGCGCGATTCCGATCTCGCCGAATGCCTGCAGATTCTCAGTCATGTTCTATCTCCGTTTTATAAACCTCATACGTATAGTCATCAAAAAGCACCCATTCTACAAGGTCAAGCGCGCCCGGGTGCGCGGCGGCAAATTCCTTCGCAGTCTTAACGGCGATCGCGGCGGCCTCATCAAGGGGATAGCTGTAAACGCCCGTCGAGATCGAGGGGAATGCGATGCTGCGGATCCCGTTTCCCAAGGCAAGCGTAAGGCAGGAGTTGTAGCAGGATGCAAGGAGCTTCGCCTCGCCGCGATGTCCGCCCTGCCAGATGGGCCCCGGCGTGTGGATAACATATTCGCAGGGAAGGCGGTATGCCTTCGTGATTTTCGCCTGCCCCGTTTCGCAGCCGTTCAGCAGCCTGCATTCCGCAAGAAGCTCGGGACCTGCAGCGCGGTGGATCGCGCCATCCACACCGCCGCC
>JAILFA010000083.1 GCA_024687125.1 Lachnospiraceae bacterium
GTAGCCAGTGTCAGATACCAGGTTTCCTCATTATAGTCCGTCGCACTGCCCTTGGCATTCCATTCTCCGGGAACCGTGTAATAATGGAGCGAGAGCAGATCCATCATGCCCTTCGTATCCGGCAGGGCATCCCGGAAGCAGGTCCGCAGCACCTGTTCGGTCCAGTGATAGTCGGCGGCGTTGGCGCCACATGCGATCTTGGCCACATGGCTGTCTTTGTCATACTGCCGGATATAGGTCTGATACCTCCGGTATTCATTGCCGTAATATTCGGGAGTCATGTTGCCGCCGCAGCCCCAGTTTTCGTTGCCGACGCCGAAATAGTCGACCTTCCAGGGTTCCTCATGGCCGTTTTTCTTACGCAGCTCGGACATCGGAGAGAGACCGCCGAAGGTCATGTACTCAACCCATTCGCTCATCTCCTGCACCGAGCCGCTGCCCATATTGCCGTTGACATAGGTCTTGCATCCGATCTGCCGGCAGAGCTCCATGAACTCATGGGTTCCGAAGCTGTTGTCCTCGGTCACGCCGCCCCAGTGGGTGTTGACCATCTTTTTCCGGCCCGCCTTGTCGCCGATCCCGTCTTTCCAGTGATACTCATCGGCAAAGCAGCCGCCCGGCCAGCGCAGCACCGGCACATTGATCTCCCTGAGCGCTTCCACGACGTCCTTGCGCATGCCGTTCACATTGGGGATATCGGAATCCTCCCCGACGTAGAGGCCTTCATATATGCAGCGCCCCAGATGCTCGGAAAAGTGTCCGTAGATCTCCGGAGCGATCGTCCCCAGCTTTTTGTTCTCGTTAATGACCAGTTTTACCATGTTATCCCCCTTCCGCTTGCAGTGTGTATGATTTGACAGATCTCCTTTTTTTGTTTACTCTTGATACATTAATCGCAAACCCATCCGCTTACCGGGCCAGCCCCGGCAGAAAGGAGCAGCAATGATCATACGGATCATCATTTCCCTCATCATCGGCGGCGTCTCCGGATGCATAGCCGGCTATATCATGAACTCCAAACAGAGCCTTGTCATGAACATCATCCTGGGGCTCCTCGGCGGTATTGTCGGCGGTGTTATCGGCGGCTTTATCGGTGTCGGTGCCACCAACTGGATCGGCTCCATCCTGATCTCTGTCGTGGGTGCCTGCATCCTGATCTGGGCATACAGGACATTCTTCAAATAACTATTCGATCGTAAACCTCTGCATCTCCAGTTCCAGAATGTCGGAGGCTGCGTTCATGTTTTCTACTTTCTGTGCGAGACTGCGGATGATCTCTGCCTGATGGGCAACACTCTTCGCAGTCTCCTGCGCACAGCGGCCTGTCTCCTCTGACAGTTCCCTGATCTCGCGGGCGGCATCTGCCGCTTCTCGCCCGATCTCCTGTGCATCTCCGATCAGCTGCCGCGCTTCGTCTGCCGCACCCTCGGAGCGTCCGGAGATCTCCCCGAACCTGTCCAGGAATTCCTTCATCCCGCCGGCAGTCTCTGTCTGTCCGGAGAAACTCTGCCGCATCTGATCGATCAGATCGTTCAGCTCCCCGATCCGCGCCTGCAGATCGGCAATGAGCTCCCGGATGTTCCCCGTAGCCGCGGCGGACCCGGCACTGAGCTTGGACACATCCTGCGCTACGACCGCAAATCCCTTGCCCGCTTCTCCCGCTCTTGCGGCTTCGATCGACGCGTTGAGCGCAAGAAGAGATGTTCTCGCGGAAAGTCTTCCGATCTCATCCACGATATCACCGATCTTTTCAGAGGAAGCGCTGAGTTCTCCCGCTTTTTCGCAAACGGCGTCCACAAGCTCCACGCTTTCCCAGCGTCCCTCCTCAGCCCTGCAGACATCCTCGGCACTGTCGGTATCCATGTTCCGGATCGCATCCGCCTGATCCGCCAGAAGCTCCGTGACCTCTCCGAGACGTCCGGTGCAGCTGACAAGCTGTTCGACCAGATCTGTTACCCGCATGCAGTCAGCCGCCTGACTCTCCGCACAGTCAGAGATACTGCGGATCTCCTGCGAGGACTGCTCCGATTCCACGATGACATCGGAGATCTCGTTGGAGCTGCCGCGGACATCCTCGACCAGACGGATGGTCTCGCCGAGAACAAGGGCCACCTTGCCTGTCATATGATTGAAATTGCCGGCAAGCCTTGCGATCTCCGCATTTTCACCCTGTTCGTCCGCCCGGAGCGAGAAATCGCCCTCCGCAGCACGGTCGATGATCCCGGCCAGATCAGAGAGCGGCACTGTGATCCGCCGGACGCTCATACAGATCAGGAGGATCGCTATGGCAAGCGCAGCGGCCGCGATCAGGACCGCTATAAGAATGGACAGATGCAGGGGCCTGAGCAGCACGGATCTGCGCTCCAGCGTGACCACCGACCACGGATCGGAATCTCCGTCCAGACGGACCGGTGCGTAAAATGCGTACCAGGTATCCCCGTCCGCGCGCACATTCATGCTGCCGGTACTCCCGGACATCACATCGCCGATCATCTTTTTGAAGGAGTCAGAGGGAGCCGTCTCTGCGTAATTCGTCTGCCCGCGGGCGACCAGGCGGTCGGGATGAGCGAGCACGACCCCTTCTCCGTCGATGATGAAGACGATCTTGTCCCCGTCCGCTTCAGAGTAACTGCTGACCAGCTCCGCCAGCGCATCCAGCCGGATGTCGGACGCACACACGCCCGCAAAAGCGCCGTCCTGCATCATCGGGATAAAGACCGAAGCACAGGGGTCTCCCGTTGCAACGGAAAGATAAGAGCCGGAGATGAACGGCTTCTGATCCGAGGCGACCTGCTTAAACCACCAGCGGTCGCTCCGATCCGCGAGATCCCCCGAGGATCTGCCGGTCTGCATGCCGTCCGCATCCTGGACATAAAGCAGTTCAAAATAGGGATTTCGCCCGGCGCAGGCCTCCAGAACCGGATTCTGCAGCTGCGTCTGCATCGACCGGATCGCCTCACTGTCAGCCAGCTCCTCGGTCAGCGCATAGGCTTCCGAAAGGAATGCGGCGACATTGTCAGCGATCAGCGCGGTTTTCGCGCGGTTTTCGGTGATGATCCTGTCTTCGTAAGTACGATGGGAAACAACGCCCAGGATCCCGATGATCAGGGCGGTCAGAACAACGATAATGATGATGATCGGTAAAAGAAGGTGCCGTAAAATGGCGTTTTTCTTCATTTTCGAATTCTCGCAGAATACGTTCCGGTCATTAAACGCAACAGTCCAATAATTATAATATGAACAGACCTTAATGTCAAAAGAAGACGGCGCTGCTCTCAGAAGTCTTGGGCGTATTTCGACTTTTTCCTCTGTTTTAGCCCAAATCTACGCTCTACTCTCTGATGATTTGGGCACATTTCGCTTCTTTTCCCTGTTTTAGCCCAAATCTACGCTCTTTTCTCGTTTGCCTTGGGCGGATTTTGACTTTTTCCTCTGTTTTTACACAAATCCTCTCTCTTCTCTCTGATGTCATGGGCGTATTTCGACTCTTTCCTCTGTTTTTACCCAAATCCGCACTCTACTCTCTGATGTCTTTGGCGTATTTCGACTCTTTCCTCTGTTTTAGCCTAAATCTCTCCTCTTCTCCGAAAAACATCAGATGAAACTAAGCCACGTCGGCAGCTCACGGCAATTCCGGCTCCCTGCGCAGAAGTTATCGGCCGCCTCAGGCAGTTTCAGACTGAACCCTTTCCTATCCCCGTTTTCGGAAACCTCTGTCCCGGCCGAAGCGCCGCCTGCGCCATCTGCGCCGCCTGTGCCGCAACCACAGATAAGAACAAACGCTAAAACGAGCAGGACAAGAGAAATGATCCTCTTTCTTCGCATAAACAATCCTCCACCTGCATTCTCACACATTTCCATTTCCTCCGCAATCAGACAGCAGGGATCTTCATCAAGCTTCCGGAATATTCAAGCTTTCGGCCCTGATTCAGCATGCTTTCGGCCTGCACTTCTGCATACTTCCGGCCGGTGCCCAGCCAACCTTTTTCATTAATAATTATATGTTTCCCACATACTTTTTATCGTTTTTCGATAATTAATTATTGACAAGCATTTCCAACCATGCTACGATGACATCACCGCGGAAGAAAACACAGACACAGATTTCAGATGCCGGTACGAAAGCCGACAGAGAGGAGAAGAAATGAACACCAAACAGGAAAAGATCGAACGGATCAAAAAGAGCTGCAGGGTCGGCAAGATCATCTGCCGCATCCTCATGATCCTGTGCATGGTCGGCACCGTTGCATGCATCGCCGGAGCGATCCTCGTCGCTGTCGGCGGGGATCAGCTGGCCAGGACCGGCCACACTTCCCTGATCAGCAACAATGGGGAGTCCATGAGCATAGATGAGCTCAACGCAGCCATCAACGCCGAACTCGAGCAGAATGCTCTGGAGGAGCGCATCAGCATCGCCGGTCTGTCTGCCTTGATCCCCAGGGATATGAGTGCCTTCGTCAAGCTGTCGATCATCTGCGGTGCCGGCGCAGTCATTACCGCACTGTTTGTTCTGGCATTCTGGCTCTTCGGACAGGTCTTCGACATCGTGCTTAAAGAGGAGTCTCCGTTCACGGAGATCGTCATGAAGAAGTTCCGGTTCAATTTTATCCTGCTCTCCGTCCTGATCGCGATCAGTCTGGGGCTGGGGGCCGGTCTGATCGTCGGATTCTTCTTCTGGTGCATCTACAACATCTTCGATTACGGCTGTGTCCTGCAGGCGGAATCCGATGAGACGCTGTGACGGGAGGTAACCGATATGATCATACTCAGACTTGACCGCGTCATGGCGGATCGGAAAATGTCCCTGAACGAGCTCTCGGAGCGGGTCGGCGTCTCCAACGTCAACCTCTCCAAGATCAAGACCGGAAAAGTGAGCGCGGTACGTTTTTCTACACTGGATGCCATCTGCGAAGCGCTCACCTGTCAGCCAGGCGACATCCTGGAATACCAGCCCGGCGCGCCGCAGGACTAGGGTTCCCGCAGGCGGTACTCCGCATCCTCATCGATCATTTCGATCAGATGTACGGCGATATCCGGATCAAACTGCGTCCCGCTGCACCGCACGATCTCGGCACGCACCTCAGCCTGTGAACGCGGCATGGAATAGGAACGCTTGGAGGTCATGGCATCATAGCTGTCCGCAAGGCAGATGATCCTGGCCTCCTCCGGGATCTCCGTTCCCGCAAGTCCGTCCGGATATCCCTTTCCGTCAAATCTCTCATGATGCCATCTGGCGCCCTTGGAAAGCCAGGGAATCTCCGTGATGGTCTTCAGGATCCCCCAGCCGATGACGGTATGCTCCTTGATCGCAGCGAACTCTCTCGCAGTCAGCTTTCCCTTTTTGTTGATGATCTCCTCGGAGATCCCGATCTTGCCGATATCATGCAATAACCCCAGTTCAAAGATCTCCTCCTGCTCGGCTTCGGTTTTACCCATCCGCCGGGCGATCTCCCGGGCATACCTCGCGACGCGCGCGGAATGACCGTTCGTGTAGTGATCCTTGGCGTCAACCGCTTTGGAAAGTGCCAGCATGACCTGCTGGGAAAGGTCCGCCTTGGCCTGCATGGCCGCCTCCCGGGCACGGGTCTCATTGAGTTCCTCCATGGTCTGCAGCAGCCGCACATAATCCGGCGTCTCCAGAGAAAGAAAAATGACCAGCACACCGATGGAAGCGATAAACAGGGTGATCAGCACATCATCGAAGAACAGCATCTGGAGCAGAAAGAGCGTCCCGGCGCACACAATGGCACACACCATGGCGATCACCTGCAGCTTTTTGTAACGCACCCGATGCGTGAGCATATAGACACTGCCGATGGCAAAAAAGAGGACCGGGAAACCGTAGGCCACCGGGGTAAAAAGGAATTCGTGGATATAGTTTCCGGCCTCGTCATAGGTAAACACCCAGCCGGTCAGCGGATTTGTCGCAAGAAGCAGCAGATCGGCCGCAAGGAGAGCCGCGTTGATCACTTTGCGCCTGGTCAGATCCGCCTGCTCCATGGCGGAATACGCGTAGATATAGTAGATGAAAAGAAACGCGGCATAAGCCGTGAGGGCGCTGTCCAGCGTATTGAACAGGCAGTGAACGGGATTCGGGACCGCCGCTCTGGCGCTCGTCACCACGGCCGTCGCGACATCCAGGATATCCGCCGCCATGACGGCGAACGCAAGTCTGCGAAAGGCGATGTTCACTCTGGTCGGGTTCGTATACCGCATGACAAGGTACACAAACAGGACCAGATCCAGTGGAATGACCGCCAGTTCAAGAAAAATGTTGTAATCCAGCTGTATCATCGGGCTCTTTTTTACTCATGATTTCTTCTATGGTGCCAAGTGCCTGGCCGTGTTTTTATGTATAAAGCCGCTCATGACAGCTAAACTCCTTACTCGATGAGGATGAAGGAGGTTCTGCGGAATGCGCTGAAGATCCTCACCACTGCCGAATAGATCAGTCCGAGACTGTAGATCAGAAGCGCTGTGTTTGCCCTCCTTATGAAGATCAGGCACGCCACGGCGAGGAGAAAGTTGATGATCCCATGGCTGAATTTCAGTTTCCACGGGCCTTCCACGGATTTCTTGGACTCCATGGCCCTGAGGACCTCCACCACACCGGAAAAGGCGTGAATGCCGATCAGATACAGGAGGATGTAGATCTTGGGCACGTTGGTCAGAGATCCGGTGAGGAGGGCGAAATCCAGGATGATCACTCCCTGGATAAGGATCATCTTGCCCCCGATCATATGCCTCGCCATCGTGAAATAGAAAATGACGTCCTTGATCCCTGCGATGGCAAGACCAAGGGAAAGGATCAGTACGATCACCATATACGTCTCGTCTGACGGGTACAGGATCAAAAACAGCGCCACCGCGATCATGCACAGGCCGAACAGAACCTTTCTTACTCTCTGAAATCCATTCATAGCTAACCCTCTTTTACCTGGCTGCGCCGGCCAGTTTGTTGCCTGACTTGTAGATTTCGCTGATGACCATGCCCTTATGGGCGATCGCACCTTTGGTGAACTTTCCGATAAAGGTTTCATCCTTGCTGTTGCTGCCGGTGTACTCATCAAAATACTTGTCGATCCTGTGGTCTTCGATCGTCTGCCCTGAGAGATCCTCGCCAAAGGCCTTCCAGTCCTTACTTGCGATGATCTGTCTCTTTTCGATGATCCCCCGTATCCTGTCCTTGTGAGGCTCAACCGCCTCCATATCGTACTCATCCTTTGCAAAGGTCTCGGTCTCTCCGCGGATGTACTTCATTGCCCGGATCATCTGGGTAAAGGCCTTCATGTAATCGCTCGGATTGTCCTTGATAAGTTCCTCATACTCGCCCCATGCCGGAAGATACTTATATCTTACAAAGCTGTAATCCGGGAGATGCCCGGCTCTGCCATGGCCAAGGTTCATAATTGAGTTCTCGCTGGTCTGGTACAGGCTGTTTGTATAGACGCTGTTATCCAGGTCATCCGGTGTTGAGGTCTTATGCACAAAAGTGATCGGTACCTCTCTGTAACCGTCTCCCTCCGGGAACAGTTCATAGAAAACATAGTTTGTATTATTGATGACAAGGGACGGCGTCCCGGCAAAATTGGAGTGAGCCCAGGTGTCGGCAAGAACGTGCATGGCGATCCCGACAGACTGCAGGGGCTTGCACTTTGCCAGCTCCACCGTCCTGACGACCAGATCGCCGTTCGGTCCGCAGATCAGTCTGTACTTGTTCAGATATTTCTTTCCGCACCCGGGCTTTGTGGCATAAAAATCCTTCGGCAGGAAATGGAAGGCCGACCAGATCCTCGTGATATCCTGAAGCCCAACCGGATCCGTCCTGGCATCCATGAGCTCCAGCTGCATCTGTGTTGTCGCCGCCTCGGAAGGGCCCTTGATCTTAGCCAGAAGAGTACGGGTACACAGATCAACGAACTGCGCACTGTAAGCCACATCAAGACTCTCCTCATGGTTATAGCC